>JBARHR010000146.1:0-4174 GCA_049799335.1 Gallionella sp. | reverse complement strand
GGTGATCCTGTTTTTTCGCCGTATGTAATCAAAGACATCAATGGCGTCGCGGTAGCGATCATAGGTCAGGCGTTTCCTTATACGCCTATCGCAAATCCGAGATACATGATCCCCGACTGGAGTTTTGGCATTCAGGACGACAATATGCAGTTGGTCGTCGATGAGGCGCGTTCCAAGGGCGCGCAAGTTGTCGTTGTACTTTCTCACAACGGCATGGACGTTGATCTGAAAATGGCGGGCCGAGTAAGCGGCATTGACGCAATTTTTGGTGGACATACCCATGACGGCATACCCCAACCCGTCAAGGTCCAGAATTCTGGCGGACAAACGCTTGTTACCAACGCGGGTTCAAATGGAAAATTTCTTGGGGTAATGGATTTCGATGTCAAAAACGGTAAGGTCGCCGACATCCACTACAAGTTGCTGCCCGTTTTTGCCAACCTGATCAAACCAAACGTTGAAATGTCTAATTTGATTGACAAGATACGCGCGCCCTATGCTGACAAACTGGCTGAGAAATTGGCTATCACGGAGGGAACATTGTATCGGCGTGGCAATTTCAACGGCACGTTCGACCAACTGATACTCGACGCAATGATGGAGGTCAAGGGAGCCGATGCTGCGTTTTCCCCAGGCTTCCGTTGGGGAACCTCCCTACTTCCGGGCGAAGCCATTACCCTTGAACATGTAATGGATCAAACCGCAATCACGTATCCGCAATCCACCTTGACGGAAATGACTGGAGAAATGATCAAAGCGATCATGGAGGACGTTTGCGATAATCTGTTCAACGCCGACCCGTATAAGCAGCAAGGCGGTGACATGGTGCGTGTAGGTGGCATCAGTTATACCTGCGACTTGAGGCAAGGTATCGGCAAACGCATCAACAATATGATGTTGAATGGCAAGGCAGTGGACGCCAACAAAAAATACAAAGTTGCTGGTTGGGCCCCGGTAAACGAAGGTGCCACCGGCGAACCTATCTGGGATGTCGTGGCCAGTTACCTAAAAGATAAGAAGGTCATTTCTCCGCGCAACCTCAACATGCCGAAATTGATCGGTATCGACGGTAACACAGGAATTGCATGAGACTAAGCGGTACAATATTTTCGGATTCGGTTAGCAATAGGTTTAGCCGATTATGCTTATTAATAAACTTGAGATTAGTGGCTTATGGATGCTTCGAATTTGACTAGTACTGTAGTCTGGTGGGGACTCGGGTTGGGTATCGTCTTCGGACTGATAGCTAACAAAACCAACTTTTGCACCATGGGTGCGATATCGGATGTCGTAAACATGGGACACTGGGGGCGGATGCGCGCTTGGCTCCTGGCGATTGCGATCGCGATGATCGGTACAAACTTGCTTTCCTATTTTGGCTATATAGATTTAACCAAAACTATCTATACCGGCAGCAGCTTCCCGTGGCTCGCCTATACCGTTGGCGGACTTTGTTTTGGTGTAGGCATGACGCTAGGATCCGGATGCGCAAACAAAACTTTGGTCCGTGTTGGTGGGGGAAATCTGAGATCCGTCGTGGTGTTCATATATCTGGGCTTTGCAGCCATGATGACCCTGAAGGGACTGTTTGGCGCGTTTCGCGTGAATGTATTGCAGGCATCGGCGGTCACTATACAGTTGGATCACGGTCAAACGCTTCCAGCAATGCTCTCGGGATTTGGGGGAATGCCGATAAACATCCTTCAGCTAACAATATCCTGCACGATCGGTATTGCGATCCTCCTCTTTGTGTTCAAGGACAAAAGCTTCCGTAAGAGCCTAGACAACAACTTGTCCGGGCTGATTATTGGTCTGGTTGTAGTAGCAGGATGGTATATAACCGGTCATCTTGGTTTCGGTGAAAATCCGGACACACTTGAAATGACGTACTTTGGGACGAACTCCCATTTGGCCGAATCGATGTCGTTTGTCGCACCAACAGCATATACGCTGGAATATTGGGCCTATTGGACCGACGCGTCGAACATCGTCACGTTCGGCGTAGCGACGGTGTTCGGTGTCGGAATAGGCTCATTTCTCTATTCGATGTTCACCAAATCATTCAAGTGGGAAGCCTTTTCTTCCGCACAGGACATGTTCTATCACATCATCGGTGGCACGCTCATGGGTTTCGGTGGTGTTACCGCCATGGGTTGTACAGTTGGTCAGGGAATAACCGGCGTTTCTACGCTCTCGCTCGGATCGTTGCTTGCGCTGGCGTCCATCGTTGCAGGTTCTGCCATTACCATGAAAATTCAATATCACCTATTGATGCGTGATTGACCGCGGTTGGCACCTGTTTAAGGGACCGTTACCATTGCGCTTGAACCAGCGCGCAACGAATCCTTGGTTGAAAACAGGACATCTGCAAGATAAACAGGGCCGTCTTTTGACGCCAAAGGTTCCAAGCCCAGCGTCTTCACTTTTCCGCCATATTGCACCTTACTGACAGTGACCTTTACTACCTGACCAATTTTAAATTTGTCGAGGTCCGATATTGCAACGGGTATCCGCGCAATCATTTCTCCAGATTTCGCCAATACAAGCAGAGTTTTCGGCTGCAATTGCGCTGCCACGGTTTGTCCAGGTTCAACCTGGCGAGCAATCACGATGCCGTCGAACGGGGCACGCAAAATTGTATCGTCAAGCGATTTCTGAGACTTAGTTAGCCTCGCTTGCGCTTCTGCAAGCATCGTACTACTCTTGATTTCAGTTAATTCGGCCTGATCCAGTTCAGCAGTTGAAGCAACGGTCCGTTCATGCAATTCCCGAACTCGATTCAAGTCGCGTTTATCTTCCTCCGTCTCGGCTTTCAATCGTGTCGTTTCGGCGCGCCCCTGCTCCACTGTCGCGGTGAACATTGTGCTATCAAGTGAAAGTAACGCTTGACCCCTGGTCACGTTATCTCCCATGTCAACATTGACCGCGTTTACCGTACCCGACACCGGGGTCGACAATTCAACACGATGCGACCATTGCAAGGTAGCCTGATACTCCGCTGCCCACAGTGTAGGCGAGCACAGTGTCAGCAATACCAAAACTGTCCATTTGTTCATATGTTATTCCTTGTGATTTGGAACTGCCTGTTCGAGTGGAATACCGATCAGTGCCTCTAACCGTGCCATGCTCAACGCCAATTCGTACTCTGTTCGGCGCGCACGCAGATTGGCTTCCGCGGTTCCCACCATCGCAGTACCCAGGTTGCTGGTGAGCTCAAGTTCATACAGCCCACGACTCTTCTCAAGCTGCAGGTCCCGCAAGTCAACATACTTTTGGGACGCAGTTCGAGCTGAACTTTGCAACTGTGAAACGTCGAGCCAAGTCTCGAGCAATGCTTGAGTCAGGTCCATCTTGATCTTTTCTGTGGTGGCCTGCAATTTGTTGAATTGTGAACGCTCTCGAACAACTCTCGAGTCCACCCGCCTACCTTGATACAACGGCCAGCTCAAAATCAACCCCGCACTCAAGGTATCGCGCGTCGACGCGGTACGACTGTATTCGGAAGCTTGCAGTTCTGCATCAAGCATAGGCCGTGCTTCTGCGCTAAGTGCATCCATGCGCTTTTGCGATGCCGCCAGAAGTTCGCGATACCCGCGCAGCTGCGGATTATTGTTCAGGAGTATCGGCAGCAATGCTTCAAAGTCGGGAAGTTTGCGTCGGTTACCGATCAGTTTTGGATCGTCAAGATTCGTCGGCAAATCTCCAGGGCGGTTCATGGAATTGGCCAATAACGCGCGTGTCAATCGCTGCTTTTGCGCGCTTATATTGCGCTTTTCCAGTATATCGGTATAGCGCGATTCCAATTCTGCCAGATCGAGGCTGGAAATCTGACCGCGTTCCAATTTATCTTTGCCGTGATCGAAGCTAACATAGCGTACCGACATCAACTCGTTGTCTACGGTAAATTGCAGGTCGGCCAGTAACACATCGAAATACCTCGCCATAATCTCAAGGCGACGATTGTCCAAGACCGAGGTAATGTCTGCCTGCCGCGACCGTAAATTCAGTTGTGCAGCCTCTTCGGCATTACTGGTCCTTCCGAAATCGTAGAGTGTCTTGCGAGCGGCCAGGCGAATACTGTTGTCGGCGGTGAAATCCTGACCGTTGTTGCTTGGCCTCCCGCTGCGCAATATGCCCTCCAGGTGCACGGTGGTATCCAGACGCGAGCCTGCCA
>JBARHR010000145.1:0-5388 GCA_049799335.1 Gallionella sp. | reverse complement strand
TCACGCGACACAATTACATGTTCCATCGCGAAATATATGCAAAGGTTGCCGCACTATTTGAGTTGCGGCGGGCCAACAAGGCATACGCGCTCATTGATCTGGGTTGCGGCAGCGTGCGTTTTCTTGCCCCCGCACTATTGCAGTCTCCTCCCGCATATTACGAAGGTGTGGATTTGTCGGAGAACGCCTTGGAAGAAGCTGCGGGTTATCTTGAGAGCGTTTCCGGCGTTCATCTGCGCAGGCATGGTGATCTGCTGGAAGCGATGGCTACAACAGATCGTAAATGGGACGTTGTTTTCAGCGGATTCGCTCTTCACCATCTTGCGCTTGATCAGAAAGCTGCATTTTTTGATGCTGTCGCAACGCATCTGTCTGAGGAAGGCTGGTTTCTGCTGGTCGATGTACTGCGCGACGAGAGCCAGACACGCGAGGCCTATCTCGATCGCTATATACGGATGATGCGCAGTACCTGGCCAGAAATTCCGCCAGACCAATTGGAACAGGCCTGCGTTCATGTGGCGGAATGTGACTATCCCGAGGATATGTCGACCTTGTCGGAAATGGCAAAAATGTCTGGTCTGAATAGTACCTTGGCAATCAGCCGTTACGGGCAACATTGCTCGATACTGTTTACGCGGAATATTCAGCCGGAAGTCACTGAATTGTTGTAGCGATGTTCCCGAAGTACGCTGCACGACAATATTCTTGAGTTGATTTTGAACGCCGATCGCCTTTTGTACCACGAGCAGTTAGAGTTAAGATTCCCATGCGACAGTGGTTAGCAAATTACAAATGAATAGTGGGTAATCGAAAGTATAATGCTCTCCATACTCATCAAGTCGACATGTTAGTGGCGAAAAGAGTTGCGGGGAGCATGTCTCCGTAATTCACCTAACAGATGCGTTTTTAATGTTGATGTTGTTACTAAGTGAATAAGCATTCAAAATATTCGACTTATATAAGTGCCGAGTGATACGAATATTTGTCCAGTGACAGGCTTAATCGTTCGGTGACCAATAAAATTGGCAATTCGCAAATTGGAGGAGAGAAAAATATGTCAGTGAACAAGGTGATATTGATAGGCAGGTTGGGCAAAGACCCGGAAACGCGCTACATGACAAGCGGTGAAGCGGTGACTAACTGCACCTTGGCGACGTCGGAAAACTGGAAAGACAAGAGCGGCGAAAAGCAGGAAAAGACCGAATGGCATAGCCTGGTGTTCTACCGCCGTCTTGCGGAAATTGCGGGAGAATATCTAAAGAAAGGTTCGCAAATATACGTCGAAGGGAAGCTTCAGACCCGTAAATGGCAGACTAAGGAAGGACAGGATCGCTACACGACTGAAATAGTAGTGAACGAGATGACCATGCTAGGCGGAAAATCGTCCGGTGCGGGCAGTTTTGAAGTTGTCGAAAACCGTCCAACTGCCGCTCAGCCCGATAGTAGCGGCGCGCCTGCAAAATCGGCACCCGCGTCCAAGAGTACCTTCGACAATTTTGATGACGATATCCCGTTTTAAAGAGTACCTATACATAAACTGTAAAGTTTAGTAAACCAAGCCCATGAGTTTCATGGGCTTTTTTGTTTTATACGGCAGTTAAAAAGTGGGATGAGGGAATACACTGCAGGCAGTCACTCGATAAGGGACTGCAAACGTTATTAGCATGATTACCGCAGTAGGCTTCATGGTCGCCGGTGGCGTATTTGCAGCTGTGATGCCAGAACATGCAAATAAAACGATCTGTACCGCTGCTTGAGGAACTGTCGTCGTTGCCAACACTCCGCTGCTGGTACGTGATGCCGATAACCCCGGCCGGCATAGTTTTCAGGCGTCATGCTCTAACCTACTGTCGGTGCCCGGCCAACTCGATTGCGTGTTGTCGAAGACGGTCCCGCCTAATCGCCTCCTGGTTATCGAAACCGTTGCTGCAGGCTTCGCATTTTCGTCTGGCGGCATGCCTGCAAGTCTAGCCGTTGAAACAATCACAGCGGGCTCTTGGCGGAGCACCGGTTGGTTTCGTTTCCAGTCGCGACAGCTATCCATACCGCATATGGCCCTGTCGACTCGTTTACCGTCAGTAAATCGGTGCGATTTTACGCCGACGCGGGATCTACTGTGACGGTTAAAGTAGTAGCTGCACGTGCTGACCCGCACGCGTCGATCTACTCGATCATATCTGGGTACCTAGTCGAATGCGGTGCCGGGCATGATTGCCCGCTACCGTAGCATTGGCTAGCAGTACAGACTGTCTGAATCCGTAGGTCCAGATTGCATCACGGACAAGTTATCGCAACTGGTAGGCTTTGAGTTGACTATTGCAAGGTTTTTTAGACGGAAGTGCCACAAGGCAAACTGCGATTCGGTTGTCTGGGTGAAGCGAACCTGCACTATCAAAGCGAAAAGCGCAGGATCCCTATCGTTTAGCGCAAACGTCACATAGTGAGTGCAAAAAAATCGGCGCCTTTCACTTCGACATCAAGATTTCGGCAAGAATTATAGGAAATATGGTAACGCAAAACATGGAGGTTACTTCTCTCAGGCAATCCTGAATCGTTCAGACAACTTCAGCAGGTTTTTCGCAAGCGTTTCCATTCCATGCGCTGAAACTGCTGTTCTTGCGGAGGATTCCTTGTTTAAGTCGGCGCCCTGAGCAATTTCTTCAACACGTTGCGCGATTTCCCGTGCCGCTACCGTTTGTTCCTTGAGGGCATTGGTCATTTCATTCACGGAAACACTGGTGTGCTCCGCACCTTCACGAATACCTTTCATTGATTCGCCAGCCTTTCTGGCAAGCTCCACGCCATCGTTGACTCGTACCACACCCGATTCCATTTCCTGGGCGGCTTGTTGCGTGCCTTCCCGGATCTTTACAACCATATCCGAGATTTCTGTTGTCGATTTTGCGGTACGTTCCGCCAGTTTCCGAACTTCATCTGCTACCACGGCAAATCCGCGGCCTTGTTCGCCGGCCCTGGCTGCTTCTATGGCTGCATTGAGTGCCAGCAAGTTAGTCTGGTCTGCAATTTCCTTGATCACGCCGGCAATGCTGGAAATTTGTACCGAGAAAACTTCAAGTTCCCTGATCGTTTTGGCTGACGACCTGACCGCTTCAGCGATTCTTTCCATCTCTTCGGCTGCGCTGTGGATGATTTTCGCGCCCTCATCAGACCGAAACGCGGATTCCTGCGTTACTTTATGGGTTTCCCGCGCACCTTCTTCCACCTGATCAATTGATACGGTCATCTGTTCCACTGCTGCCGCCATGCTTGACGCGGCATCTGCCTGGGCTTCAGACACTTTTGCGCTGGATTTTGCTGTTGACGTGAGTTCGGCAGACGAGTGATTGATGATTTCAACGTTGTCCCGCATGTTCGCCAACAGTTCGTGCAACGCGTTACGCATAACGGAGAGGGCCGACACCAGATCACCAATCTCGTCATGTGTTGCGCGCGGCAATGGCTTCGTTAAGTCGCCATTGGCAATCGCTGTGGCTGCTTCACCCGCATTCATCAAGCTCCGCTTGATGTAGCGCATACTGAGACCGGCAATGGTCAAGACAATCAAGGTACCGAAAATTCCGACAACAAGGCTCAGAATAAGGTTGAGATTGAATCTGGAAACCCCTTCTTCGTAAGCTTGTTTCGCCATTGTTCCTTGGTAGCTGATCAATCTGTCGATTGAGTTTTCTTGTTCAGCACGAATGGCTTTCAACTCGTTGTCGAACAACGTGTTTGCCTGTGCAATGTTCCCTGCAGAAATGAGGCTGCCAGTTTGCAGTATGAGTGCCCACATGGCATCTCGTTTCTGAATGTGATTGGCAACCAGTGGTTTTTCCCCATCATCGATGTGCGTCTTCATGATTTCAGACCACGTTGCGTCGATGTCGGTTTTGTTTTGGTTGATGAATGCCAGCAGCTCTGAAACAGTCGCCTTGGTTGTTCCTGACCGTGAAGCAAGCAGCAGATTAACAAGGCTCATTTGGTTAAGGTCGTTGATCTTGCTGAGGTGGTCCAGTGCAACTAGGCGGTCCTCATACACTGACTTGAGGGAATTATTGCTTTGATGCAGCGACCACAAACTATTGGTCAGCAATGCGACCGCGAACAATACCGGCAAAATCGCCATGACCAGTAAGCGATGTGCAACTTTTACGTTCTTAAAGAGGTTGAATATACCTGCAATCTGGACGCTTCCTTCATCGAGCCGAATGTTCTTGTCATCGCGCATACGCTGGTAGAGCTTTTCTGCGGCCTGAACCTCCTCACGGTTTGGCTTGCTGCGAATGGACGTATATCCGTTTCCATCCGGCATCGGCGTAACCGTTGCTCGAACCCAGTAGTGATCGCCATTCTGCCGACGATTTTTGACGATTCCAGCCCAAGGTCGACCGCGCTTCAGGGTATCCCACAAGTCTCGGAACGCTTCTTCAGGCATATCCGGGTGGCGAACGACGTTATGTGATTTCCCGACGAGTTCCTGGCGGGTAAAGCCGGATGCCTCTACGAACTCTTCGTTACAATCGGTCAAAATGCCTTTTTTATCGGTACGCGAAATGATGTTTGAACCCTGCTTCAGTTCATATTCACGCTGGGTGACAGGCTGGTTGTTTTTCATGGCGTTTCACTTCCAGAAAGTAATGGCAGAAAGATTGTATGCAGTTTTGGCTTATTGATAGGTCGGAATAGACCAGAAAACATATGCCTATTCAGGCGCTCTTCCCACTCCGTAATCCGTTGCCCCATTTTTCGATACAGTCTTCTTCCGAGAGGCACAGCAGAATTTCCCGCGTTGCCATGTTGTGTGCGTATACCGGGAACCCCAAGTGCCGATGATCGATATAAATATACGGAGGCAAACCGGAAGATAGTCAGTGAGCCGGCCCGGCTTGTCGAGTGCGCATTCCAAGCTATACGCGCTGAGGATGTAGGCGTAGCGGTCAGCATGCCGAAGACCTGTTTCAAGCCGTATCAGGACGTTGCGCTTGACCAGTTCATCGGCATAACGCAGTCGATTGACACCGACCCATCGCGCGATATTGTCGGCGTTTGACCAACCCGGGAGACGGACGAAACAGCACACAAGTTGAGCACGTTCAGCACCCAATGCGCGGGCAGAAAGAGAGAGTTCTTGATCCATATGATGGCATCAAAAAGTTGTTACCTCTCTCTAGTCAGTTCGACGCCATATCCGTGAGTACAGAAAATGTAAACAACGTGAAGACGAATCAACTTCTCTTCGCTTTTGCTCAATCGATAGGTTAGTTTCGGCTAACCGCAAGCATATGCGGAAAAGTAAATCTACCAAATTGACTAAAGATAATAATATGGTTTCTTCGCTGGAATATATTGAAAGATAGCCGTTCCAGGGGGCCTGGGACATACATGTAT
>JBARHR010000144.1:0-1834 GCA_049799335.1 Gallionella sp. | reverse complement strand
GGTCGGAGTGTTGCTGGTTTTCGTCATGGATTATATGGATAACACGATGCATTCGGTTGCGGATATTGAACGTCGCTTGGGTATTGAAGTGCTGGGATCTATTCAGAAATTTGAAGATGCGGAAAGCAAGTTACCGGACGTAGCGCGAGCATTTCTGGAGGATCAGAATTCGCCATTTGCGGAATCGGTTCGAACATTACGTACTGCAGTTTTGTTGTCGGCGATCGACGAACCACATCGGGTAGTGATGGTTACCTCGTCCGTACCCGGCGAGGGCAAGACCACGGTCGCGGCAAATCTCGCCTTTGCACTGGGACAAGTAAAGAAAGTTCTGTTGATCGATGGAGATATACGCAGGCCGAGTTTGGCTCAGGCGGTTGGAGGCCTGGATAGCGAGCTCGGTCTCGTCGATTACCTTGCAGAAGAAGCGGCGCTTAAGGATTGCATACATGCGACAGATAATCCACACGTGTTTATTCTTCCTGCGGGTAAGCGCTTTAATTCTCCGCTTGAGTTTCTTTCGTCGCAGCGGTTCGGCGAGACCATCGAAAAAGTAAAACAGCTTTTCGATGTGGTTGTCATCGATTGTCCACCCCTTAGGCCAGTGAGTGATTCGCTGGTCATTTCGGGATACGCGAATGCCGTCCTGTTCGTAGTTAAAGCCGACTCTACGCCATATCAGCTTGCCTCTGCTGTCATCAAGAGACTCATCAAAGTAAATGCGCCATTGCTCGGTGTGGTGTTGAGTCAGGTGGATCCGAAAAAATCTGACCTTTATGAGCGTTATTCGGACCCGTACGAATATAGCTACAAGCGGGATGGCAAGCCTCCAGCCAAGACTTTTCTGGGAATCAAGATCTGATCTTTATGTTTTCACATATGCATGGAATCGTTGGTTAAGAAGTACGTCCCTTGGGCTGCCTTCATGTTTCTGCTTTTCATTTTGTTTTCGGCCGTAAAGGTTGGAGTCGCCGAAATGCGCTCGTTGAGTGCGTTCGTGACTATGGACTATTGGCGCTCCACCTCGCGTTTTCCCACGGCAGAAGAGATTGAGGAAGTTGAAGTTCAACTGGAGACTGCACGTGATCTCGCGAATAATGATCCTGAAATTCACGAAAATCTTGCTCGCCTGAGTTTGATGCGTGCGGCTGCAGCGGATACGGCCCCCGCCGAAAAAATCTCGCGGTTGCGAACGGGATTATCAGAAATACGAATCGCAATTGCATTGCGACCCGCCTCCCCGTACAGTTGGGCTATCTTGTCAACAATTAAGCGCGACTTGGGAGAGTACGATAGCGAATTTCGTCAGTCGTTGCATCGCGCGGTGGAACTCGGTCCGTGGGAGCCTGATTTGCTAACGTCTCTTGCCGACGTCGGCTTAAGTGCCTGGCCAAAAATGCCTCCTGATGAGCAAGAATTGATTCAGCACGTATTTGTTCGCGGCATGGAACATCAATCCAAGTCAATGGAGGACGTGGCGAAAGTGCATCGCAACGAATGTGCGGGCAAGGCGGGAATCACGTGTCAGTAAATTTAAAAAATTTGGCCTTTGAACGGAACTTGTTTTATGGCCTGCTTGCGTTGTTGGTGTGGTTGCCTCTGCCGTTTGGCAGCAACCGCATTTGGGCGGAAGCTTTTTTTGAGATATGGATTGCCTTGCTGTCCATAATGTGGATCGTTGGGTGGCTGCGCTTTGCGGTGTATCCGGGTGCAGCGGTATCTGGTGCCAGAATTATGTTCTGGTTGTTCGCTGCTTGGTTACTTTATCTGCTATTCATGCAAGTACCACTGCCACTTTTTGCGCGCCACTTGTTGTCGCCTGAAAGTGTTTCCA
>JBARHR010000143.1:0-8578 GCA_049799335.1 Gallionella sp. | reverse complement strand
TATTCACGCCCCGAGTTGCGCTTCTATGTGACTAAAGCAAGCTGGAACGATGCTGCCGCAACAGCCAATGCGGGAACCGTAGCCGCTCCAGGATTCGGAGCAGGTGGCCGCACTTCCACCACCACGGCTGGTATACAAGTGGAATCCTGGTGGTAAGAAATACTAGGCCTAGCATATGCCAGCAACTAGCAATAGTTGCTGGCGAGGCGGCAGGTTGTTCTGCACCTGCTGAAATGTTGTAGCGTGCATGTGAACTCAAATTTTATAAGGAGGTTGCAAAATGAATTTAAAACATATTGTGGGTAGATTGGCAGTTGCCATGATTTCTGCAAGTCTGATGACGGTGGCACATGCCGAACTGACCATTGCCTACATCACCAACGGCAATACCAATGAAGGCTGGACGTTGATCAACGGCGGCGCGGCAAAAGCCGGCAAGGACGCGGGCGTCAAATTCATCCAGTTGGCGGCGGAGAAAGGCGAATTGTCCAAACAACTGGCCATCGTTGAAGACATGATTACCCGTCAGGTTGATGCAATTGCCATTGCGCCAGTCGACAGCGCTGGCATCGCGCCTGCGGTAAATCGCGCCTTGGCGGCGGGGATTCCGGTCGTGGCCGTGGATACCGGAATCACCGGGGCCAAAATTACCAGCTATGTTGCAACCGACAACATCAAGGCGGCAAACGTCCAGGGTGACTGGGCTGCGACCCAGGTCACAGACGGCAACAAGGTTATTTATGTGACCGGTGATCTAGGTCAATCAACAGGTCAGGAGCGCAAGAAAGGATTTGTCGATGCGCTCAAAGCGAAGCATCCCAATGTCAAAATTATTGAAGTATCGACAACCTGGGATCAATCTCAAGCGCAGAACGGGGTGGAATCGGCATTGCGCGCAAATCCGGATGTCAAGTTGATCGCGTGTGCCTGGGACGGTGGTGCGCTAGGCGCTGTCGCCGCGATGAAGGGCGCCGGCATAAAACCGGGCGAGATCAAGCTGGCCGGTTTTGATGGTTCACCCGGTGGCCTCGACATGATGAAGCAGGGATGGCAGCAAGCAAATGCCGCACAGATGCTGGCCAAGATTGGTCAAATTGGTGTGGAAACTGCGATTGCCGCGGCAAAAAAGCAAAAGGTTGATGCGCGTATTGATACTGGCGCGTTCCTGGTACTTCCTTCCAACGTGGACAAGTTTGCCAAGGATTCAGGTGTGGTGCAGTTCATGAAAATGAAGTGATGTTCCTCTGTCATTTACAACCGGGATGGTCCTGCGGTCTGTCCATCCCGACTTCCAAGGAATAATGATGAAATCACTTACTCGAAAAGAATGGTACGGTGCACTGGTTGCTGTGTTGGTGCTGGGGGTTTTGTTATCCATCGCATCTCCGTATTTCCTGAACAGCAGAAATCTCAGCAATATACTGGTGCAGGCTTCGGTCATCGCCTTGCTGGCCGGCGGACAAACCTTCGTAATTCTGACTGGCGGGGTTGACCTCGCAGTAGGCGCTCTGACCGCGCTGTCTGGTGCGGTTTCAGGCTACATGATGATCAAACTCGGTATAGATCCGTATCTGGCCATTCTGGCGGCTCTTGGGATTGGTGCGGCTGTTGGTTTGTTTAACGGCTATCTGGTCGCGTTTGTCGGTATACCCGCGTTCATCGTCACATTGGGTGGCTTGACGCTTTGGCGCGGTTTGGCGTTTGACGCCACCGGTGGCTTTGATATGTCCGGCCTACCTGATCCTTTTCCGTTCATCGGATATGGCAATCTGTTCGGCTTGATTCCCATGCCGATTGTAATCATGGTGCTGTTTTACGTCAGCATGTCATTTGTTTTATCCAGCACCAAGCTGGGTCGTTATGTATACGCCATCGGGTCGAACGAAATGGGTGCGCGACAGGTTGGTATCAATATTCGCTGGTACAAGCTCGGTGTGTATGTTGTATCCGGATTGTGCTGCGCACTGGCAGCGATTGTGCTGATAGGCCGGATGGATTCCTCAAGCGGAAAAATTGCGCAAATGTTTGAGTTGGACGCGATTGCCGCAGTAATACTCGGCGGAACATCCCTGTTCGGCGGTCGCGGCAGCATCATTGGCAGTTTGCTCGGCGCGATATTGATCACGATGATACGCAACGGCATGAACCTGCTGGAGATATCACAGTTCAAGCAAATGATGGCGATCGGTGCGGTAGTAATCGTAGCCGTCTGGATCGACGTGATACGTCGTCAACGGCTGTTGCGCAAATAACACCGGGCAAAATACTGGAGACTATTATGGACGACCAAATACCTGTATTGAGAATACGCGGATTGACCAAGCATTACGGTGGTGTGAAAGCATTGACCGACGCGAATTTTGCGCTGGCTCCCGGAGAACACGCTGCAATAGTGGGCGACAACGGCGCCGGCAAGAGCACCTTCGTGCGCTTGATTACCGGTGTAGAGCAGCCCAACAGCGGCACCATCTGCATCGATACCAAAGAAGTCAATTTCGATTCACCGCTGGACGCGCGAGACCAGGGTATCGAGACCGTCTATCAGACGCTTGCGTTGGCGGAAGATCTGGATGTGCCGGCAAATATTTTTTTGGGGCGCGAAAAATTAAGGCTGAAACTCGGACCGTTGTCGGTACTTGACCACAAGGCGATGCGCGAAGAATCGGTCACCATGCTGGCGACCACCGGGGTGAAGATTCAGGACATGAGCGAGACACTTCGCGGAATGTCTGGTGGGCAACGCCAGTGCGTGGCGATCGCCCGCGCTGCCGGCTTCGCCAAGAAAATGATCATCCTCGATGAACCGACGGCAGCCCTGGGCATACAGGAAACCGCGCGCGTCGAGGAAATCATCAAGGGTTTGAAGAAACGAGGCGTTCCACTCATCATCATCAGCCACAATCTGCGCCAGGTATTCGCGCTTTCCGATCGCATCTGGGTGTTCAGACAGGGTCGAATCATTGCGTCTGTGCTTACATCGGAAAGCAATCCGGAACAGATCGTGGGACTGATAACCGGAGCGGTCGACCCGAACAACGTACCGGGGGCGACGGAGCTAATCAAGGACATTGCGGTGTTCCAATGAACCCAGCACGCGTTCAGGAAAGTATCACAACGGTGATGCGCGATGGCGGTTGAACTTCCACGCTACGTCGTTTTTGGCGAGGCGCTGACCGATATGTTGCGACAGGATGACGGAAGATGGCTTGCCGTCCCCGGGGGCGCGTGTTGGAACGTGGCGCGAGTCGGAGCGAGGTTGGGAATTGCGACGGCGTTGGCGGGCGCAGTAAGCAAGGACTTGTTTGGTGACCAACTTGCCAGCGAAGGTGCGGCAGCGGGGCTGGATGACCGCTTTCTGCAACGCGTCGATGCGGCCCCGCTGCTGGCCATGGTTCCTTCCCAACATCCGCCCCACTATTTTTTTATTGGTAACGACAGCGCCGACTTGCACTTTGACCCGACACTGCTGCCTGCGGGTTGGCGCAACGCGGTGGAGACCGTGCATCTTGGCGGTATCAGCCTGATGCGTGAACCGCTAGCGGCGAAATTGGTTGGCGAAGCCTATGCCGCCAAGGACGTCGGAAAGAAAATCGCGTTTGATCCCAATTACCGGAGCATGGCAGCGACTCAAGACTACGCAGAGACATTCCGTTCGATTGCGACCGTTGCCGACTACATCAAGGTTTCCGATGACGACTTGCTCGGCATCTTCCCCGGGATTGCGCCTGCGGAGGCATTGGGTCGCCTGCGTTTGTTGGCCCCTGACGCGCATATCCTGCTGACCAGGGGTGAATCTGGCATGACGCTGTTTGCCGGTTCCGATATTGTTGAACAATCCGCCTTCAAAGTTGATGTGCGCGACACGGTCGGTTGTGGAGATGCGTCTATGGGCGGATGGATATCGAGTCTCCTGCTGCGCCCTTCAGCGGAAAATGCCATGCATTTGCAAGTCGCGGCCGCTGCTGCCGCGTTGGCGGCAACCCATGCCGGACCCTATCCGCCGACATTGGCAGAGGTTACTTTGCTACTCAGGATCAATGGACTGACAACATGGTGAGTGCGGCAAAAGTGCTGATCGGCGATGATGCGAGAAACCGCCAAGAGCTGATGCTGAGCGCGGCGGATATCGTGGAGAGTAGCGAAAAGTTTTCCGTCATCAAGCGCACGTTGCAGGGCGGCTTGCGTGGCGGAATGGAAATTATCGAAGTCGACAACGGTCGGATGAGATTCTGGGTTTTGCCGGAACGCGGCATGGGAATTTGGAAAGCCTGGATGGATGGTATCGAGATCGGTTGGCAATCCCCGGTGCGCGGTCCGGTACATCCCAAGTATGTGCCGATACATGACGAAAGCGGACTGGGTTGGCTGGGCGGCTTCGATGAATTGCTGTGCCGATGCGGTCTCGAAAGCAACGGTGCGCCGGAATTTGATAGCAACGGCAAATTGAAATATCCGCTGCACGGGAAGATAGCCAACCTGCCTGCATACAAAGTTGCGGCCGGTGTTGATAGCGGAAATGAAGGAATCCGGTTGGACGGGTGCATTGAGGAGTCCCGATTCAAATTTCAGAAACTGCAACTTCACGCCGCGGTGTCGACCAGGTTAGCTTCATCCGAGATTGTCATACACGACAAGGTTGCCAATACTTCCGACTCGCGATGCGAGTTTCAACTGTTGTATCACATCAATTTTGGCAAGCCATTTCTGGATGCGGGTTCGGAAGTGTTTGTACCGCTGAAGACTCTGGTTCCTCGCACGCATAACGCTGCAGAAGCGATCGATCACTGGTCCAAGATCGCGGCACCGGAAGCGGGATTTGTCGAACAGGTTTATTTCATGGAATTGCTGGGAGACGAAGCGGGCCGAACGCAAATACTGTTGGCGAATTCCACCCGTACCCTGGGAGTCAGCCTGCATTTCAATTTGTCACAGTTGCCCTGCTTTACGCTGTGGAAAAATACCGCTTCGGTTCGCGACGGGTATGTGGTGGGATTGGAACCGGGGATAAATTTCCCCAATCCACGTTCATATGAACAGGTTCATGGACGGGTTGCGACCCTGCTGCCAGGCGAGGCGCGGGAATTTGATCTGCGCCTGGAATTCCATGTTGATTCCGCGAGTGTTACCAAAGCACAGCATCGGATTGCTGAATATCAGGCAGCATTGCTACCTACTATTCACCGAACGATGCAGACAGGTTGGAGTATTGAGGCAGGCTAGTTTTCAAAAGCCCAAGTCTTCAAAAATCCAAGTTCCAAAAAAACCAATGACCGCGCAGTTGCGTTAGACACTCGACGAGTTTCACTGCGGTTGGAATGCATGACTGTGCTTCAACAGATGGTGTCGCTTCGCTATCCGGGGCAACGTGATTTCTTTTCGCAAAATTGCGCTCTTGCTAGCCAGTTCGATCAAATCCATTGTCGATACCGCGTCTTCCAATGAAACGGGATTGGCGGTGTTCAATAAAACTGCATCTCGAAATCCGGAATAGAACAGGCGATAATCACCACGCAGGTTAGGCACCAGGCGGGTGACACCGGGAGCGCTAGCCGGTGTCTGCAATACGCCTTCACGCGGGTCTTCCCCGTAATGCGCGCTGCTGGGTGAAACCCCGCACTTGAGGCTCTCTTCCTGAGTGTCCAGTCCGAATTTTGCATAACTGCCTGAAACGCCTCTTAGAATAAAGCGCGGGCTTTCGTCGGCCACTAACATGCTGGCGTGGAGGATGACGCGCAGTCGGTCATAGCGCAGTAGCACGTGAAAGTAGTCGGTCGCTTTCCCACCGTCGCGTTGTGTTGCAAAGTCTGCCTGTAGAGCAATCGGGCAACCAAACAGTTGTAATGCTTGATCCAGCAAATGTGGCCCGAGGTCATACCATAGTCCTGTTCCATCCCCGATTTGCTCGCGCCAGCGCGTTCTGACTTCGGGGCGAAAGCGGTCAAATCGGGACTCGAAACTTACCAGTTCACCGAGTTCTTGAGAAGCAACGACCTTGCGCAAGGTCAGGAAATCAGAATCCCAGCGGCGGTTATGGAACGCCGACAGCACAAGTTTACCTTTCTCCGCTAAGGACTTTAGTTCTCGCGCTTGAGCGGCGGTGACGGTAAAGGGTTTGTCTACGACGACATGTTTTCCCGCGAGCAGTGATTGTTTGGCCAGACTGAAATGTGTGTCGTTGGGAGTGGCAATGGCGACTGCATCAATTTGAGTATCGGCGAACAACGCATCGAGTGACGCACTTACTTCTACCGCAGGGAAGTCGACTAAGACTTTTTCCGGATTGCTGGAACATACCGCGACCAGGTTCAGATTCTCAACGCAGCCAATTAGGGGTGCGTGTATTGTTTTGCCAGCGTAGCCGTACCCGACCAATGCAAATTTGAGCGTATCAGGCAATGCGCAACTCGGTCACGGGATCGAAATAGACGGTCTTGGACATATCAAACATCAGTGCCATGCGTTCACCATGGCGGCCTGCATGGTCGGGATGAACTCTGCAGACGACATCTTTGCCGTTGATTTTGACCATCAGCAGAGTGTCGGCGCCGGTGGGTTCGGCTATCTCGATTTGCGACTCGGCAACGTAGAAGTTGGGCGCGCCAGCGAGAAATTCCACTTTGTGAGTGATCTTCTCCGGGCGGATGCCGGCGAGAATTTCTTTCCCGGCATAGCTTTTCAGCGCGACGTCCGCAGCGTTAGTTGGAAAGTGATGTGTTTGCCCACCCGTTTCTATTTTCAACGTGGTGGAATTGCCATTGATGGCGACTTCGCAGGGGATGAAGTTCATTGATGGGGAACCCATGAAGCTGGCGACGAACAAATTGGCGGGATTGTCATAAATTTGCTGAGGCGTGCCAAACTGCATGACTTCTCCTGCTTTCATTACCGCGATCTTGTCACCCAGTGTCATGGCTTCAATCTGATCGTGGGTCACGTAAACGATGGTCTTGCCGACGCGCTTGTGCAACAGCTTGATTTCGGTGCGCATCTCGACGCGCAGCTTGGCGTCCAGATTGGATAAAGGTTCGTCGAAGAGAAATAGCGTGGGGTCACGTGCTATGGCGCGACCCATGGCAACCCGCTGCCGCTGCCCGCCGGAAAGTTGCGAGGGCTTGCGGTCCAGCAATTGCTCCATCTGCAGAATCTGTGCAACTTGCGCAACGATTCTGGCCCGCTCCGACTTGGGGACTTTGCGGATCTCCAAGCCGAAAGAAATGTTTTCCCTGACTGTCATGTTGGGGTAGAGCGCATAGGATTGGAACACCATGGCGATATCGCGGTCCTTGGGGCTTAAATTGTTGACCATGCGGCCACCAATATGCACTTCGCCTGACGTAATGCTGTCGAGTCCGGCGATCATGGAGAGCAACGTCGACTTGCCGCAGCCGGAAGGACCGACCAGGATCAGGAATTCACCTTCCTCAATCTCGATGTTGATGCCCTTGAGTATCTCGGTAGTGCCGTAGGATTTGCGTACGTCTCTTATTGATAAAGCGCCCATAGTTGTGTCCCCTAACCTTTGACCGCACCGGCAGTCAGCCCGCGCACAAAATATTTACCGGCAACTATATAAACAAACAGTGTTGGCAATGCGGCGATGATCGCTGCTGCCATGTCGACGTTGTAGCCGATCACACCAGTCGACGTGTTGACCAGGTTGTTTAGCGCCACGGTGACGGGTTGTTTGTCACCAGACGAAAACACCACGCCAAACAGGAAGTCGTTCCAGATTTGCGTGAATTGCCAGATGATGGATACCACAACGATAGGTGTGGAAAGCGGCAGAATGATGCGCCAGAAGATGCGAAAGAATCCAGCGCCATCGATCTTGGCTGCCTTGACCAGCTCATCGGGAATCGAAATGTAGTAATTGCGAAAAAACAGCGTGGTGAAGGCGAGTCCGTAAACTACGTGCACAAATATCAGCCCCAGGATGGAATTGGCAATGCCAAACAGTCCCAGCGTCCGTGCCATCGGCAACAGCACCACTTGAAACGGGATGAAACAGCCGATCATCAGTGCAGTGAAAAATAAATCGCTGCCTTTGAAGCGCCACATTGTCAGTACGTAGCCATTAAAGGCACCCACGATGGTGGTGATCAGCACGGCGGGAACGACGAAGCGAAACGAGTTCCAGAAATACACGCTCATGCCTTCACAGCGCACCCCGATGCACGCACCGGACCAAGCTTCTTTCCAGGGGTCAAGGGTGATCTGACTGGGCAAGGCCAACAGATTGCCGGTACGGATGTCATCGAGCGTTTTCAGCGAAGTCGAGACCATTACAAACAGCGGCATGAGGTAGTACAGGCACACCAGACCCAGCAGCAAATAGATGGCGAACCTCCCGACGCGCGACGCACCCTGTGTTTGAGTATCGGAATTAGCCACGGCGCGAACTCCTTAATTCGGAATACATGAAAGGCACCACAACGGCGGCAACGATCATCAGCATCATCATGGCGCTCGCAGCGCCCATACCTATTTGATTGCGGGTGAACGAAACGGTGTACATGAAGGTGGCGGGAGTATCGCTGGAGAAGCCCGGCCCGCCACCAGTTAGCGCCATCACCAGGTC
>JBARHR010000142.1:0-4515 GCA_049799335.1 Gallionella sp. | reverse complement strand
AAGCTACTTGTCCGGTAGCATTAAATTCCGAAGCGTGATTATAAGAAACTATTGCGTCGGGCTTTACGAAAATTCCGTTGATCAAATCTCACCGGTACTAACCGTACAGCCTGCGCCCGCGTATCCTCGCGCGGTGTGCACGACGCTGTTCTGCTTCGGTCAGCGGCTTGGGCTTCGTGCCCTCGAACGGATTCTTGCTGGAGTTGTACTGTATTCTCAGCGGTGTACCTTGCAGCTTGAAAATTTCACAGAATGTACGTTCCAGATAACGCGAATATCCTGCAGCAACATCGTCCAGGCCGCTGCCGTGGATCACTATCAATGGCGGGTTGCTGCCACCCTGATGAGCATAGCGCATCTTCGGCGTAAAGCGTCCCCCTTTGGGCGGCGCCTGTTTTTCCAGTGCGGCAATCAGCGCACGTGTCAGTTTGGGAGTGGACAATTTCGCCATCGCTGCGGCGTAAGCTTCGTTCACCGACTTCAGCACCGCCGCAATTCCGTTGCCGTTCAACGCCGATATGTAATGCCGCTTGGCGAAACTCAGAAAGTGCAGTTTGCGCTCGATGTCGTTCTTGACCATGTCGCGCTGATGTTCACCGAGGCCATCCCACTTGTTGACCGCCAGCACCAAGGCGCGGCCCGCCTGCAGCACATAGTCGGCTACATGGGCATCCTGCTCTGTAATTTGATCGCGCGCATCGACTACCAGCACTACTACATTGGCATCTTCGATGGCCTTCATCGTCTTGATCACGGAGAATTTTTCCACAGCCTCATCCACTTTTCCGCGGCGTCTTACACCTGCTGTATCAATAATGGTGTAGTGCTTACCCTCTCGTTCAAAATCGATATAGATACTGTCGCGCGTGGTGCCTGGTTCGTCAAAAGCGATCACTCGTTGTTCGCCGAGTATCGCGTTCACCAGGGTGGATTTGCCGACGTTGGGGCGGCCCACTATGGCAATTTTGGGCGGATGTTCATGGCTGGCTTCGGTTTCGTCGGTTGTCTCCCGGGCCGCAGAGGTAAATCCCTCCAACGCGATTTCGACTACTTCCGTGACGTTGTCTCCGTGTGCCGATGAAATCGGCAATGGCTCACCCAGACCGAGTTCAAAGAACTCAAGGGTAACCTTGGCACGCGCCATTCCTTCGGCTTTATTGACCAATAGCAGGATGCGCTTGCCGGTCTTGCGCAGTTGTTCCGCGATAATCCCGTCCTGTGGCGTGCAACCGGCGCGACCGTCCACCAGAAAAAGCACCACGTCCGCTTCGTCCACCGCCTGGCGACTTTGTTTGGCCATCTCGAACATGATGCCGTCTTTTGCGACCGGCTCCAGTCCGCCGGTATCCACCACCAGATAGGGAAATTCGCCCACCCTGCCGCGTCCGTAATGGCGATCGCGCGTCAAGCCCGGCTGGTCAGCCACCAGTGCGTCACGGCTGCGCGTCAGACGATTGAACAAAGTTGATTTGCCAACGTTGGGGCGACCTACCAGTACCAGTGTTGGCAACATGCGGGATACTTTCTCTATTTGACGGACAGTGAATACAATGCGCCGTCCCGAGTCTGCACCAGCAAACCCCCGTCCAGCGCAAGTGGCGAGGACTGAATTGCACCGCCATCCAGCTTGATGCGTGCCGCCATGCTGCCATCCTCGCGAGTCAGCGCGTGCAGGTACCCCGCATAGTCGCCAACTACAACCAAATCGCCCAGCACCTGCGGAGACGATGTATTGCGCAGCAACAGTTTGTCATTCTTCCAGACCGTGCTTCCGCTGGCTTTGTCCAGCATCATCACCGATCCTTTGGCGTCACTGATATACAAATAGCTACGCAGCAGCAGCATGGCCTTATCGCCGGAAATGTCGCGGTTCCATAAAGGATTGCCGCGCAGCGGATCAAAACACGCCAACCTTCCCTGGAATGCAATGGCACAAACTTCATCGTCGTCCACCACCGGACTGCTGGTTATATCGCTGATGCGCTCCAACTCGGTGTTACCACGGGGTATGGAAACCGCGACCTCCCAAAGCACCGAACCGTCCGAAATTTTCAGCGCAACCAGTTTGCCGCCGGCAAATCCCGCATAGGCCACACCGCGCTGTACCGTCAAGCCCGCGTGGTTTCGCACCACCAGTGCCGGCGTACTGCGTTCATAAAGCCACAACTGTTTGCCGTCCGCAGCATTCAAACCGGCAATGCGCCCGTCGCCGCTGCGCACCAGTACCAGACCATCGGCAACTTGCGGTGCACTTAGTACCTCGCTGGAGACCATGGTCTTCCAGCGCTGCTTGCCGTTCTCGTCAAACGCAAATACCTCACCTTTGTCACTGCCAAGCAGTATCAGACCATCGCCACTGCCGACACCGCCGCTTATAGCGACACCGGTATCGATCTTCCATAGCTGCTTGCCACTGGCGCTGCTCAAGCTAAACAGCTGGCCTTTTGCAGACGCGCCATAAACCGCTCCGCCCGACGATGCGGGCGTTAGCACGTTAAGACGCGAATCGCCCAGCTCAGCTTTCCAACGCACGTCGAATTTTACCGACGCTGTAAACTCTATCAGCTTGGCAGGCCCCGCCTCGCCCTTGATATCTGCCCATTCCGGACCCGAATCGCTGGAACACCCGGCCAATAGCGAAAGCGCGAATATCAGCAGAGCGGATTGACACAATTTCATTTACTGCTTACCAGCGCGTCCATTTTCATCTGGATCAGATTCCGGTACACGCTGCCTTCACCGGTTTTTTCGTAGGCCAACTTGTAAGCACTTCTGGCATCGTCATGCTTGCCCTGCGCATTCAATACATCGCCGCGCAGATCTTCATACAGCCCGTCAAAAGACGCGGGATGTTTGGCATTCAGTAACTGTAGCGCTTCTGAATACTTGGACTCATCTAGGTACATCGAAGCCAGCCTGAGCCGCGCCACATCGCGCAATTCCGCTTCACCGGCATGATCCGCAACCCACTTCAATTGTGTTTTGGCGCGCTCCGCATCCTTGTTCTGTACATTAAGTGTCGCTGCCAGCAGCGCCGCCCGCGGCGCATATCCGGTTCCGGCAAACTTGTCCATGACCACAGTGGCGGCATCGTTAACCCGCCCGGCGTCGCTGCTTTCCAATTGTTTGAGGAATCCCTCATAGAGCGTCGCAGCCTGTGACGATTGTCTATATTGATAATAATGCCAGCCCCGCCAACCGCCGATTACGACCACAACAATCAGGACAGCGCCGATCAAGTGATTGCGGTTTTCCTTCCACCACGCCTTGAACTCTTCAACCTGCTCCTGTTCCTGCAAATCCAGTGCTGCCATGCTGATTACTCCTGATTGATAAATTGATTGATTGTCGCTACAAGATTGTTTGCGGATACCCTGACCTGCTCGCCACCACGCATCGGCTTGATGCTAACTTCACCGGCCTGAGCTTCGTCATCACCGATCAATACAGCGACAGTTGCCCCGCTGCCATCAGCTTTTTTCATTTGCGACTTAAAGCTGCCGCCCCCGCAATGCCACAGTACGAGCAGATTATCATCACGTAACTGCTCCGCTACACGGCTCGCCATTGCATAGGCCAACTCACCTTGATGCACGACGTAAACATCCAGCTGCTGCTTGGGTAATGCCATGCCGTCGTCCTGCAACAGTGCCAGCAAGCGCTCCACACCCATTGCAAAACCGGTCGCCGGCGCGGGCTTGCCACCGATCTGCTCGACCAGCCCGTCATATCGTCCACCGGCACAGATGGTGCCTTGCGCGCCGAGGCGCGTGGTCACCCACTCGAACACCGTGCGATTGTAATAGTCCAGACCTCGCACCAGACGCGGATTGATCTCGAATGCAATACCGTGTTGCCGCAGGGTGTCCTGGACTGCGGCAAAATGTTGCAGTGCATCATCTTCCAGTTCATCCAGCAACTTCGGTGCAGACTCTATCAACTCCTGCATAGCCGGATTTTTGCTATCCAGTATGCGCAACGGATTGGAATGAAGACGACGCGTCGCATCCGTATCCAGCAACTCTTTGTGCTGTTCGAAGTATGCGATCAGTTTGTCCCGGTGCCGTTGGCGCGACGCCGCATCTCCCAATGTGTTCAGTTGCAGCGCTACGTCGCCCAGTCCCAGCTTGCGCCATAGTCTCGCGCACATCAGTATCTGCTCCGCATCGATATCCGGTCCGGCAAATCCCAGCGCTTCGACGCCAAACTGGTGGAACTGCCGGTAACGCCCCTTCTGCGGCCGCTCGTGGCGAAACATCTGACCGCTGTAATAAAGCCGCTGTGGTGAGTTATACAGCAAGTTGTGCTGCAGCACGGCTCGCACGCAGGACGCGGTCCCTTCGGGTCTCAATGTCAATTGGTCGCCATTGAGCGCATCGGCAAAGCTGTACATTTCCTTCTCGACAATGTCGGTCACCTCGCCGATCGCGCGTTTGAACAGCGAGGTCGGTTCGACCAAAGGCATGCGTATGTTGCGATAGCCGTAGCTGTGCAACCAGTCGCGCACGGTTTCCT
>JBARHR010000141.1:0-26763 GCA_049799335.1 Gallionella sp. | reverse complement strand
CATTCACGCTCACAACTACCGTGTCGCCTGCTGCGAAAGTGGGGATAGTTTTGCCTAGTCTGGCAATTTCTTCTTGTTCCAATTGTTCGATCAAATTCACTTCAGTCACTCCTAGTTTATCGGATCTTGTTCCTTCTGAAACTGTGCCAGAAGACCAGATTCCTCTTTTGTCAAATTACGCCCGGCCAGCAACTCCGGTCTGCGCAACCACGTCCTGCCCAACGACTGCTGAAGCCGCCAACCCTGTATATCCGCATGATTACCGGACAACAGTACCGGGGGCACGGCTTCACCATTAAACAACTCCGGGCGAGTAAAGTGCGGGCAATCCAGCAGTCCCTGCACAAACGACTCCTGTTCGGCAGACTCCGCATCTCCCAATACACCGGGTAGTTGCCTTACCAAACTGTCAACCAACACCATCGCTGCCAACTCACCACCGGACAACACATAATCACCGATGGAAATTTCTACATCTACGCACTGCCTTATCAGGCGCTCATCAATTCCTTCGTAGCGCCCGGCCAACAGGATCAGCCCATCACGCGGCTGAGCCACCAAATCACAAACTACCGCATGTGTCAGCAACTTGCCCTGTGGTGACAAATACACCACTCGGCTGTTCGCCACGCCGTCGCCCGCTTGGCGCCGTTTGGCCGCACCGATAGCAGCGGCCAATGGTTCGGCTAACATCACCATTCCCGGACCACCACCATATGGCCTGTCGTCGATGGAACGGTAATTGTCAGCTGTGAAATCTCGTGGATTCCACGTCTTCAATACGTAATTGCCCTGTTCAGCTGCTCGACGCGTAATGCCATACTGCGTCAGTGCATCAAACATTTGCGGAAATAAAGTAATTACGTCAAATATCATTACTCAGTTGTCCGCCGACCAATCTACACTGATTAAATGTCCTTGTATGTCTACCTGCTTGATAACTGAGGCCACGAATGGAATCAGCAACTCCCGAGAGTCAACCAGTACACTCAGCACTTGATTGGCACCAGTTTCAAGCAGGTGGTCAACCTTACCCAAGTGCTCGCCTTGCTCGTTAACAACATCTAGACCGATCAAATCGACCCAGTAATATTCACCTTCACTCTGCTCCGGCAAGCCACTTCTCGGGACCGCAATTAACAAGCCCTTAAGCCTTTCGGCAGCAGTCCGATCCGTACATTCTGGAAATTGTGCCGCCAATGTCTTGTTATGCACCTCACAATTCGCGACTTTAACCTCGGACCATGGCCCGCTTTCATTGCCGAGCCACCACGAACTGAATCCCTGCAGACTGTCGAGATATTCCGTGTATGGCTGAACCTTGACCCATCCGCGTATACCATGCGCGGCTGCAACTCGCCCCATGATAACCATGGGATCGGAATTTTTAGGCTGTTGCGCTAGTGCCTGCACGTTTGACCAGTTTGGCGACGGCGTCGCTCAATTGCGCGCCTTTACTCTGCCAATGACCGATGCGCTCGAGCTCCATACGCAACCCTTCTTGGCCTTCGGCAGCGATCGGATTATAGAAGCCCAGACGCTCGATAAAGCGCCCATCGCGGCGATTGCGTGAATCAGCCACAACTACATGATAGTATGGGCGATTCTTTGAACCACCACGTGAAAGACGGATAATAACCATTGGTAACCTACCTAAATATTAATGAGCCTAGCGAAAGGGCGCGGATTCTACGACATATAGGCCGGTTATTGCAAGCCTAAGCGTCGCTGCGGAAAATTCTGGGGCAACTTATCTTTGCAGCAGTACTTCCAGGACGAATTTGCTGCCCAGATAGGCCAGCAGAAGAAACACAAAACCGCTGACTGTCCAACGGACCGCGACACGGCCACGCCAACCATAATAGTGATGCCCCCACAACAGCACGGCAAATACGCCCCAAGAGATGAAGCCGAACAATACCTTGTGGTTGAATTGCCAGACCTTCCCAAAAATTTGCTCGGAAAACACCCCCCCTGAAATCAGAGTCAGGGTAAGTAATACGAAGCCTATCCCGATCATGCGAAACAGCAAAGTCTCCATCGTCAATAACGGAGGAAGGCTTTGTAGCACTCTCGGCATCATCGCGTGATGCAGGCGGTTTTCCACTTGTGAAATCAATACCGCATGCAACATGGCGATAGTGAACAGGCTGTATGCCAGCATTGCAGCGGCAACATGGGCCTTGAAGGCAAGTAGACCGGTATTTTCCAGCTGATGCGCGGTTGGAAAAAATTCCGGCAGCAGTACGAATATAGCCGCCAATGGCAACACCAACGACTGCAATCCGCCTATGGGATAAAAAAACCGGGCGATCCAATACACCAGCAAAGTGATCCAGATGATCATGGAGAGGGCATTGGTCATGCTCAAATTAAACCCTCCACCCGTGAGCACGTCCTGAGCAAGCAAATAGCCATGCAATGTCAAAGGAATCAACACGAGGTGCCCCGCTATCCCCCGGCTTAGCACTTCTCCGGCGCCACGCAGGTTTGCGCGCCAAAAAATGACCGCCAATACACCATAAGTAACGAAGGTAAACAGTGAAAGGATAACGTTATGCATTTTTTGTCAGGATGTTTTAGACTGTCGCGATTCTACACCAAACTGTTCTGAAACTCTCATGCTGGACAATCTAACTCAACGTCTTTCCGGCGTAATCAAGAACTTGCGCGGGCAGGCGCGACTTTCCGAAAGCAACATACAGGATGCGCTACGGGAAGTGCGCATGGCACTACTCGAGGCGGACGTCGCGCTGCCGGTTGTCAAGGAATTCATTTCACAGGTAAAGGAAGCTGCACTCGGACAAGAAGTCATTGGCAGTCTGAATCCTGGTCAGGCGCTGATTGGCGTTGTTCATCGGGAAATGACCAAGGTAATGGGCGATCAAAACGACGCCCTCAATCTCGCGACCACCCCACCTGCAGTAATTCTGATGGCAGGATTGCAGGGTGCCGGCAAAACCACAACTTGTGGCAAGCTCGCCAAGCTTCTACATGATCAACTCAAGAAGAAAGTATTGCTGGTCAGCTGCGATATATACCGCCCAGCCGCGATTGAACAGTTACGAACATTGGCGACGCAACTAAGCATCGACTTTTTCGCCTCGGATACCAGCCAAATCCCGAATGAAATTGCAGTGGCGGCGCTTGACTATGCTCGTAAACACTATCATGACGTGCTGATCGTCGATACCGCCGGCCGACTGGCCATCGACGCTGCAATGATGAGTGAAATTCAGCTTTTGCACAGCACCCTCAAGCCGATTGAGACGTTGTTCGTGGTTGATGCCATGACCGGGCAAGATGCAGTGAACACTGCCAAGGCATTTGGCGACGCATTGCCTTTGACGGGCGTAATTCTGACCAAACTGGACGGCGATGCGCGCGGCGGTGCCGCCTTGTCGGTTCGACAGATCACCGGAAAGCCTATTAAATTTGTCGGTGTAAGTGAAAAGCCCAACGGTCTGGAAGTATTCCACCCCGAACGGATGGCATCACGTGTTCTGGGAATGGGCGACGTATTGTCCCTGATAGAAGATGCTCAGCGCGGCGTTGACCAGGTTGAGGCGCAAAAGCTCGCGAAGAAAGTCAAAGGTGGGCAAGGATTTGACCTGAATGACTTCAAAATGCAAGTTGTGCAAATGCGAAAAATGGGTGGTATGGCTGCGCTGATGGACAAGCTACCGGCGCAGCTCAGCCAAGCCGCTGCCAGTTCAAAAGTAGACGATAAGTCAATCAGTCGCATAGAAGGCATCATCAACTCTATGACTCCACTGGAGCGCAGCAAGCCGGATTTGATCAAGGCTTCGCGAAAACGTCGTATCGCGTTGGGCGCTGGCGTACAGGTAATGCACGTCAATCAGCTTCTTAACCAATTTGAACAGACTCAAAAGATGATGAAGATGTTCAGCAAGGGCGGAATGGGTAAGCTGATGCGTGGCATGGCTGGAAAGATTCCGGGCTTGCATTAAAATTCAAGCGCAAGAAGTCACAAGGTTGATCGCAACACCTCGTGCATGTAAGCTGATTTATGACGTCGCAACTGTACAGATGATGCGTGTGTAAGTCGGCATTTCGAAAGATGAAGGTTCCTTTCGTATATACTGTCTTCGCGCCTGTGCAGTTTGGTCGCAGTAAGCCGCTCCCTAAAATGAGCTTCTATAGACTACTCAGATACAGATTACAGAAAAATCAGGATGACTACCAAAGCGATTATTTTCGATGTCGATGGAACGCTGGCGGATACCGAGGACGGTCACCGCATGTCTTTCAACAGGGCGTTTGCGGAATGCGGCCTAGATTGGAACTGGGATGTTGCTTTGTATGGAAAGTTACTCAAAGTAACCGGCGGCAAGGAGCGCATCAAATTCTACGTTAAAGATTTTATCCCCAACTTTGCCCAACCAGCCAATTTCGATGACTTTGTAAAAAATTTGCACGCGGTAAAGACCCGGCACTACACGAATATGCTCGGAGATGGACACATACCGCTGCGTCCGGGAATCAAACAGTTGATTGGTGACGCGCATGCCGCAGGAATAACGCTGGCCATCGCTACCACCACTACCGCTGAAAACGTGTCGGCGCTGCTTGAAGTAGGACTTGGCAGGGATTGGGCAGACTTGTTTGAGGCCAATGGCTGCGGCGACATCGTGCCTCACAAGAAACCTGCGCCCGACATTTACTACTGGGTGCTAGAAAGACTGCGCATGTCTGCGACTGACTGCATCGCGTTGGAAGATTCTCAAAACGGTCTTAATTCCAGCCTAGCGGCTGGAATTAAGACTTTCGTTACCACAAACGATTACACGCGCGATCAGGACTTTGCGGGGGCAGCGGAGGTATTTGACGACCTGAGCAACTTAAGCAATTTTTACCGCACCGCAGGTTTGCCACTGCCTTAACGGAACGCTGCAATCATACGTGGGGACGTAGCTCAGCTGGGAGAGCGTCGCGTTCGCAATGCGAAGGTCGGGAGTTCGATCCTCCTCGTCTCCACCACACAACGGGCACGAATTCCGTTATCGGATCCGCCCAGTCTCTTATGAATACCCAAAAATCCTTATAAAGGATCCAAAGTTTTTGTTGTAGAGTTCTTCGATGTCATTTCCGATGTGGTTGAGGGACTGACCGATTTTCCCCGCGCCTATAAAGAGTTCATTGTTGGGAAGATCAACGTACAGAGATCTTCTGCCTGATTTCTTTTCGTTGATTTCGAACTCCCGTGCTTGTTCCAGCGCACAACGAGCAACCGCTGACTGGATTCGCGACTCATCTATTTCTTCACCAAGAAATTGGACCACCTGCCTCAATGTATTGGCGGTGTCATTTCTCAAGTCGGAATACTTTACAAAAATGAGCGGCAACTTGTTTACCGAAAATAGCCAACTAGATATGTGCTCTGGCCAGCTTCCCATATTCATTTGACGCCAGCGAGTAACACCCAGATTCTCGATGAAGCTGGTTGCAAATGCTCTAAAAGTGTCGCTATCCTTGTCCGCACCGAGGTAGCGAGCGTTACTGAGCAACACATCTCGGGGGTCGCGCATGATGTAAATACATCCTGCAGTGGAAGTAGCGTAGGGATGTTGCGCTGAAAGGCAAAAGTGAGTCTTGACCAGGACCCTCTTCTTGTCTGCACCGTCAAACGCTTGATTGGGCGACTTGAATTGGTGTATATCGGGTATGTCCCGTGAAATCTGATTGCTGTCGGCAGATACGCCGTACAAATAGGAATGCAATAGCATCCTCATGAATGTATTGCCCGATTTTGGGTAAGACGCGAGCCAAATAACTTCCATAACACGTATTTCCTAAAGCATTTTTCACTTAAATTGCCGTCATTCTTTAACTAGGTTAAGGAAGATTGCGGACATTGTCATGGTATTTCGCAATATTTTCCATAGTTATTTACTCCTATGTTGCCAACCAAAACCCCATCTCCTCGCCTCAAGACGGATTCACTCGTAGTCAATCCTCTGCTCGTGGGACGGCTGCTGACGACGCCAGCAAGCCACTGAGACAAATATTAAGACTTTCTTAAGAATTGAGCTTTAGCATCACCACACGGATAAAGCATGCCACGAAGTATTTGCCACAGGACTTCGCGCTCGAATCCATAAACCACAACTTATTCGCGGATTACAGGATGTAACGTTATGATATTCAAAGATACATCAAGAATTACTAGGGCCATCGAGTTTGTGTCGCAAAGATACTCAACGGATACGTCAGAGCAACATTTCTTTCATGTCTTGGACGTTGCACGAATACTCTCTGAAGCGACTGACGGAAACGATGAGGATTTGGTGATTTCGGGTTTGCTTCACGATATCGTGGAATCGAAATTGGTAACTCGCGAAGAGCTATCACATGCTTTCAACAGGACAGTTGCAGGCCTCGTATCCGAGTTAGAAGACCTCAAATCAAGTATAGCGTCCGCAACAAAGTCTCCCGATCGCTATGGTTTCCATGATTTTTCGGACCGAGCGAAAATGCTATTTGCTGCGGATATGGTGTCTATGATCAACTCCAATCCGAAGGCGCCGCAAAACGTCAGTCGTCACGCCTTGACGAACAATCTTTGGCAAACTGCCGCAGTTTTCGCAAAGTGCGTTGATGGCATAAATTCTGTCCTGGAAAAGCGATTTCACGAAGTCTTCAAACCGCCGTACGAATATCGCGTAGCGTAGCGAATTCACCCCGGGTTCTGCCGCACCTGTTGATGCGCCTCGCTTTATCTCCGTGATCACATCTGCAGCGGGGTGTTGCCCCATCCGCAACCGCTTGGTAGCTGGTGGTCCGACTCAAGCGGAGTTAATCAAAATATCCGACGCCGAGGACACTAACAGGTATCTTGTGCTCGGCTCAACGCGTATTCCGTCGCAAATTCCGAACGCAGATTGACTGGTTACGGAATTCATTTGCATGCTGCGCTCCAGTCAAACCGCCGGGACGCTGATTGCGGATAGCAGCTTTGAAATATCTATCGGTTTGTATATTACCCGCCAATCGCAATGCTCGGCCTGTCTCATGAATGACGGCGAAGTGTCTCCAGTCATCAATATAGCGTTCACAGGTTTACCGTATCGTTCGCGAAGTCGATTCAGGAAGTCGATGCCACTAAGCTTTCCTCCCAGCATATAGTCGGCAATGTAGATTTCCGCATTCAGAATGTCCGGCGAATTCAGGGCATCTTCCGCACTGTGAAAGCATCTCACCTTTCCGCCCATCCCTTCAAGCCAACTTATCATCGCCTGTGACACCAGAGTGTCGTCTTCGACCACTACTATTTGTTTGTGGCTCACTACCAATTCACATACATTTTCCTCCGGCATATGCTCACGCTCTTCACGTTGGGAAGCCCTGCCGGAAATTGCATCCAACGGCAATTTGAATTCGAACACGGTCCCTCGGCCTTCCCTCGAGCGACATTCGATTTTTCCACCAAGTAACGTCATTGCGCGCTTGGCGATCGCCAAGCCCAGCCCCAGCCCGTTCCGCCTGTCTCGTTGCGGATTGTCTATTTGATAGAACTCATCAAATATGTGGTCGATCTGTTCATTCTGCATACCTATACCGGTATCCCATACCTGAAAGAGAACATTGCCACCAGATCGTCTAAAGCTAACCATGACCCCGCCAACCTTGGTGTATTTGATGGCATTGGACACCAGATTCATCAAGATCGACTTGATCAGGTTGATGTCGCTGTAGGTAAACAGCGGATATTTCACGGGAAAGTACAACCTGAATCCAAGTTGGCTATCGCGAGCCAACGGCAAGAAGCTTTGCTCGAGCCAATTCACTATTTCGACGACATTTATTGCCGCGAACTCGGGTTTGATGATGCCAGCATCGAGTTTGGATATGTTCAACAGTGAATCCAGCAAGCCGTTAAACGTGGACATCGCGTGGCCAAGATGCTGAACAAGCTGACTTTGTTCGGCGGTAAGCTCGGTGAGCTTGAGGGCGCCAATGAACAAGTTTGTTGCTGCAAGTGGCTGTCTGAGATCGTGTCCGGCCGCAGCCAGAAATCGCGACTTTGCTTGTTCCTTGCGGTTGATCTCGTTTCGGGATTCGTTCAATTCGGTAATATCCCGCTCTACGCTCAGCACCGAGGTAATCCGCCCTGTCAAATCCCGCTCGGCCGTCAATCTCACATGTGTGCAGTACTCTGCGCCATCTTTGCCTGGCATTTGCAGCTCAAATTGCGCATCGTTGCCGGTTGTAATTACCTCACTGACTCGGCTCTCGAAAATGGCCGAATTCGGCCCACCCGGCAGGTCGGTCGGTCTCTTGCCTACCAGCGCTGCAACGCCTCCCGCGACGGTCGCGCCATATGCAGCATTGGCGTAAATGCGCCGGCAACCTAAATCATAACGGGCGATTAGGTCCGGTGAGTTCTCGGTCAGTGTGCGCGACTCGCGTTCGCTGGCAACCAACGCTACGGTCCGCACAGCAACCCGGTTTTCCAATATTTCCCGGTCCTGCTGCAATTGATAGGCCATCCGGTTAAAGCCCACGGCCAGTTCGTTTAGTTCACGCACCTCGGTGCGTGGGGTAATTCGGGCATCCAGGTGTCCTTCGCTAATTTTGCGAATTGCCAAGCCCATTTCGAGGACTGGTCTTGTAATTCTTCTTGCCGACCATAACGCGATCATCATGGTCAGGATTAATGTCAATAGGGTAGCCGCAAGACTTACTAGCAAGAGTTCGTTCTTCTGGATTTCCAATCGACGCTTGCTGATTTCGATCAAGGCCCCGCCTATCAATCTTTTCGGCGCGCGCTGAAACCCCGTATCGTGATCCAATTCATCCAGTTTGATCTGCGTAGGGATGATAGGCTCGTACAATACCAACGTATCTTCGTCCCGACTGAACGACTGGGAGATATCATTCTTGTCAATTCGTGGATATCGCCCGCCGTCGGCGTGATCCGCCATTTCCGCGATTAATGGTTTGGCCATGTCATCCAGCACCATCGCCCGCGCTACGTCTTTCTGGGCGAGAGCTGCGTCGATATTTTGCTGCAGCAAAACCTTATTTCCTGAAAAGACTGCGTACTCGCTTGAAGAGGCCAGCCTGTGAACGATCATTTTCGATCGCTCCAATAACGCGGTATCCAGATCGGCGAAACGTGCGTAAATGAAATAATATTCCAGCAAAGCTGCCATAATCACAATCGGGATCACGGCGACCTGTAGGGTTTGCCGCTGTATACCGCGTGTCTTCATGGCAACATCTCATCTATCGGCCACTTCGGGACATTCAACGGATATGCCTTGTTGATATTCAATCCGGCAACCTTGTAATTATTCATCAATTGTCACTGTGGATCAGTTCGTTGCGCGTTATGTTTCGTTGTATTCGACACAATCAGTGGTAAGGTACAAAAATGTCTGCCAAAAAATTATCATGGCGCAGAATTGCATGATTCTGTCTATGTAAACCATGCGTGTCTCTCCAAGAGATCAAGCCTCACTTATATTTGCTTCCGTTCGGCATCTTCTGCAATTCCCTGGTAAATTCTTGGAGATGTTGCCTAGCTTGTATATTTGACGAAACCGCATTGTAGTAAACCAGCGAGATTGCCATTCCTATCGTGCCAAATACCGCAAGCGCTTGCCGAATCGATTGCTTGTGGATATCCCTGGTTGCAATCACCATCAACGTGATCCACCAGACAATTCCAAGTAATCCCAGATACGGCACGATGCTGAGCAAAATGGCAAACGGAACGACAATTTGCGTATAAGCCATACAGCGGAAACTGGTTGCATAGCTTTCGGTGGATCCCATCAATGACCAGATCGCAAACATCAATCCGGCAACAAAAGGGCCCCCAACAATGGCAATTAGGAGCACGAGTATTAGATTGCTTGCCATCAACGCGAGCTCGTGGATCCCTGCACCATGCGACGAAAAATATCGAATATTGATCAGTGTCACATCAAGTGCGCCGGTCAGGGCAATGAAATGCAACGGTTCCAGCAGACTGCCGGTTTTCGGCATGGTACGAAAAAAGACAACGGGATGTCCAAGCAGCCGAATCGCCCGATTCAACGCCATTGCAATTGAGGAATTTCCGTGTTTGCCCGCAATTTTCATCGACTTCTCGATCACAAGTTTCCCTGCTGGTGTTACCAGGTATTTGGCGCGTTCGTCTCGCCAACATGTCAGTAGCGATTCTACCTACACTTGATCACATCGTGGTTCAATAGCGCTATTTGCGGCAAGAATACTTCGGTAACGAGCAACGGCGAACCACGCAAGTAAAACAGCGAGCGACGCGCCCACAGTCTACGTGGAAGACTATCCAGCAATTCGCTCGCACGCTGATGCAAGGGATGAGTATCGCGCAGCGATTTGTAGCGCAGCGGCCCGCGTTCAACCTGTGGGTGTGCGAACAACAATGCCCCGAGGGGCTTGTTGCCCAATGTACGCAAAGCAGACCATGCGCCACTCATAAGGTGTGGCGCCAATGCGCTGTGCGCAAACACCACCGGCTTGTTGTCCGCTAACAGCAAAACTTCACGTGTATAAGCGCGCTCGCGCGATGACAGACCCAGCAACGCCGATTCGTCCAACGCAATGGAGGCCAACCCGCTTTGGACATTGCGCACCGCGAAGTTCGTGCAACGTTCCTGGATACGCCTGGTCAATGAACCGTGATCACGCAGCCACGGCGTGTATTCCCAACCGCAGCGCAGGATAGGGGTGCGCCAGAAGCCGTCCGCGATTCTGTCAGACATGCAGGTAATCCTGTTTATTCGCCAACCAGCGATGCAAATGCGCTCGCGCCGCCTCGGGAAACTTCTCCAGTAGCGTTTCGGCACTCTCTCGGGCTTGATCAAGCAAGTCTTCATCCACACTGATGTCGGCATATCGCAGCATCGCCACACCGCTTTGCCTGGCACCCAGCAACTCTCCCGGACCGCGCAACTTCATATCCTGTTGCGCGATTGCAAAGCCGTCATTGCTTTCGTAGATGATTCTCAGGCGGGCCCTCGCCAATTCCGATAGCGGCTGCTGATACAAGAGAATGCATGCACTTTGCGCGGAGCCGCGTCCGACCCTGCCGCGCAATTGGTGCAGTTGCGCCAGGCCCATACGTTCCGCGTGATCTATCACCATCAGGCTGGCATTCGGCACGTCGACGCCGACCTCGATGACAGTGGTCGCTACCAGCAACTGGATGGCTCCATGCTTGAACGCCGACATCACCGTCTGCTTTTCCGCGTTTCCAAGCTTGCCATGGACCAATCCCACTCGAAGTTCCGGAAATGTTACGCCAAGCTGCTGAAATGTATCCTGCGCAGTCTGCAGTTGCAACGCTTCCGATTCATCGATGAGCGGGCAAACCCAATATGCCTGCTGGCCCGCGACGCACGCGTCGCGAACCCGCGCAATAACCTCTTCGCGGCGCGCGTCACTGACCAGTTTAGTGACAACCGGCGTACGGCCGGGAGGTAATTCGTCGATAACCGACACCTCCAGGTCAGCGTAATAACTCATCGCCAGTGTCCGAGGAATCGGCGTCGCGCTCATCATCAGTTGGTGTGGCTCGGCACCCTTGTTTTTCAATGCAAGGCGTTGTTGCACGCCAAATTTGTGCTGCTCGTCGACGATGGCAAGTCCCAGCTTGTGAAATTTAATCTGTGCCTGGAACAGTGCGTGTGTACCAATCGCGAGTTTGGCCTTTCCGCTCGATATACTTTCGGTGGCGATTTCCTTGTCCTTTTTTCTGAGACTTCCTGCGAGCCATGCGACGTTGATACCCAGCGGCTCCAGCCAATCTCGCAACTTCATGTAATGCTGCTCGGCCAGTATTTCTGTGGGTGCCAGCATCGCAACCTGATAGCCGTTTTCGATTGCCTGAAGCGCGCCGAGTGCTGCAACTACGGTTTTGCCGCTACCAACGTCGCCCAGCAGCAATCGCTGCATCGGATGCGTTTGCGCCATATCGTCACTGATCTCGGCGAAGCAGCGTTGCTGCGCAATGGTCAGTGCAAATGGCAATTGTTCTATCAGCTGTGCTGTAAGCCTGTGGCGAGGCTTCAGTTCGGCGGCGATACGATTGCCACGCTGGTGACGATGAACGCGCATCGACAATTGCTGCGCGAGCAGCTCGTCAAACTTGATGCGCCGCCATGTCGGGTGACTGTGCTCTTCCAGGGCTAGCGCCGCGATATCCGGAGCCGGGTCGTGGAGCGCGCGTAGCGCGTCCTCGAAGCCAGTTAGCCCGTACTTTGTTAGCATAAATTCGGGTAGTGTTTCTGTCAGTTCAATCGTATCGAGGGCGTTTCCTATCAGTTTGCGCAGCGTCGTTTGAGACAAACCGGCGGTCGTCGGATAGACCGGTGTAAGACTCTGGCGCAACGGTGTATCGTCGCTCACCTCTCTGCACTTTGGATGCACCATCTCCAGACCGAAGTATCCCAGGCGCACCTCGCCAATGGCCCGAATTAATTTTCCCTCGGAAAGCTGTTTTTTCTGGCTGGGATAAAAACTCAGGAAACGCAAGTACAACTCTCCTCCCGCATCACGCAATCTGCACAGTAACGTGCGTCGCGGTCTATAGGCAATTTGACAGTGTGTGATGATCCCTTGCACCTGCGCTGTCACCCCTTCGCGCACAGTGTCTACGGGTGAAATTCGCGTTTCATCTTCGTAGCGCAGGGGCAGATGTAACAGTAGATCGGCGCGATGATGGATACCAAGTTTGGCCAATTTGGCCAACGTCGCCGGAGATATACTTGGAAGCTTACTCAATTAGCAACTATTGAGGAGATGAGTGCGATCCTGCCGATGCAAATACTCCGCCCGGATCTCATGTCTACGAGTAACGAGATTCGCAAAATCTTTCCCGGTTGACGCGAGCTGAAGTCAAGACCGGTCAGTATTGAACCACCAGCATTCCGTCCATCTCCACCAGCGCATCGCGCGGCAGAGCGGCAACGCCCACCGCCGCTCGGGCGGGATAGGGTACGCGAAAGTAGGTCGCCATGATTTCGTTGACCTTGGAGAAATTGCCAAGATCGGTAAGGTATACGTTTAGTTTCACCAAGTCGTCAAAGCTGCAGTCGGCCGCACTCGCGACCGCGCGCAAGTTCTGGAAAACCCGATGAATCTGCGCTTCGATGCCGACCACCATTTGCATGGTAATCGGGTCAAGACCGATCTGACCGGACAAATACACAGTGTCCCCGACACGCACCGCTTGTGAATAGGTACCGATTGCTGCGGGTGCATCGGGTGTTTGTATGATCAATTTGGGTGCCATATTGTTCTCCTGAAGTCGACAGCCCCCGCGGGCAACTGCCAGCGGTTTACGTGACTGTAATTATAGCCGCTCAGGTAATTACGGTCGGCTGATCGCGACCTGTTCGAGTACGCAGTTCGGAAATCTTCAGCGCAATATCAATCAAATCCGCGAGCGCTTGCTGCGCATCTAAATGATGTTTAGACACGTCCGGTTCAAATGATTCAAGATAAATACGCAGCGTGGCGCCTTCCGTGCCTGTTCCGGAAAGTCGGAACACGATGCGCGAACCATCAGTGAACAGGATACGGACACCCTGACCGCTGCTGACGCTGCCATCGACCGGATCGGTATAACTGAAGTCGTCGCACAGCCTCACCTGAAATTGACCAAACTTTGCCCCCCGCAATTCTTCGAAGCTGTCCTTCAGCAGCATCATTACCCCATTTGCCGCCTCGGTCGGTATGCCTTCATAGTCATGGCGTGAATAGACGTTGCGCCCAAAACGTGCCCAGTGTTCGCGCATGATGGTTTCGACACTCTGCTTGCGTGCAGCAACGATATTCAGCCAGAACAGTACTGCCCACAGCCCATCCTTTTCGCGTACGTGGCTGGAACCGGTGCCAAAGCTCTCCTCCCCGCACAAGGTGACTTTGCCGGCATCCATCAGATTGCCGAAGAATTTCCATCCGGTCGGCGTCTCGTAGCACAGAATACCGAGCGCTTCGGCGACGCGATCAACTGCCGAACTGGTCGGCATAGATCGCGCAATGCCGGCAACTCCGTTCTTGTACCCCGGAACCAGATGTGCATTCGCTGCGATGGCGGCCAGGCTGTCCGAAGGCGTGACGAAAAATCCCTTGCCGAGAATCATGTTGCGGTCACCGTCACCATCCGAAGCGGCACCAAAATCCGGCGCATTCTTTCCATACAATACTTCCACCAGTTCATGCGCGTAGGTGAGATTCGGATCAGGGTGACCGCCGCCAAAATCGGGGAGCGGTATGCAATTCATCAGGCTGTCGACCGATGCACCGAGCCGCCGCACAAATATTTCCTGCGCGTATGGGCCGTTAACGGCGTGCATGGCATCGAATTTGATTCGAAATCCATCGGCCAATAATGCTTTGATGGCGGAAAAGTCAAATAACGACTCCATCAGATCTGCGTAATCGCTCACCGGATCGATTATCGATACCACCATACCGTCCACGGTGTGGTCGCCCAAGGAATCCAGCGCGTCTTCGGAGAGTCCCGCTGACTCGGCTAGCGTTTTATATTGAGTTAACTTCTTGCTGTTCTCGTAAATGGCCTCGGTGATTTTCTCGGGTGCCGGGCCGCCATTGGCGGTATTGTATTTGATACCGAAATCTCCCTCGGGGCCGCCGGGATTATGGCTGGCAGACAGAATAATGCCGCCGTACGTCTGATATTTGCGGATTACGCACGACGCTGCCGGTGTAGAAAGGATTCCGCCTTTGCCAACCAGCAACCTGCCGAAGCCGTTGGCTGCAGCCATTCTTATAATGATCTGAATAGCTTTCCGATTGTAAAAGCGTCCGTCACCACCGAGCACCAATGTAGAACCCTTCGGGGCCGCAATGGTATCGAAAATGGCCTGGACGAAGTTTTCTAGATAATTAGCCTGCTGGAAAGTGGGGACACGTTTTCGCAGGCCCGACGTCCCTGGCTTTTGGTCAGAAAATGGGGCTGTCGCGACGGTTTGAATTTGCATTTTTACTCCCTGTTGTCGTTGTTTTGCGACAATGTTACCACTGCTGCGTCCGGATATCGTTCTCCGAAGCCGCTAAATATGCAGGTTGATGCCGAGCAGCGGCTACTTTTCAGCTATTGACGCTGCGGTAGCAGGCGTTTACATTGAGGTCCAGAATCGGACGAGATATCGAATATCTAACCAAACTGGGGCTTTTCGAATGAATATAGCTTCCGCGATTCAACCCGCGCTCACCTTGTTTCTTCTTGCCCTCCCAACCGCGCAAGGGGCAACTGTAAAGGTGGCCCGCGCCGGTAACTTATACGTGGTGAAAGGAGTGGTTCAAATCGCGCAGGGGAAAATGGCGCCGCATTCAGCAACAAACTCTGAAGCCGTTTATTCAAATACGCTAATAAATACCGGCGAAAATAGTGCCGCATTGCTTAAATTCTCGGACGGGCAAATTGTCAACTTGCTGGCCAATACAGCCTTATTGATACGCGATTTTCAATACAATCCAGACACTCCGAAGGCCTCAGTCATCGTCTTGTCGATGATCTCAGGTAGCACTCGTTTTGTTACAGGGAATATCGGACTGCTAAACAAGCAGGCATTCAGACTTTCTGCGCCAAATGCGACAATAGGCATACGCGGCACTGATTTTATGCTGGCGATGCATGGCAAGAATATGTACGGCCATGTTCAATCCGGTAGCATAACAATGACCAATGCCTCCGGCGTTATGGAGGTTGAGGCAGGTCAAAATGTTCTCGCTTCCGCTTCGATTTCGCTAGTTTCTGCGTCTGCGGTTCCTTCGGGAATCTTCAGTGAACTGCTCGCAATGCCAGTCGATCCGACAGCAATCGCAGCCCAGGTTGCCTCGAAAGATGTAGCTCCCGGGATAGAAGCTACCGGCCCTGCGGTCAAACCGGCTGTTGCACTGCCCGCTGAAACGTTAATTACTCCTATACCTCTCGCAGCCCTGACCATCCCGGATCATGTTGCGGCGGACGTGGTCGCGCATGAGCCTATTCCTGCCACACCAGTTTTGCCGGCCATGATCGCCCCTGAAGAAAAGCCAGCGCCTAAGCCCGAGGCCGAAAAATTGTCGATTGTGGAAACTATCCCTGAGGCGCCGGTCCCCGAGTCTCGTAATGATGAACCCACGGGCTTTGCAGGCGGAAATTTCGGCACGGGCGTGGCTGGGAAACTCGGTACCTTGGGTTATGGCGCCGAGCTTGCTGTGAGCATTTCCGACAATCGGCTTACGGCGCGCGACGGAGTAAACACGTTCACGTACAAATATAATGCCAATTCAAGTTCTATAAATTATGATTTCAAGTTGCAACTCGAAAACGCTAGCGTCTTGGCCGACTGGTACCCATTTTCCGGCAGTTTTCGAACCAGCGTCGGCGTGTTGTACAACAACAACGAGATCAATTTGCTAGCCAATCCTACCGGAGGCTCTTACACGATTGGAAACGTCAGCTACCCAGCGAGTCAAATCAATTCGCTGGCGGCCAGAGTATCCTTTAGACCGCTTGCTCCCTACCTGGGTGTAGGCTGGGGAAATCCGGTTGCAAAGAACAAGGGATGGGGGATGTTGACCGATATCGGAGTATTATTCCAAGGTAGTCCGGTTATAGATCTGGTTGCAACATGCAATCCATCGGCGGCCTGCACTAACCTTCAAGCTAACGCTGAAATTGAAAATGCGAGATTGCAAAACGATCTCAGGAAATTCAAATACTGGCCCGTCGCTTCCATCGGAATTTCGTATCAGTGGTAAGGATTGTACGGAATCTGCGCGCCGTCTTCACAAGTGCGGTGCTTTTCGCCGCACCCGTCGATGCCGTGGAATTTGCGCCGGTTTACGGACACCATTATGGTGGCAGTTTTGAAGACGCCTCGAATGGGGACCGTTTTCAGGTAGGCGATAGCCCCGCCTACGGCATTCTGCTGGACATTGACGATGCACCCGGGAAGCAGCTTGAATTATTCTTAAGCCATCAACATACCCATTTGTCCACTACTGTGGGGCTGTTTGCATCCGGTCCACGATTCGATCTGACGATCAGCTATTACCACATAGGCGGGCTGTATATGCTGCCAGGATATCAGCTTGTACATCCCTTCGTTTCCGGCACGGTCGGAGTCACCAGCATGGACCCGCAAGATGCTAACCTTGTCGCTGAACATCACCTGTCGTTTTCCGTTGGCGGCGGAGTAAAGTATTTTGTGTCCCGGAACACCGGGTTCAGACTGGATCTGCGCGGCATTTACACGATGTTGGAGTCCGAAAGCGCAATATTCTGCGCCGGAAGTTGCACCGTAAACGTTCGCGGGAGCGGATTTGTTCAGACTTCCATCAGCGCTGCCGTTATGCAGCGATTCTGATTATTCTCGAATTTGTGTTTTGTCATAAAAGTCTCGGATAGACTGCGTTACAATATTGATGAGACGCAAACTCGGTGATGGAGTATCCGGTGCTTTCGTTGAGAGGCATAAAGTCCCACACGTTATAAAAAGCTGCAATAATCGCAACCAGAAAACAATAATATTGAAAAGGAATCCCGGATAATGAATCAAGACGAGCTTAAACTTGCTGTCGCCAAAGCGGCAATTGAGTATGTTCCTTTGGATTGCATCGTAGGTGTCGGCACCGGCTCCACGGCCAATCTTTTCATCGACGAACTGGCCAAAATGAAGAACAAGATACGCGGCGCAGTTGCCAGCTCAGAGGCGTCTGCCAAACGTTTGCAAGGCCACGGTATTAGGGTGTTGTCGCTCAACGAGACCGACGAACTGCCGGTGTATGTCGATGGCGCCGACGAAATCACCGCTCAGATGCATATGGTAAAAGGCGGCGGAGGTGCATTGACGCGCGAAAAAATTGTCGCTGCCGCAAGCAGAAAGTTCATCTGCTTGTGCGATGCCAGCAAGCTGGTAAAGGTACTTGGCGCTTTCCCGCTCCCTATCGAAGTCATACCGATGGCAAGAAGTTCGGTCTTCCGCCAGTTGACGGCGCTGGGCGGACAACCGCGACTGCGTGAGGGATTTACGACAGACAATGGCAATATCATCATTGATGTTCTAGGTATGAAAATTTCGGACCCCGTTGCGCTCGAGTCCGCGCTGGACCATATCGCCGGCGTCGTCACCAACGGGCTGTTTGCCCGCCGTGCGGCCGACGTGTTGCTGCTTGGCACCAACGATGGCGTCAAGAAAATGGCCGCGTGACGGTTGTCACGTTGCAGTAGTATTGATCGATTAAGCTGTACTGTTGTTGTAAAGCCAATTTTTTCAAGGAACACATCATGTCCAGCAGTGAACATATCTCCCGACAGTTTGATGCCGATCTGGAGTCTATCCGCGCCAGCGTGCTGCAAATGGGCGGCCTGGTCGAGAGCCAGATACGGAGCGCAATTGAGTCCCTTGTCAGCGGCAATGTCGCGTTGATGAACCGGGTAATCGAGGACGATCATCGGGTCAATGCGATGGAAGTCAAAATTGACGAATCTTGCAGTCAGCTAATTGCGCGGCGTCAACCTGCGGCGGGAGATTTGCGTTTGGTTATGGCCGTCATCAAGACGATTACCGATCTTGAGCGCATTGGTGACGAAGCCGAAAAGATTTCGCGCATGGCGAAGCTACTCTCGCAAAAGCCCGGGTTTGCACTGCCCCGCTATCACGAAATCAAGCATGCTGCCGAAATTGCGGTTGACATGCTACGCAAGTCACTGGATGCGTTCGCTCGGCTGGATGTGGTGATGGCGGCGCAAGTGGTTCGGCAGGACGATCAGGTTGACGAAGAATTTCGCGCAATCATGCGCTACCTGATTACCTTCATGATGGAGGATCCGCGCACCATTTCCACTTCGCTGGAAATTCTTTTTGTGGCCAAAGCGATAGAGCGTATTGGCGACCATGCGAAAAATATGTCTGAATACGTCATCTACATGGTCAAAGGCCGCGACGTGCGTCACATCACCCTGGAAGAAATCGATCAGGAAATCAGGCAATAGTGCAGCAAACTGTACTTGCTGCGGTTGATCTCGGCTCGAACAGTTTTCGGCTGCAGCTTGCACGTGCCGAAGGCGAACAACTATTTATGCTGGATGGCTTGCGCGAGCAGGTCAGACTGGCAGACGGCCTTACCCCGGATAAATTCCTCGATATCGAATCACAACAACGCGCGCTTACCGCGTTGTCTTTTTTTGCCGAGCGCCTGCGTGACCTGCCGCAGAGTTCGGTTCGGGTCGTCGGCACCAATTCCTTGCGCGTGGCCAAGAATGCCAAAGAATTCATTCTGCAGGCAGAGCAGACCCTGGGATTTCCTATCGAGGTAATTTCCGGACGCGAGGAGGCCCGCCTGATTTACCTGGGTGTAGCCCACGGGCTGCCGCCTTCCGATGAAAATTTGTTGGTGATAGACATTGGCGGCGGCTCTACAGAATTCATCATTGGCAACGGACTTGACCCGATAAAACTGGAAAGTCTGTATATGGGCTGCGTCAGCTTCAGCGGTCGATTTTTTCCTGGAGGAAGAATTTCCAAACGCAGGCTTGCCGATGCGGTCATCGCGGCGAGAAGTGAATTGCAAGCCATAGTTGCGGATTACAAAGGACAGTGGAAATCGGCACTCGGTTCTTCGGGTACGGCGAAAGTTATTGCCGACATACTCGTGATGAACGGCTACAGCAAAAGCGGCATTACCCGCGACGGGTTGGAAATGCTGCGCGACCGACTGCTCAAGGCGGGCGATGTCAACAGGCTCGATTTGCCCGGTTTGAAATCCGATCGTATCGCCACGCTCGCCGGTGGATTCGCCATCATGTATGCAGCGTTTGGCGAACTTGAAATAACGACCATGAAGCCTGCACTAAGCGCCCTGCGCGAGGGCGTGCTCTACGATTTGTGGGGGCGTTTTCATAACAACGATATGCGCGACGTGACGGTGCAAAGCTTCAAGCGTCGCTATCGCGTCGATACCAGACAAGTCGAACGTGTTTCGAAGCTGTCGAAAGCGTTGGCAACCCAGTTCTTCGGTGAAAATTCTCAGGAGTCTGCCATGCAGATACTGGATTGGGTTGCAAATTTGCATGGTATCGGCATCCGTGTCGCGCACAGTGGATATCACAAGCACACCGCCTACATACTTGCCAACGCCGATATGCCGGGTTTTTCAAAGAAGGAGCAAGCCCGCCTCAGTCTGCTGGCGCTGGCCCATCGCGGCAATTTGAAGAAATTACAGGGTGTGCTGTCGGCCGAGGAAGATGTTGTGCTGGCAATGAGTTTGCGTTTGGCAGTTTTGTTCTATCGCAATCGCAGTGATGCTGCTCTGCCGGATATCCAGGTAAACTTCAGCGGCAACAAATTCGTTCTCGCGTTGGACTCGTCGTGGTTAAACGATAGTCCGCTTACGGCGTCCGCCCTCGAAGAAGAAGTAAAGCAATGGAAAATTCTGGGAATCAGTCTGCAAATAGTCGCCAGTTGACCGGGCCGTTGTGGCCACCTAAGCGGGCAGCTACTTTGCGTTCTCCATTACTTCTCCCAACATTCGCATCACACCAGCTTGCCAAGGTGGCAAATGCAGGTCAAAAGTGTGCTTCAGCTTATCGGTATTCAGCCGTGAATTTAGCGGGCGTTTGGCGGGTGTCGGATAGGCCGACGTCGCAACCGAGTTGATCGATCCCGGCGCAACCCTGATCTGCTCGCCAGACTGCCGCGCATAGTCGATGACGAACTTTGCGTAGTCGCACCAAGACGTCACCCCGCTTGATACCAGATGATAGATGCCTGACAGGTCGGTTTGTTGGCCAGTTGCACGGATTGCATGCGCGGTGACATCCGCCAAGAGATCAGCCCCAGTCGGCGCGCCGAACTGGTCGTCAATCACATTCAGACTATCCCGTTCGCGGGCCAACCGCAGCATGGTCTTGGCAAAATTGCCGCCGCGCGCGGCGTAAACCCAGCTGGTCCGAAATATCAAATGCTTGCATCCGGATTGACCTATGCGCTGCTCGCCTTCCAGTTTGGTTGAGCCATACACGCCTAGCGGGCCGGTCGCATCTGTTTCTCGCCAGGGTAGCTCGCCGCTGCCGTCAAACACATAGTCGGTGGAATAATGGATCAACAGGGCACCAGTCTGTTTCGCCCCGTGCGCCAGAACCTCCGGCGCCATCGCATTGAGTGTGTGAGCCAGTTCGGGTTCGCTTTCGGCTTTGTCCACCGCCGTGTGCGCTGCCGCGTTGACGATGATGTCCGGTGCTACCAAGCGTATCGTGTCTGCAATTGCATCGAGCTTGGCAAGGTCGCCGCACAATTCCCGGCTGTCACGACCAACCGCAACTAACTCGCCCAGCGGTGCCAAACTACGCTGTAATTCCCATCCCACCTGGCCGTTCTTGCCGAACAGCAAAATTTTCATCAGGCGCGCTCCGCGTAGTTCTTTTCCACCCATTGCCGGTAGGATCCGGACTGCACGTGGGCAACCCAATCCTGATTTTCCAGATACCACTGCACAGTTTTCCGTATACCCGTATCGAACGTCTCAACCGGCTTCCACCCCAATTCGCGTTCTATTTTACGCGCGTCAATTGCGTAGCGGCGATCATGACCGGGCCTATCCGTAACGAAGGTAATCTGTTCCCGATACGATTTTCCGTCTGATCTGGGTTTCAGCTCATCAAGCAGATTGCAAACGGTGTGCACGATTTCAAGATTGGCCTTTTCATTCCAGCCGCCGATGTTGTACACCTCGCCCGTTACGCCGTTTTCGAGTACGCGGCGAATCGCGCTGCAATGATCCTTGACGTACAACCAGTCTCTGATTTGCTGTCCGTCGCCATAAACTGGCAATGACTTCCCGGCAAGCGCATTGACGATCGTCAGCGGAATCAGCTTCTCTGGAAAATGGTACGGGCCGTAATTGTTGGAGCAGTTGGTCGTCAATACTGGCAGGCGGTAAGTATGGTGGTATGCCCTTACCAGATGATCACTCGCGGCTTTGCTGGCGGAATAAGGACTGTTAGGCTCGTAGCGATGCTCTTCAGTAAATGCCGGATCGTCCTTTGTCAGTGAGCCGTACACTTCGTCAGTAGATACATGCAGAAAGCGGAAAGCGGATTTGACCGGCTCTGCCAAGCCATTCCAGTAGGCTCGCACCGACTCCAACAGATGAAAGGTGCCGACAATATTAGTTTGAATGAAGTCCTCCGGACCATGGATAGACCGGTCCACATGACTTTCTGCGGCGAAGTTCACTACCGCACGGGGCCGATGCGTGGCAAGCAGCCCTGCGACCAGATCACTGTCACCAATATCACCTTGCACGAAAACATGCAGTGGGTTGTCTTTTAGACTGGCTAGATTTTCCGGATTTCCGGCATAGGTCAGCTTGTCGAGGTTGACGATGCCTTCGTCATGTTGAGCCATCCAATCCAGTACAAAGTTGGAGCCTATAAAACCCGCGCTACCGGTAACTAATATCATGGCAATTATCCGCGCCTATTTGGGCGCTTAGTGTTAAAGACCGATGGAATTATATTCCATGTTATGCGCATTCATCAGAACGACTGGCTATTGTCCCGCACTGCGGCAATACCAATCTGCCGTGTGGCGCAGGCCCCGCTCCATCGTATAGGGTGGTGTCCAACCTAGTTCGGTGTGTAGCTTGGTATTGTTTATTCTTAGCGAACCGAACAAGCGGGTAAGTTGGCCAGACCTTCCCGACAATCTGGCAGCTCCACGTAGCAATGCCAGAGGGAAATAAAACAAACGACTATCGCACTCCAGAGCAGTAGCAATTTTTCGTACCAGATCTGCAGTCGAAACATCCTGGCCATCGCTTACAAGGTAGGTTTGTCCAGCAGCAGCCGAATTGGCCGCGCAGGCGATCAGTGCGCTCACCAGATTGCCAACGTAAACCAGACTGCGCGTATTGCGCGCACCAGCAAGCGGCAGTGGCATACCCTTCCTGACGGCCGCAAGCAGACGGATGAAATTGCCCTTCACACCAGGCCCGTACACCAGCGGTGGCCGAATGATGACCACCTCCAATCCGGTTTCTCGGGAGATTTTATGCAACGCCTGCTCGGCCTTCCATTTTGAGACGGCATACGGGTCCTGAGGTGCAGGAGTGTCCCGCTCGCTATAGACGCGAGTCCCATCTGTTTCCTCGCCGTTGACTTTGATGGAGCTGACGTACACCAGGCGTTTGATGCCGGCTTGTGCGGCCTGAGTCGCCAGATTCGCCGTCCCATGTAGGTTGACGTTGAGGAATTCCGCAAGCGGGTCAGGTGCAGAGTCATTCATGACATGTACACGTGCTGCAAGGTGAATTATTACGTCCACGCCAGCCAGTGCTTCGCCCCATTTAGTGTCGGCGTTAATCGGACCGATCATCACTTGGGTGATCGTGGAATCCATTTCGCCATGCGATCGTAGCGCCGCCTTTACGTTCCATCCTCGACCGCGCAGCTCTGTGCACATCGCCTGCCCGACAAAGCCGTTGGCACCGGTAACAAGAGCAGTTGTCAAAGTCTTGCTCCGATTCCTACGAGTCTGAGCGCAGACAAAGTCGCGCCTGGTGGTCGAAGTTGGCGCAATTGGAAATGATCCACGCACCTATTGTCGATGCCATTTCCAGGCTATCGACTGCGTCCAATTTCGTTGACGCGAGCTGCGGGAAGTTGAGCGCTAAGGCAACCGGAATTGTAGCCTCGCTTGTGCAATATTCCATTCTCACAATCCTGGGGCGACCTCGCGATACAAGTCGGAATAGGCCTTGCCCAAGGCATAGCCCGAAAACAACTGCTCATATCGTGCCCGCGCATTCGCACCCATCGATTCGGTTGTCGATGTCTCATTCAGCAGCCGATTCATCGCCCGTGCCAGTACTTTGGGGTCTTCAGGAGCAATGACTATTCCGGTTTCTTCGTGAAGATTTACATAGGACGTCCCGGTACCTATTTCACAGGAAATTTGCGGCTTGCCAAACATGGCCGCCTCAACCAGAACCATTCCGAAGGCCTCCGAACGCAAATGCGACGGGAGGACCATTGCCAGGCACGACTGCAACAGGGCCACCTTTTCCTTGTCAGATATTTGCCCGGCAAATATCACGTTCTTCGCACCGAGCTGCTGCTGCAACTCCCTAAGCGATTGGTCTTCCGGTCCGGTACCGGCAATAACGATACTTGCGCTGACCGAAATTGCTGCCTGAACCAGGGTGTGCAATCCCTTGTAGTAGCGCAACACGCCGATGAACAGGAAGAACGGCTCGCCTTTTGCATGTTTGATTCGATCAAAAATTCCATGATCTGCCTCCTTGGGATATGAGTCTTCAACGATCCCGCTGGGAATCACCCGCACTTTTTCGCAAATGGTTCGATCGGATAGCACCGGACTCGTTCGCGCATATGTTGGGGAAGTGGCAACAATAAACTTCATTTCCTGCAGAGTCCGCCACATCAACGGTGCGTATATTCTGCCCAACAACTTTTGACGAATGATGTCGGAATGGTAGGTCATGATCGCCGGAATCTTCGGTCGGCCTATGGCATGTAAAATATCCGCATATGGCCAGGGAAAGTGATAGTGGACGACGTCAGATGTAGCACAATTTCTGCCAAACTCCCTGACCGCCGCCGTACCACCCAGGTCGCAAGAGCCCGGTGCGGCCCAGGATCGCTCCCGCACAACTTCGCCTTCCGGCCTGGAAATATTCTTCGGTTGTGGCGTTGGCGACAGTGTGAATATTCTGGTGACAACGTCGAAATCCGCGGATGACAGCGCCACCTGCCTGATGACCTCCTGCAATCCGCCGGGAGGATCGGGGAAATAGGTGCGGTAAACCTGCAAGACGCGAAGCGCGCTGCCCTCTGTGTTATTTTTCATGCCTCAAATGCCTTGCAAAATATTTTCACAAACCTGGAAATTGGATCATCTTTCTTGCCGCGCATGCCCGGGCCGCGACTTTGCCATCAAACCACAAAGGATCATGTCGCAGGTTGCGCTACGACGCCACTCTGTTTCCCGTGAAAACTTTGAAGAGCAAATTCTTCACCAGGCGCCAACGACTATTGGAGATTTGCGCAAGTCCGCGCCGTTTTGACGGAGTGACGTTGTACCGGTGCCTGCGATAGCCCATCAAGGGAAAATCCAACAGGTAGGTTTTACCATAGATTGAGTTTACGCACCCGATCCATACGTCATGCATTGGAATGTCTTTGGGAAAGGGTAAACAGCGCTCAGCAACCGTATGCCTGAACGCCATGGTGCACCCAAGGTACTTGCATTTGACAATGTTGTGCCACAATCCAGCTGAAAACCCGCCGCGGCTTTCAAAATACGATGTAGCGACAACGTCGTCAGTTTCATTGATTACATTCGCGTCACTCACAACAAGGGTCACGTCCGGATGACCATTAAACACGTTGAGAAATTGCTTCACCTTGTGCCGATACCAGATATCGTCCTGGTCGCTTAGAAATATGACATTACCGGACGCAAGCCTGATTGCAAGTTCGAATGTGCTGACGGCACCTTGATTGGTATCGTTGCGATGTATCTTGATTCGCTCGTCACGCATATCACGAGCGAGCTCAATAGTAGCGTCACTGGAGCAATCATCCACCAGGATGATTTCATCGGAAGGTTCTAACTGTGCAAGTATGCTATCGAGCTGCTTCTGAATATAGCGCGAGCCGTTATAAGTTGCCATGCAAACAGAGATCACTTGCGGGCCACCGTGCCACACGACAAAATTGGTTTCAGGTGAAGACTGAGACGGGATGCAAATGTTACTGATGAGCAATCGCAGTCGGTACCTCTTGATGGTGACCGCGATGTGATGAAAACCTGCCGTAAATCCCTATGACGTGTCATATCGGGAAACTCCACGATCGTTTCCAATTCAATTGTTCCTGCAACCAGACTTCACATCCCCGTCCACTGCAGACATTCGTACTTTGCGGAAGCGGCGCGAAGAGACTGCGGTCAAGATCTTCTACCCACCAATTTTCTTACTGCTTCAAGATACTTGTAGCCATGTCGCTCATCGGGCTCAAGATAGGCGGCCTCGCTCCATTCATTCCAGGCGTTCAGGAAAATGAAATCTTCCGGTAGCTTCCGAGACGGCATTGTATCGAGCAAATTGGCGAGCCACGACTCAAATTTTTCAGGCGAAGCACCGGTGAATATTGTAGCCCGTTCTTTATATCGAGCTGCGTTATCCCAGTCGACAAAAGCGCCGGGGTAGGTGGTCAATTTCGGATCCGGGCGCACCTCAGCGATCTTTTTCCAGGTCGTATCATAATCATGAAACGTCAGTTTGCTGTTGAATTTCGCCTTGATTTCCCGGACCAGCACTTGATATCGCTCCGGCAATTTACGAACGACATTGAACATCAATAGGCGGCGAATGAAGCTCTGTTCGTATGTGGGTGAATTTACTGCCTCGAACGGCTGAAATTGAAAGAGTGCATCGAATGAGCGAACGTAGTCGTGTGTCGCCAGTTCGTATTGCTTCTGGAAAATGAAATACAGTCCCGGCAATCCATCCTGTCGCGCCAGTTCGCGCCAGTAGTCCAGCATTTCATCAATATTTTCGATGTGCTGCGGCCGGTAAATTACAAACACCGGCTTTCCATCCACTTTGATGGCTCGCGGGTCGGTCCACGCCTTTATCAAATAGTCGTAGTGTCGTTTCCAACTCTCCTTGAGTGGAGGATGCGTCTGCTCCATGAGAATATGGTGCCCCAGCCCATCCCATCTTCTTGAC
>JBARHR010000140.1:0-1648 GCA_049799335.1 Gallionella sp. | reverse complement strand
TCACGGCACAAACGCAGCGCGGGAGCCCCCGATTGCTCGGAGACTCCCGCGTTGGTTCAGCTCTCGTTCGCGTGAACGAAGGCGAGCTACGACGAAGCGTTCACTTCTTGACGCCGGCCTCGGCGAGCGCCTTGTCGATGATCTTCTTGAACTTCGCGAACGGCTGCGCGCCGCTGATGAAGTAGCCGTTGATCACGAACGCGGGCGTACCGCTGATGCTGGCCTTGTCGGCGACGGCGCTCTCGCTGTCCACGAACGCCTTGTGGGTGTTCGCGTCGAGGGCCTTCTTGAACTTGGTCATGTCGAGACCGAGCGTCTCAGCGTAGCTCTCGAGCGCGGGGCGCTTGAGGACGTCGGGGCCCGTGCCCTGCTTCTCGAAGAGCAGATCGTGCATCTTCCAGAACGCGACATTGCCCTTCTGCGCAAAGGCCTCCTGCGAAGCCTCCGAGGCGAGGGGCGCGTCCTGGTGCATCGGAAGGGGCTTGTGGCGCCAAACCACCTTGATCTTGTCACCGTAGGTGGTGTCGACCTGCTTCAGCGTGTCTTCGACGCGCTTGCAGAAGGGGCACTGGAAGTCGGAGAACACCTGCATGGTGACCTTCGCGTCCTTGCCACCCTTCCAGGGGCTGTTCGACGCGGGGGCGTCGACCGTCTTCTTCTCCGGGGGCGGGGGCTCTTTCCCGTCCTTGATGAGCTCGGCGTAAACGTCCTTCGCCTTGACGCCCTTGGCGACGATCGCCTGGGCCTTGGTCATCTCCTCGTCGATGACGGTCTTGAACTTCTCGAACGGCACCGCGCCGACGAGGCGACGGCCGTTGATGAAGAAGTGCGGCGTGCCGCTGGCCTGGATGTCGTCGGCCAGATCCATGTCGGCCTGCATCCCGGGTTGGTACTTGTGGTCCTTCATCGCAAGCTTGGTCTTGTCGATGTCGAGGCCGAGTTCCTTGGCGTAGCCGAGGAGATCCTCGTCGGCGATCTTCTGCTGGTTCTTGAAGAGGAGATCGTGCGCAGCCCAGAAGCCCTTGTCGCCCTTCTCGGCGCGGGCCTCCATGGCAACCTCCGCGGCCGGCTCGGCGCGCGGGTGGAAGGGGAGGGGGTTGTTGCGCCAGATCACGCGAACCTTGTCGCCGTAGGTCTTGGCGATCTCGTCCATCGTCGGCTCGACGCGGCTGCAGAACGGGCACTGGAAGTCCGAGAACTGGACGATCGTCACGAGGGCGTCGGCGCCACCGCGGACCGGGTTGTCGCCGGCGGGAACCTTCCACACCGTCTTGTCGTCCTCGGCCGGCTTGGCGTCGGGCTTGGCGTCGGCCTTGGCCGGGGCCTTGGCCTTGTTCTCGGCCGCGAGCTTGGCGTAGACCTTGTCGGCCTTGGTGCCGGAGGCGATCGCCGTCTTGGCCTTGCCGAGTTCCTCGTCGATGACCTTGGTGAAGGCTTCGACCGGCTGCGCGCCGCTAAGGAAGTTCCCGTTGATGAACGACGCCGGCGTGCCGGTCACGCCGACCGTCTTGCCGATCGCCATGTCGTCGTCGATCTTCTTGGCGAACTCGCCCTTGTCGAAGGACGTCCGCCACTTGGCCTTGTCGACGCCGGCCTGCACGGCCCACTGCTCGTACTTCTCGGGCGCGAGCGCCTGCTGGTTCTGGAA
>JBARHR010000139.1:0-14861 GCA_049799335.1 Gallionella sp. | reverse complement strand
TGCAAATGGCTCTGACAACCGATGTTGGCGGTGGCAATTTGCAGCGGCATTCCCCGTTGCAGGGCGTCCAGTTTGTTGTGTAACAACTGCTGCGACAGCGTCCGCTGCAAAATCGAATAAGTCCCCGCCGAGCCGCAGCACAAATGTTTGTCTGACACGTCGGTCAGATCGTAGCCCGCCGCAACCAGCAAGCGCTCGATCACGCCGGTGATTTTCTGCCCATGCTGCAGCGTACAGGGAGAATGAAAAGCGACTTTGCCGCGATTATCTGACTGAAACTGCCCAACCAACAGCGGCTGCTCGGCAGCGACAATTTCGCTGAGATCGCGCGTCAACGCCGAGATGCGCGCCGCCTTGTCGGCATACGCCGTGTCGTCGTGCAACAAGTGCCCGTATTCCCGAACCATCGCGCCGCAACCGCTGGCGGTCATTACCAGCGCCTCGGCACCGTCTTCCACGAACGGCCACCAGGCGTCGATATTGCGCCGCATATAGGCAAGTCCTTCGTCATGCGCATTCAGGTGATAACTGACGGCACCGCAGCAACCTGCCTGCGGCGCGCTCAACAGCGTAATGCCCAGTCTGTCCAGCACGCGTCGCGCCGCGGCATTCGTCGCGGGTGCCAGTCCCGGCTGCACGCAGCCCTCCAACACCAGCATGGTGCGCGCATGCCTCGCTTCCGGAATCGAACCGGCGGAACGCGCGAGCGGAATCTTATCGGCGATTTCCGAGGGAAGGAGCGGGCGGAAAAGTCGCCCTGTCGCGAGCAACGCGCTGAAGATTTTGGTGCGAGGCAGCAGCATGCGCAGCAATTTGCGCTGCAGCGCTTGCCATGCGCCGCGAGGTGCTTTTTGCTCAACAATGGAGCGACCGATATCGGCCAGACGGCCGTATTGCACGCCCGACGGACAGGTGGTTTCGCAGGCTCTACAGCTCAGGCAGCGATCCAGATGCAGGCGGGTCTTTTCTGTAACTTGCGCACCTTCGAGCATTTCCTTGATCAGGTAGATGCGTCCGCGCGGGCTATCAAGTTCGTTTCCCAATAGCTGATAGGTCGGGCAGGTCGCGGTGCAAAATCCGCAGTGCACGCAGGCATGGAGGATGGACTCCGCTTCCAGACCGGCTGCAGTGTTGCTGAATTCTTCGGCGAGATTGGTTTGCATGACGTCTATATTTCCTGATACATGCGGCCAATATTGAAAATGTGGTGCGGATCGAAGCTTTGCTTCAAGCGACGGTGCAGCTGCATTTGGGAAGCCGTCAGCGGGTGGAACGGTTGATCGGAAACGGTTGCACTACGGAACAAGGTCGCCTGACCGCCCACCTCGGTTACCGTTTGCCGTATGGTTTCTGCAGATGCGCCGCTGATCAACCAGCGCAGCGCGCCACCCCACTCGATCAGTTGCCGACCCGACAATGCTATCTCCGGCGCGACGGAGGGCAGCGACAACCGCCACAGATTGTCGGCATTCTCGAAAAACGGGTGACTCTGTTCACGCACGCTCTGCCAGAAAAACGCCGCATTGGCGACAGCTTCTCCGCCGAGCTTTCTGGAAACGGATTGCACCGCGGCGGATGCGCCGGACAATCTGACCGTCAACGTACCTTCGTGATAGCAGGTAGCGGACAACGATAGCGGTCGAGCGGCCCAGCGATGCATCGCATCTAGCGCCTGATGCTCGGTCATGTTAAAGCGCAAGGTCGTTTCTTCAGCCGGCAGCGGCAGCACTTTGAGCGAAACCTCCAGCAACACGCCGAGCGTTCCCAGCGAGCCTGCCATCAAACGCGATATATCGTAACCGGCGACGTTCTTCATGACCTGCCCGCCGAAGCGGAGATCCGCACCATTGCCATCCATGATGCGCACGCCCAGCACATAGTCACGCAGCGCGCCCGCGCTGGCGCGGCGCGGTCCTGACAAACCGCTCGCAACGCAGCCACCGAGGGTCGCGCCGTTGCCGAAGTGGGGCGGCTCGAACGCCAAAATTTGCCGGTTGGCCGCCAGTACCGTTTCGATTTCTCCCAGTGTGGTTCCGGCTCGCGCGGTCAGCACCAGCTCTGTCGGCTCGTAGCTGACGATCCCGCGATACGGCGTAACATCAAGCAAATCGCCCGGCACGGCCCGACCATAAAACGATTTGCTTCCGGAACCGCAAATGCGCAGCGGCCGTTGCTGCTGAGCAGCATCGCGCACGGTTTGCCCAAATTGTTCAACAAGTTTCTGCATCGCCTGCTTCGTCTTCAAATATCCCAGGGTGCATTGTATGCACCATTCATGTTGCCGTATGCCCGGTGCATGGAATGCACCCTACGCGGCTGCTCGACAAGATTTCGCATCGTGTGATTCGCCCTAAATATCGCAGGGTGCATTGTATGCACCATTTTTGTTTCCTTATATCTGGTGCATGGCATACAAGCTATACAGCTTCTCCCATAACGCCGAAATCATCCGCGACGCACGCCCAATCCCGCCGACAAATGCCCTGTTCCACATAACGATGAAACGAGGAATAATGCCAATCAGCTGCGTGTGCCACATGTCCATGTTTGACCGGATTGAAATGGATGTAATCTACATGCCGCTGCAAATCCAGATCATCACGAATTTGATGTTCCCAAAATCGCCGTTGCCAAACGGCCGATTCGTTACGCGCGACTCTTGATACGCTCAATGCAACATCGGGTTGCACCAGATGCCCGCATTGTTTGCTGACCGTCCGTTTGATGATCGCCCAGCGTTTCGAAAAATCCGCATCGCCTTCCGGCAATCGCCAGATGCAGTGCAGATGTTCCGGCAATAGTACCCACGCCACGATCACGAACGGCAAGTCAACACGCGCCGTCTCGATACCACAACGCAATGCATGCCGAAACGGTTCATGAGTAAGATATTTCCCGCGGCGAAAAGTATTCAGCGTAAAAAAATATGTTCCCCCCGGCACATTCGCACGACGATAGTCAGGCATACCTCATCCGTTCAAAAAACGTAGGGCGCATTGTATGCACCATTTTTGTTGCTGCATGCCCGGTGCATGGAATGCACCCTACGCGGCTGTTCGATAAGTTTCCGCATTGTCTGACTCGTCTTAAAAAATCGTAGGGTGCATTTTATGCACCATTTTTTCCTTATGTTTGGTGCATGAAATGCACCCTACAGTTACTCAGAAACGCGGCAACTCGGGAAATGGCACCTGCCCGTGATGCACATGCATGCGACCGAATTCGGCGCAACGATGTGCAGTGGGGATGGCCTTGCCGGGGTTGAGCAAACCGGAAGGATCGAACGCCAGCTTCACATCACGAAAGCGTTGCAGTTCCCCGGCTGTAAACTGCGCGCACATCTGGTTGATTTTTTCGATGCCGACGCCGTGTTCGCCGGTAATCGTGCCACCGACTTCCACACACAGTTCCAGGATCTTGCCGCCAATCTGCTCGGCGCGTTCAAACTCGTCCGGCAGGCTGGCATCGTACAAAATCAGCGGATGCAGGTTGCCGTCCCCGGCATGGAACACGTTCGCCACACGCAAACCATATTCCTGTGATAGTTCCTCGATGCGTTGCAACACATGGGCCAGCTCGCGGCGCGGAATGGTGCCGTCCATGCAGTAATAGTCGGGTGAAATGCGTCCGACAGCCGGGAATGCGGCCTTGCGCCCAGCCCACAACTTGAGCCGTTCCGCCTCGTCGGCGGACGTCCGCAACGAAGTCGCACCGCATGACGCCAGTATGTTTTCCATCCGCACGATTTCCTCGGCAACTTCTTCGGGCGTGCCATCCGATTCGCACAACAGGATAGCCGCCGCGTCGAGTGGATAACCGGCGTGCACAAAATCTTCTGCAGCCCTGATCGAGAGCTTGTCCATCATTTCCAGCCCGGCGGGAGTAATTCCGGCGGCAATAATCCCGGCTACCGCCTTGCCGGCCTCGCCTATCGTCGCAAATGCCGCCATCACCACACGCGCCAATTCGGGCTTGGGCAGCAGCTTGACGGTCACTTCGGTAATCACCCCGAGCATGCCCTCGCTGCCGGTGAACAGCGCCAGCAGGTCGTAACCGTTCGAATCGAGCGCTTCCGAACCTATTTCCAGCAGTTCACCCTCCATGTTGTACGCCCGCAACCGCAGCACGTTGTGAACCGTCAGCCCGTACTTGAGACAATGCACCCCGCCGGCGTTCTCCGCCACATTTCCGCCTATCGAACAGGCGATCTGGCTGGACGGGTCGGGCGCGTAGTACAAGCGGTGCGGCGCGGCTGCCTCGGAAATTGCCAGATTACGCACGCCGGGTTGTACGCGTGCAACCCGGGCGAGCGGATCAAGCGACAGAATACGGTTGAACTTTGCCATACTGAGCAGGACACCATCCGACAACGGCAACGCGCCGCCGGACAAGCCGGTCCCGGCACCGCGCGCCACCACCGGAACCTGCGCACTGTGACACAAGCGCAGAACGGCACTCACCTGTTCCTCGGACTCCGGCAACACCACGATCATCGGGACCTGGCGATAGGCTGACAGACCGTCACATTCGAACGGCTTCATATCTTCTGCTTCATGCAGCACCGCTTCCCGCGGAAGAATTTTCTGCAACTCTTTGATCAGTTCAGGTGTGTTCATAAGTGATCGCCGGAACAGCAATTAGTCCATTACCGCATAGCAATGGTTGGTAAGAAATTCCGGGATGAACTCTGCGGAAATCAACTGATCGAAGACAACCGCACCCTGTTCATAATTGCCCGGAATAAAGCGTTTTTCACGCACCCCCTCATTGACGATAGCCAACGCCGCAGGGATCATCGCCCGCACCATTTCCAGCGTCACTTTGCGCCCGTCGTCGAGCACACCCAATGGACTGTGTATCCACTGCCACACCTGCGAACGCGATATTTCAGCTGTCGCCGCGTCTTCCATCAGATTGTGTATCGGCACGCAGCCGGTACCGGCAAGCCAGGCACCGAGGTAGGCGATCCCCACCTCGATATTGAAGTGCAACCCAGCTTCGGTGATAGGCGCTTGCGGTTCAAATCTGAGCAGGTCGGCGGCCGAGGTCTGCACGTCCTCGCGCTTCTTGTTCAACTGGTTGGGGGTAGACATCAAGCGGTCGAACACTTCTCTCGCCAGCGGTACCAACCCGGGATGGGCAACCCAGGTGCCGTCATGACCGTCGCCGGCTTCACGTTCCTTGTCTTCGCGCACTTTTTTCATTGCTGCCGCATTTGCCGCCTCGTCCGATTTGATCGGTATCTGTGCCGCCATCCCGCCCATCGCGTGAGCGCCGCGTCGGTGGCAGGTTTTGATCAACAACTGTGAATAGGCGCGCATGAACGGTGAAGTCATGCCGACCTGCCCGCGGTCGGCGAGGATAAAACCGGGCCGTCTGCCGAATTTCTTGATGCAACTGAATATATAGTCCCAGCGGCCACAGTTCAGTCCCGCGGAATGCTCACGTAGCTCGTAGAGAATTTCGTCCATCTCGAACGCTGCCGGCAGGGTTTCGATCAGTACGGTCGCCTTGATGGTACCGCGCGGAATGCGCAATTTTTCCTGCGCCTCGACGAAAACTGCATTCCATAATCTTGCCTCGAGATGACTCTCCATCTTGGGCAAATAGAAATACGGCGCGCGGCCGCTTGCCAGCAACGTATCGGCATTGTGAAAAAAATACAGGCCGAAATCAAACAGGCTGGCGGATACCGGTTGCCCGTCTACCAACACATGCTTCTCGATCATGTGCCAGCCGCGCGGTCGCACAAACAGCACCGAAGTATTTCTGTTCAATTGGTAAATTTTACCGTCCGGATTTACATGCCTGATAGTGCGCGACACGGCATCGCGCAAATTGATTTGCGCTTCCACCACATTTTGCCAAGTGGGCGTCATGGAATCCTCGAGGTCGGCCATATATACCTGAGCGCCGGCATTGAGCCCGTTGATCAGCATCTTGCGTTCCGCAGGCCCGGTGATTTCCACGCGCCGGTCCAGCAAGTCCGTTGCGACCGGAGAAATGCGCCAGCTGCCTTCGCGCACCTCGGCCGTTTCCGCAAGAAAGTCCGGCAACTTGCCGGCTTCCAGTCCTGTCTGGCGTTCTACGCGACGCACCAGCAACACCTGACGCTGCGCTTCGAAGTTGCGTGCCAGATGGGCAATGAAAGCCAGCGCCTCAGTAGTCAAAACGGCGGATTGCTCCGCGTTGGGATCAACTCTGACGCTTATACCTTCAGGATAAGTCACGACTATCTCCTTTCGTTGTGCGTATCAAACCACACGGTTCTGCGGTACGCCCGCAGCCCATGCCTCGATGTTGGCCACGAGTTGATCCGCCAGAATTTGCATGGCAGCCCTGCCAGACCAGGCAATGTGCGGCGTCAGAATGAAGTTAGGCAATTTGATATCCAGCAGCGGGTTGCCCCCAGTCGGCGGCTCTTTCTCCAACACATCAACCCCGGCGCCGGCGATACGCCCGCTCAGCAATGCATCATACAACGCAGTCTCGTCAACCAGACCGCCACGTGCAGTATTAATCAGTAGCGCCCCGGGTTGCATCAATTCGAATTCGCTCTTTGCAATCAAGTGACGGGTCTGCGCGTTGAGAGGCAAATGCAAACTGACGACATCGCTCTGTCGCAATACCGTTTCAAAGTCGGTGTAGCCACTGCGAACCGACGCAGCACCTTTGTGTTCCGCGATCAGCACCTTCATGCCGAACGCCAGCGCAATCCGCTGCAAGGCTTTGCCAATTGCACCATAGCCGACGATGCCCAGCGTGGCATCGTGCAAGTCGCGCACCGGATGGGTTAACAGGCAAAACTGTGTGGACTTTTGCCATTCGCCTTTGCGTATATCTTTGCGAAATGCCGGCAGGTTGCGGCGCAGGGCCAGCATCAGCATGAACACATGCTCCGGTACGGTGTGTACCGAATAGTTGCGGATATTGGAAACGACGATGCCGCGTTCGCGGCAACAGGCGATGTCCACATTATCCGTTCCAGTCGCAGCCACCGCGACCATCTTGAGATCAGGCAATTGCTCCAGCATATCCCGGCGCAGCTGCACCTTGTTGGTAATTGCAACGGTCGCTCCGTTGAGGCGCGCCAGAGTCTGATCGGCGCTGGTAGCGGAGTACGTTTCCCAATGATGTTCAAACGCCGGCCGACGAATGTCAGCGATGATGCTGTCAACGTCGAGGAAAACGATCTTGTGCATCGCGCTATCCCGGAATATTCATTCTAATTGCCGTCCATGCCTGACATGCGCGCGACAACCTTGACCACCGCGGCGGAATCCAGATCGGTATCGCCGCTGCCCATCAAGGCGTTGAGGTGCTGCGTCACCAATGCGGCGGCTGGCAGTGCCAGTCCCAACTGGTGCGCGGTCTCCATCACGATGCGCATATCCTTCTGGTGCAAGCCGACCTTGAAGCCCGGTTTGAAATCATTGTCCAGCATGCGTTTGCCATGCACCTCCATGACCTTGCTGCCGGCAAAGCCGCCCATCAACGCATCCCGCACCTTGGCGGCATCGGCCCCGTTCTTGCGGGCGAAAGTCAGTGCCTCGGCAACCGCTTCTATGGTCACGGCAACCACGATCTGATTGCATGCCTTGGCAACCTGTCCCGCGCCGTTGTCACCCACATGAACAATATTTTTTCCCATCCGTTCAAACAGCGGCTTAACGCGTTCAAAAACACTCTCCTTACCGCCCACCATGATGGACAGCGTGCCGTTAATCGCCCCGGCTTCGCCGCCGGAGACAGGCGCGTCCAGCATTTCAGCCCCCTGCTTTGCCAAGCGTTCCGCGAATACTTTGGTCGCAGTCGGCGAGATGGTACTCATGTCGACGACTACGCTGCCCTTGCGCAGCTGTCGCGCAACGCCGTTTTCGCCGAAAATTACGCTCTCGACATCCGGTGTGTCGGACACAATGGTAAAAATCACGTCGGTGTGTTTGGCAACTTCAGCAGGCGTAGCACAGGCGGTTGCCCCTGCCGCGACGAGTTCATGAGTCGCTTCCGGGCGGCGCGCGTAAACCCACAGTTTGTGACCGCCCTTCATCAAATTGAGTGCCATGGGACGACCCATGATGCCCGGGCCGATGAATCCGATATTGATCGCCATTTCCGTACTCCTCTTTAAAATTTTCGAGCTATTCCAGTCCGCGCGCCGGCATCATCCCAATGTCGGCATAACCAGCGTCGACGCGTCATTGTCGGATACTTCCGGCCAGCGCGTGGTGACTGCCTTGGTGCGTGTATAAAATTGGATGCCCTCCATACCGTGCATGTGCAAGTCGCCGAATAGCGACGATTTCCATCCACCGAACGAAAAGAATGCCATCGGCACCGGAATGGGCACATTGATACCCACCATACCAACTTCGATCTCGTTCTGAAAGCGCCGCGCGGCAGCGCCGGAAGAGGTAAAGATCGCAGTGCCGTTAGCGTAAGGATTGTCATTTACCATCTTGATCGCGTCTTCGAGCGTGGCAACACGCAGCACTATCAATACCGGCCCGAAAATTTCTTCGCGATAAATGGTCATGTCGGTCGCAACGTTATCGAACAACGTCGGCCCGACAAAATAACCGCCCTCATGTCCCGGCACTTTGATGCCGCGCCCGTCAGTGACCAGTAGCGCGCCCTGGGCAACGCCGCTGTCTATATAACTTACAATCTTGTCGCGATGCTGCGCCGAAATAACCGGACCCATGTCGACGCCTTTTTTGTCGCCGGGTCCGACCACCAGCTTCTCGGCTTTTTGCTTTAACTTCGACACCAGTGCGCCGCCACTCGCCCCTACTGCGACGACGGTGGAAATCGCCATGCAGCGTTCGCCCGCAGAACCGTAGGCAGCCCCCATGATGGCATCCGCGGTGAAATCCAGATCGGCGTCGGGTAGCACCACAGCATGGTTCTTCGCCCCGCCCAGCGCCTGCACGCGTTTGCCATGACGCGCGGCAGTCTCATAGATATATTTCGCGACTGGTGTAGATCCGACGAAAGAGATGGCGCGCACGTCCGGGTGTGCCAACAGCGTATCCACCGCTTCCTTGTCGCCGGGCACAACGTTGAACACGCCGTCCGGCAAACCGGCTTCCTTGAGCAGTTCGGCCATGCGCAAACTGCACGATGGTACCTTCTCGGAGGGTTTGAGAACGAAGGTATTTCCGCAGGCAATCGCAATCGGGAACATCCACATCGGCACCATTGCCGGAAAATTGAACGGCGTGATACCGGCGCAAACACCGATCGGTTGCAGCATCGAATGACAATCTACGCCGTTACCGACATTCTCGGCATGCTCACCCTTGAGCAGATGCGGCGCACCAACCGCGAACTCGACCACTTCGATACCACGCTGTACCGAACCGGTTGCGTCTTCCAGCGTCTTGCCATGCTCTTCGCTGGCCAACCGCGCAAGTTCGGGACGATGCGCTTCAAGCAATTCACGGAACCGGTTCAGGATGCGACTGCGCCGCAACGGCGTGGTATCGCGCCACTCAGGGAACGCGGCTTTGGCGGCCGCAACTGCGCTATCCACATCTGCACCGTTGGCAAGCGGCACTTGCCGGGCTACAACTCCTTCAGCCGGATTGTGCACATCAGCAAGCCGACTGCCGCGACTGCTGACTTGCCGGCCATTGATCCACAGTTTCAACGTTGGCGTCGCCATGCTGTTTTCCTCCGCGTTGGACCCGCTACAAATCCGGGAATGTCGTAGTCGGCGTATTTGCCTTTTGCCCCGCAGTGCGGCGGATACCTACGCATGCAATCCGCATCCCACCAATTTTCCATCCGTATCGCCACACGGCCCGACGCTTAGCCACTGATCGGTATCGAGAACCGCGACTGTGTGAGTTACCTGCACTGACGGTAATTTACCGCGTTTTCGGCGCCAACAAAACCATAACATTTCCACGGACAAGCATTGCCTTGCATGGCAAACGCCGTCAGCATGATGAGAATGGTGTTGAGAATGGTTGTCATCAGCAAATGAATGAGGTATCGTGAGACGAATCCGCCGCATCATCCAGGCGCTTATAGATTGAGCTAATTTAGCGCATCTTGCCTTTCATAGGGACAATCAATGCAGCAGATAGCAACAACATTTGCCGGGACCCCGCTATTCGCTCTTGCCAATGCGCAAGCGGTCACGATTAACCATCGCTGCTCCAACACCTCCGGTCATTCATCTGGGCAAGTCACCCTGACATTGCCCGTGCAGAAAGCGCGGTTAGCAAATCGCGTAGCCCAACCATACGCAATGATTTCCACCGGCATTACGATACGTAAAATAATTGCACGCCTGACTTTCAGGGCATTGTTTCCGTCACTGCGTGCTGGTAAACAGATATTCGAGGATCAAGCGGTCGCGCCATAGACAAATTCCGAGACCGATTGTAGCTGGAGGCGGTAAGTCGTTTTCATAAGTCAAACAACAGGAGGAATCACCATGGACAAACAAGAAGCAACCAAAGACGGAGCGGTCAAAACCACTCTTTCACGGCGCAAGTTTCTGACATCTGCCGCTGCCGTGACCACGGGTGCCGCAATCACTGGGTTCCCGTCCATTTCCGTCGCCGCGGAGCCCGTAGTTATCAAGATGCAAGGCGCATGGGGCGCCAAGGACGTTTTCAACGAAATGGCCGAAGAGTATGTAAAACGTGTCAATGAAATGGCCGAGGGCCGTTTGCGCATCGACTATCTCGTTGCAGGATCAGTGGTCAAACCGTTCGAAGTAATGGAAGCAACCTCCAAGGGCGTCATCGACGCCGGACACCAGGTAGCAGTGTACTGGTACGGCAAGAGCAAAGTCGCTTCACTGTTCGGTTCCGGCCCGGTCACCGGCTGTGACGCAGCCCAAAACCTTGCCTGGATTCAAAAACAAGGTGAGCCTTTTTACAATGAACTAATGCAGAAGATCGGTTTGAACGTAGTTGGCTTTTTTGCAATGCCGATGCCCACACAACCACTCGGATGGTTCAAGAAGCCAATTAAAGACGCAAGTCAATTGAAGGGTCTTAAATACCGCACGGTGGGACTGGCGGCCGACATGATGCAGGAATTGGGTGTCAAAGTTACCCAGCTGCCCGGGGGAGAAATCGTGCCGGCAATGGAACGCGGCGTGATCGAGGCCTTCGAGTTCAACAATCCGACGTCGGACATGCGCTTTGGTGCTCAGGACGTAGCCAAGAATTACATGATGGGCAGCTACCATCAGGCACAGGAGTTCTTCGAAATCGTCTTCAACAAGAAGAAATACGAATCATTGCCCAAGGATCTGCAAATGATCCTGCGCTATGCGGCCGAGGCCGCGTCGACGGCGAACTATGCATTGGCGATGGACAACTACTCGCGGGATCTGCAAGAACTCAAGGACAAGCACAAAGTCAACATCCTGCGTACCCCGCAAGGTATCTTCGATGCGCAACTCAAGGCCTGGGACACGATCGTCAAGCGTCTGGTCGACGAGGATCCGTTCTTCGGCAAAGTATGGGATTCGCAGAAAGCATGGGCCAAGCGCGTCGGCTATTACACCTTCTTCAACAACGCCGATTACAAGGCGGCTTACGAGCATATGTTCGGCAAACTAGGCTTCTGATGAGGCACTGCTCGCAGGTCTAAGCGTTGTATATAACTTTGGCGGCGGGTGCTTAGGCACCCCGCCCTGTCTTGTTGATCGGAAATTTATGCGCTTACAATCGCTGCTGCACGGCATCGACCAGTTGTCAAAATCTGTGGGTCACGCATTTGCCTGGTGTATCGTCGTTCTGATCCTGGGCACCTCCTATGAAGTTTTTGTTCGCTACGTTCTCGACGACCCAACCAGTTGGGCGTTTGACATGAGCTATATTCTTTACGGCGGCTTGTTCCTGATGTCCGGAGCTTACGCGCTATCGCGCGGCGCCCATGTGCGCGGCGATGTTTTCTACCGCCTGATGCCCAAACGAGTTCAGGGAAGTATCGAACTCGTTCTCTATATAATATTCTTCTTTCCTGGCGTGATCGCGCTGATGTACTCAGGGTGGGGCTACGCGATGGATTCAATGCGCATCCATGAAGTAAGTGTCAACAGCCCCATCGGCGTGCCGATCTGGCAGCTCAAACTGATTATCCCGTCAGCCGGACTGTTGCTTGCCCTGCAGGGCTTCGCGGAAATGTTGCGCTGCATTATCTGCATCCGCACGGGGTCATGGCCAGACCGTTTGCACGACGTCGAGGAAATGGAGACCGCGCTACTAAAGGCCGCTGCGAATGCCGAGGAACTTGATTATCAAAAAGTAGTATCAGGAGTTGAAAAATGACCGACCCGCAAATTGCCATAATGATGCTGGGTTCGTTCATTTTCATCATCCTGCTGGGATTCCCGATAGCGTTCACGCTGATGGCGATGGGCGTGTTCTTCGGGTATTACGCGTACTTCCAGCCCGACCAGGCGTTCTTCGACAATCGCGTGTTCTACCTGCTGACGCAGAATACCTTCAGCGTGATGAACAACGATGTGCTGGTGGCGATTCCGCTGTTTCTGTTCATGGGTTACATAGTCGAACGCGCCAATCTTCTGGATCGTCTGTTTCTCAGTTTGCAGCTTGCCTTTCGCGCTGTGCCGGGCGCAATGGCGGTCGCGGCGTTGATCACCTGCGCGCTGTTTGCTACTGCCACCGGTATCGTCGGCGCGGTAGTGACACTGATGGGACTGCTGGCGCTACCGGCGATGATCAAGGCCGGCTACGACCAAAAACTCTCCACGGGAGTCATAGCCGCGGGTGGCACGCTCGGCATTCTGATCCCGCCATCGATCATGTTGATAGTCTATGGCGCAACCTCGGCAATTTCTGTCGTTAAGCTTTATGCCGCGGCAATGATTCCCGGTTTCTTGTTGGCTGGACTGTACATGATCTATGTCGTCACTCGGGTGGTCATCAACCCCTCATTGGCACCAAAATTACCTCCCGAAGCGTATGAAAATGTTTCCTGGGGTCAAGTTTTTGTGTTGTTGGCCAAAGCATTTCTGCCGCTGGCAGTACTCATTTTGTCGGTTCTGGGTGCCATTCTGTTCGGACTTGCAACGCCCAGCGAAGCGGCGGCAATCGGCGCGCTCGGTGGCTTCCTGCTGGCCGCAGCATACCGGGCACTAACCTGGGGAAGACTTAAGGAAGCGGTATTCCTGACGGCACGGACTACGGCCATGGTCTGCTGGCTGTTTGTCGGTTCGTGGACATTCTCCTCGGTGTTTTCCTACCTGGGCGGTGAAGGACTGATCAAGGATGTTGTGCTGAGCATGAACCTGAACACCGTCACTTTCCTGCTGATGTCGCAACTGATTATCTTTTTGCTGGGCTGGCCGCTGGAGTGGAGCGAGATCATCATCATTTTCGTGCCGATCTTTCTGCCTTTGCTGCCGCATTTTGGCGTGGACCCGATGTTCTTCGGCATCCTGATCGCGCTGAACCTGCAAACCTCATTCCTGACGCCGCCTATGGCGATGTCTGCCTATTACCTGAAAGGCGTGGCACCGAAAAATGTGCAACTGTCGACCATATTCCTGGGATGCATGCCTTTCCTGGGATTGGTGTTCGTGGCCATGACCGCAGTGTACATTTTCCCGCAACTGGTTTATTGGCTGCCCAATCTGCTCTACGGCAACTGATGTCACACACTACACAATAATATGCAGCAACTGAACTGGCTTACCGCAAATCAGGCCGCGCAGGGAATTCGCAACGGGTTATTCTCCTCGGAGAATCTGGTGAGCGCCTGCATCGAACAAATTCAGGCCAGGGAACCTGAAGTCCAAGCCTGGGCGTACTTCGATGCGGAGCATGCGCTGGTGCAGGCAAAACATGCCGACAGCAACCGTTCGTCCGGCCAACCGCTGGGTCCGTTGCATGGCGTTCCGGTCGGCATCAAGGACATCATCGATACCGGTGACATGCCGACGGAAGACGGCACGCCGCTGCATGCCGGTCGCAACCCCTGGCACGATGCAAAGGTGGTGGACCTGCTGCGTCGCTCCGGTGCCATCATCATGGGCAAAACGGTGACTACTGAACTTGCCACCTATTTTCCCGGCAAGACGCGTAATCCGCACAATCCGGCTCATACTCCCGGCGGATCGTCGAGTGGCTCTGCTGCCGCCGTGGCGGCAGGGATGGTGCCGCTGGCACTCGGGACGCAAACTAATGGCTCATTGATTCGTCCCGCTTCATATTGCGGTGTGTTTGGCTTCAAGCCCAGCCGCGGCCTGGTATCGCGACAGGGAATACTGCGACAGTCTGAGCGACTGGATCAGGTGGGCGGATTTGCGCGCAGCATCGAAGATATTGCGCTGCTGGGCGAGGTTATTTCCGGCTACGATGCTGATGAGCCCGGCATGTCGCCGCGCGCTGATATTCCGATGTTGCGCGTATGCAAAGAAGAACCGCCTTTCGCACCCAAATTCGCGCTGATCAAAACACCATGGTGGAAACAACTCGATGAAGATACCCGCGATGGCTTCGACGAACTGGTTGACCATTTACGCATCAGTGTGGGTGACTTCGAGTTGCCCGACTCGGCATCAGCCGTGCTCGACTGGCATAACACCGTCATGGAAGCCGACCTTGCAGCCAACTACGAGGTTGAATACGAACGGGGTAAAGACAAGCTGTCTGCCGCGTTGCGCGAGCAACTGGAACGCGGCCAAACTGTGTCAGCTGTCAATTATTTGAGGGCGCTGGCGCGGATCCCGATAGTGACCGACGCGCTCGATGAAATATTCGACCGCTATGATGCAATCATCACTCCTGCAACTTCCGGTTCTGCGCCACTCGGCCTGGAGTCAACCGGCAATCCGATGTACTGCACCTTGTGGACATTCTGCGGCA
>JBARHR010000138.1:0-2299 GCA_049799335.1 Gallionella sp. | reverse complement strand
TATACTGACGTTTACTTCTGCTCGCGCGGAAGTCATTGGGGAGAGGACTGTCAACAACACAACAACAATCAATTTGCGCATCCGTTATCTCCTATCAACTGGTCATCACACTAGTGGCAATTTGCTGCAGAATACCTCCATGGAATCAGCGAGGCACCCTTAACGCTTGAGGCACAAACCATGTTCAGACTGAAATCTGTTCATCACCGAAAATACTTCGGTCTATCAACCGACAGGGTTTGCCGACTGGAGTTCCGATGTGCGAGTGGATTAATTTCATACAACGATGCGCTTTGACTATAACATGTTGCAGCCCGGCAAACATTGCCGACACCCGGCATAAAATTACCCTGGTACGATCTGCCAACCACTTGCCTGTTGCATAACTACGCTAGTCACATGAATCTAAAATTCATCGCCGTACTGACAATTTCTGCAGGTTTTACGCTTGCAGCATGGGCCGCTCGCGCTGAAACGGGATCGGCTTACGATTTCAATTTGAAGGCGCCGCGCGGAGATGCTGAGAAGTCAGCCACCGACTTTGCAAGCTCTGAAGCCCTGTTCGGTTTTGCTGAGACTTCAAATTCTCTGCAGTTACGCGAAGCCAAGAAAGTAAAAAAGGGCTGGCTGGGAATCTCCATGAAAGATCCAAGAGAGCTACCTAGTGACCCTCAATCTGGCGATACGATTCAAGCCATAGAAATCAGCGCGATCGCAGCTGATTCAGGCGCAGATATCGCCGGGCTGCGGGCAGGCGATCTGATCGTGGCTATTGACGGCGCGCCATTGCGCTCCGGGGATGAGGCGCCGCAAGCCTATTTCCGCAAGCGGATATCCGACCGGCAACTTGGTGATGTAGTCGCCTTGCGAATATTTCGCGGCAATAACGCGACTGAGGTTCCGGTGACCCTTAAGTCGTATCCCAAGATCAAATCCGTGTTGAAGCAGCATCCAGAATTCGCGTCAAGGCACGGTGAGAATGGAAAATCCGTATTGCAGCAAGTGCTCGAAAAGGAAGCTTTGACGGATGAATTTGCCAAGCTGCTAGACGCCATTAGGAATGAAGCAGACAAGGCGGTGAGTCCGCAACTCCGCGGCGAGACCTATAACCCGTTCCGCCTGGAAGAAGTTAACTATGTAATGTATAGACCGATGGAATTGCCGTTAGTCGCGCGCAAGCTTACGAATCGGTTAAGTCAGAGTTTCAATGGAGACAACCATGACCTCGCCGCACTCGTTCATATTTCGATGGATGAGCTGGATATGGCTCAGACAGATTCAAATAACCCAAATCCAACGCCGCCGACCGGTATCACTGGGTATGTGGAACGTCTGGTCATGGCTATTCAGCGCGCAAATTCGGAACGTACTGCTGTTCTGTCGGTGCTTGATGTCAACGAGATAGATTTTCTGTATGCCACCGCACCAAAACTGCTCGATTCAAATACTGAGCGGATTGAGGGTGTAGATGCTGAAATAGCCAAGCGCAAGAACGAAGCAACATTGCTCCGTTTTTTCAAGTTAGTGATGAAGCTGGATTTGCAGCGACTGATGAATGCGTCGACAGAGATTGCGCACGCCATAGACCCGGATGCGCTTAAGGGTTTGGACATGAAATCAAACAGGTTGACCAACCATCCCGGTGACTGGAAGGTTCGCGAAGAGGCGGGCGTGACCGTGGTGGAGACCAATGCTGGACGCGTATTGATCGGCGGAACAGGGAACAATGTCTATTCTGAAGATGCCGCGCTGATTATTGACCTCGGTGGAAATGACAAATACTACAATCACGCTGCTGGCAGCACACGTGCAGTACCTTTCTCGGTCGTAATCGATCTTTCCGGCGATGACATCTATTCGTCAGCAGAAGATTTTTCACAGGGTGGTGGTTTGCTCGGTGGAGGCTTCCTCGTCGATATTCAGGGAGATGACCAATATACTGCGAAGAACTATTCCCAAGGAGCAGGTGTACTTGGCGTTGGTATGTTGGCAGACTTGCAGGGTAACGATCAATACCACGCAATAGCCGAATCACAAGGCGCGGGCATCTTCGGTGCAGGCGTATTGGCTGAGGGCGGTGGCGACGACAATTACGCGGGCAAGTTTTTTGTTCAGGGTGCAGGTTACATCAAGGGTATGGGCGCAATCGTTGAGGCGGGTGGCAACGACAATTATTTTGCCGGAGGGTTGTATCCCGACTTTCGGGAACCTGGCAAAGCCTACCTTGCGGATTCACAGGGATTCGGCTACGGCATGCGTCCTGATAATTCCTTTCTTGGGACATCGGGCGGTATCGGTG
>JBARHR010000137.1:0-7637 GCA_049799335.1 Gallionella sp. | reverse complement strand
GTTTGCAGAGCTTTGCCGAACATCGGCGGATCCAGCATTTCGCCGTTAAAGCGGATTGCGCCACCGAGCAAAGCGTCGGCCTCTATCGCCGCTTGCAGGATTTGTATTTTTTGCGACACTTCGGTTGGCGACGGTGTATACGCCACCTTGCACAAATGGATATGCCCGGGATGGATGACCTGCTTCCCGGTCAATCCCATTGCCGATTCATAGCACGCGTGTTTGTAGACAATGTGCGACTCGTTCTCGCCATGCAGATCCAGCCATCTGCGCACATCATGCGGTTCGATAAAATTTTCCGGCATGCTGCTGGATCCAATCAACGTCTCCACGCCGCCAATGACGCCCTTACCGGCAATGCGCGCCTCAAACATGATCTGGTTCAAATAGTATTTCAGCTCTTCGGTCCAGTGCTCCGGGGTAATCTGTATGCCCATTGCCTTGGAAAAGTCGTGGATACCGAACACGACGTGCTTGACTGTGCTGTACTGCATCAGGTCAGGCGCGATCTTCAACGATTTCGGATGCTCTATGATGGGTTGTATCGTTATCGGGTGATTCAATCCCACCAGGAAGTTTGACAGATCGCGCACTTCCGGGGCTCCGTAAGCCTCTCCGGCCTTGGCCAGCATAACGACATCGATAAGCTCTGCCAGATCCTTTACCAGCTTCATGTCCAGCTCGTATTCCTCGGTACGGAAAGGGTTGACGCGGATGGCAATACTTACTTCATCCCTGCGCTTAAACGCGGGCAACTCCTGCCGGAGCAGGGTACGGCTCATTTCCTTCTGGCGGCAACCGTCTTCAAGATCAAATATCAGGGTATGCGCATGCGTCTTGTGCGCGTGTTTTTTCATGCGCTGCGCAGCGGCTTCAAGGTCTTCGTATATGCCCAGCGACGGCGCGAATTTGACCGGCGGGTAGTACAATTGGATGCCAGGCCAGAATCCGCCCAACATGCCGCTGTCGACATTCCGGCCGCGATGACCGTTAGGGTCACGCTCTTCGTGTTTATCCTCTTTGCTTTTCATCTTGCCCCCGGTCTCGCGCTAATCCTGAATAAATAGTCGCAATCTGTTGCCAGTCCGTGATCCAACCATCCCAGTCTATCCGCGGCAGTGCCACTTGCCGACACGCGGCGCCCGAAATTCCATTCGCGTCAATATCCGTCATTCGAGATGATTCAGATAATGATGCGAGCCAGTCAGGCATAGCCCTAGCCGCCACTCCATCGGCTTGTCTCCATAGGTGTAGGAAACCCGCTCTATACTCAGCAACGGAACGCCGCGATCAATATCAAGCACGTCTGCCACCTCTGCCTCGGCACCAACGGCTGTCAGGCGCTCTTCGGCGCGAACCATGCGCAATCCGAGTATCGTTTCGTACATGCGATACATCGACCCGTTGTACTCCTCGATGCGCTCCGCGGTCACACCCTTGAACGGCGCAGCGGGCAGTATGATGCGATCCAGAATCTGCGGCTGGCCGGAAAACAGCAATAGGCGCCGGATTTCTATCACCGCACTGCCTGGCTTTATGTTCAATAGTTTGGCTATATATGAGCTCGCCTTAGAACGCACGCAATCAAGCAGCTTGTTGTCCAGCGGCTCCTTACTGCCATCCGCTGCGACCAGCCGCAGAAACCTCAGCTTGACGGTTTGTTCCGCATGTGTGGCAACAAAAGTCCCCTTGCCCTGGCGCCGCACCACGATATTCTCTGCCGCCAACTCGTCTATGGCTTTTCGTGTCGTACCCTGACTCACGCCAAATCGCACCGCCAATTCCATTTCACTGGGCATAACGTCTCCCGGCCCCCATTCACCGGAAATCAGACTTTGTGTGATCAGCGCCTTGATCTGTTGATAGAGCGGCTGAAAAACCGGGGCGTTCATAGCACTTGTCCTTGTCGATTTAACTCTACGTTAACTGCCGCCAATTTATATCACGCACTCCTAATCGTGTCTAGTGTTTTATGTCTTATAGAAGATATAAGAATTTTTATTGACACTATGTTTAACGGCCGATAGAATCGGTTTGCAATACACGAACAACGCAAGGCAATCAGGCATTTGAAACAGAGGACAATATGAACAAGTATTTTCGGCCTCGCCGTTCCATGCTTTACGTACCCGGATGCAATACACGATTTCTGGAGAAGGCGCGTAGCCTGCCGGCCGACTCTGTCATCCTCGACTTGGGCGACCCGATACTGTTCACTGCCAAGGAAGAGTCCCGCCGCAACGTCGTGAATGCCGTCAAGCAGGGCGGTTACGGCGCACGCGAAGTGGTGATACGTATCAATGATTTCGATTCGCCCTGGGGACTGAATGACATTCAGGCCGTGGCCAATATCGGCGCGGATGCCATTTTGTTTTCCAACATCGAAAGCCGGGACGACGTACTGACCGCACTCGATGCCATGGACCGTGCCGGCGGCAGGGACACGCCGGTGATGGTAATGATAGAAAGTCCGCTGGCAGTGCTGCACGCCGAAGAAATTGCCAGCTCCTCGGACCGCATAGCGTGCATGGTCATGGCGACCTCGGATTTGATTTCGCAACTGCACGCGCACACCACCAAAGAACGCTACCCGCTGTTAACCAGTCTTTCCCTGGTGATACTTGCGGCCAGAGCCTACAGGAGAGGTGTAGTCGATGGCATTAACCGCGACATCAAGAACATGGAAGCATTCGAGTATGCGTGCCGCCTTGGCAGGGATATGGGTTTCGACGGGAAATCGCTGGTGCACCCGCTGCAACTGGCCTACGCCAACGACGCGTTCACACCCAAGCCCGCTGAAGTGGATACTGCCAGGGAAATAATCAGCGCACTTTCCGCGGCCAATGCCGCAGGCCGTGGCACAGTAGTGGTGAACGACCGGTTGGTAGAGCAACACCATATTGAGGCAGCCAAGAGCATGCTTAGTTTGAGCGAAATGATCAAGAAGCTGGAACTCGCCAATGCCTGAATCGATGAATCTGGTGCAACCCGGGCGCGGCAATTTCTTTGAAGACTTCCATGTTGGTCAGATGTTGCATCATGCGACGCCGCGCACCATAACTGCCGGGGATTGCTCGCTCTATATTGCACTGACCGGCAGTCGCCATGTGCTGCATTGCGCCCAACCGGTGGCCCACGCACTGGGATACCGCGAGCAAACCGTAGATGACCTGCTGGCGTTTCACATTGCGTTCGGCAAAACCGTCCCCGATATTTCTGTAAATGCAGTAGCCAATCTGGGCTACGCCGACGGGCGATTCCTGCACCCTGTCTATACCGGCGACACGCTCAGCACCGTTTCCACGGTAATCGGACTAAAGCAGAATTCCAACGGCAAGAGCGGAGTCGTCTATGTGCATTCGATCGCGCACAATCAACACCAGCAAGCGGTCTGCGAATGGAAACGCTGGGTAATGGTGCACAAGCAGGACATGAATCGCCCCGCACCGGCACCGACGATTCCCCAATTACCCGGATTTGTTCGGGTCGGGCGGTTAGCCATTCCCGGGTTTATAGATGGTCGCCAGCTTGAAATCTCGGCAACCGGCGGCAAAAGATTGTGGGATGACTATCTACCGGGAGAACGCATCAATCACCCCGCGGGCATGACCGTAGATGACAGTGACCATACACTTGCAACCAAGCTATACCAGAATAACGCTCGCCTGCATTTCAACGAAAAAATGATGCGCGATACTCCGTTTGGGCGGCGTCTGATGTACGGCGGTCATGTCATTTCCGTGTGCCGTGCGCTTTCCTATGACGGATTGGAAAACGCGCTGGGCATAATCGCGATCAATGCGGGTACACACTGCAACCCGAGCTTCGGGGGGGACACGCTGTATACGTGGTCCGAGGTCATGGAGCGTTGGGAACTACCCGACAGGACAGATTTGGGCGCGCTTCGATTGCGCATGGTAGGACTGAAAAACATAACGCCCGAATCGTTGCAAACCACGCATATTGAAAGCAACGGCAGGCAGCTATACCACCCGAATGTCGTGCTGGATTTCGACTACACCGTATTCATACCGCGCAGATAAGGAACCGCCATGTCACCAGCCATACACCCCAATCAAGCTCTGTTCGGCGGCGAAAAGCCGTTCCCGGTCATCCCGAGTTGCGAGCATTTCGCCGGAAGTGAAAAACTGATACTCAAGGCACTAGCATTGCAGGACAGCCTGGGACCCATCTTCGACATTACCTGCGATTGCGAAGACGGTGCAGCCGCAGGCCAGGAACGCGAGCATGCGGAAATGATCGCAGGTACACTGAACTCGAATGCCAACAAACAGCACATGGCCGGCGCCCGCATTCACGACTACACCCATGCCGCGTGGCGGCAGGATGTCGACATTCTGGTGGGCGGCGCCGGAGCCGGCCTGGCATACATTACCATTCCAAAGTGCACCCGTGCGGCGCAGGCGGCAGAGATGATCGGCTACATTCAGACGGCGGCTGCTCTGCACGGTATCGAACGCGAGATTCCGATCCATGTATTGATCGAAACGCATGGTGCGCTGCATGGGGTGCATCAGATCGCCACCCTGCCCTGGCTCCAGGTTCTGGATTTCGGGCTGATGGATTTTGTCAGCGGCCATCACGGCGCCATCCCCGCCTCCGCGATGCGCAGCCCCGGTCAATTCGAGCATCGTTTACTGGCGCGAGCCAAGACCGAAGTTGTCGCGGCGGCGCTGGCCAACGGCGTCGTGCCGGCGCACAACGTCACGCTTGACCTCAAGAACACCGAGACTACTTTTTCAGACGCAAGCCGTGCGCGAAACGAGTTTGGCTTTCTGCGCATGTGGAGCATCTACCCGACCCAGATCCAACCTATCGTCGACGCAATGAAGCCGGACTTCGGAGAAGTCACCGTCGCGAGCGACATTCTGTTGGCCGCACAGGCAGCCGACTGGGGGCCGATTCAATATGAAGGCGAGTTGCATGACCGCGCAACCTACCGCTATTTCTGGGAAGTACTGCAAAAGGCAAAGCTCACCGGAGTTCCCGTCCCATCCAATGCCATGACCAGCTTCTTCAGCTAAGCCGTAACCAGGGAAGGTTTCAGCGCATTCGTAGCGGACGGTTTCACGCCGGGTCGGCGCCAGACGTTAAACCTGAGGTAGCTTTTACACGGTCACATACCGAATTCAAACGCCAAAGATAACCTGATGATCAAGCACGTCGTTCAGATACCGGTCGATCCAGAGCAGCATGTACAAAAACGCATTGTGATGAATTAGTTCCTATCGGGACCAAGTTCCAAGTAGTAGTATTATGTTGCGCATAACCAAAAAACATCGGCTATCCAAAACGAGCTCTCGATTCGCGAATGGCGGATACGTGTGGCTGTTAAGCAGGCTCTACGCAAGGAAATTATTTGTCGAAGTTCGATATAAATTTACATGAGGCGATATATTCACTATCCGACGCCCTCGACTTGGTAGGTGTGAAGCATATCCACCACGGCAAACACGTTGCCTTTATGGCTGCGGAATGCGGGAAAACTTTGGGTTGGCGGGGAACGCGCATGAATGAGCTGTTCCAAGCCGCAATGTTGCACGATTGCGGGGTGTCCAAAACTGCCGAACACAGCCGCTTGGCCCAGTTTGATTTGGAGAACGCCCACATACACTGCAGAATTGGCGCAGCCCTGCTTAAAACCTCTCCGCTAATCGCGAACCTGGCGCCAATAGTGCGTCATCATCATACGCATTGGTCGCAATTGAAAAACATGGACTTGACTCTGGACGCAAAACTAAGCGCCAATTGTATATATCTGGTCGATCGCGTCGATATGCTCACATTAGCGTTCCTTCAAGGCAACCAATCAAATCTGCTGCTCGGGCGCAATTACATACGCGACAAGATATTAGCAAAACGAGGTGAATGGTTCCACGCAGAGTTGGTGGATGCCTTCATGGAAATTTCAAAATCGGAAGCTTTCTGGCTGTCACTGGAACATGAACATGTACACGGTTATGTGTCGCAATGGCTCTCCGGAACGAGCACCCAGGAAACGGAATTTGAGCAGCTGCGCAGCCTGGTACGCATCTTCTCGTATGTTGTTGACGCGAAGAGTCCCTTCACCAAAGCGCATTCCGACGGGGTGGCGAGGTTGGCCCGATTGCTAGGGTCACTGCTGGACTTTTCAGAGGAAAGTTGCGACATGCTCGAACTGGCGGGTTTGCTGCATGATATCGGCAAGCTCAGGCAACCGGACGACCTGCTGCACAAGGCGGGAAAATTGACCGACGACGAGCGCGCGCTTATCCAGCGGCACAGCTTTGATACCTACACTATACTGAAGAATATACACGGACTGGAAACAATCACCGAGTGGGCGGCGCAACATCACGAGCGCGTCGATGGCTCCGGTTACCCGTACCACCTGGAAAACAATAGTATTTCGCTTGGAGCGAGAATAGTCGCGGTCGCAGATGTGTTTCAGGCGCTTGCGCAACAGCGGCCTTATCGCGCCCCACTGGATCCGGACGAGATCATGGAAATTCTCAACGAAATGGTTGATGACGGAAAACTGGATCGAAGTGTAGTAATGTGTGCCGATCAAAATCTCGCGAGTTGTTGGAAATCTGCCATAGGGATACCGAACACGACCATGCAATAGCAGCGGAGATTTTCCGGCCTTTGACCGATCGACGCCTGGATTCCCATACGCTGATTTCTTCTGCGATTCCCAGACTGAGTCCTGGTTGAACGATCTTGTTAGTACAACCGACTGCCAAATCCGTGGAAAGCATGGTGACACTAGGGAAAGTCACAACTTCGAGGCACTTCGGCATTTCTACGATGATCGTGGCAGGATTTTCGTCGATTCTTGTCGCGGTTATCGGCTTGGGATGGTTTGCAACCGACAGCATGAAGCGTCTCGGCAACATCACCAAGAACCTCTACAGTCATCCCTTTGCCGTTAGCAATGCCGCTTCGGATATGCGAATTGCGCTATTCCAGTTGCGCAACAACATACTCCAAGCAGTGCTCCTCCGAAACAGCCAGCGATACATCGGACAGATATACTAGGACGGCAAAGTACTCGCGGAACAGGCTCGTTCCGACCTGAGAGTAATCAAGAGCAACTTTCTGGGCGATATGGGCAAAAGCGACGAGTTTTAAATCAAGCTCGATCAGAGGGACGTTATCAGGGCCAACATACTCGGCCAAGTCGAAATGGAACAATTTCAGTCCGCGGGAAATTTGCTGAAGACCGTCAGTACGCAACTATTTAACGATATGCTGCCGCTGCTGGACTACGTGATGAGTTACGCGCTCAACGAGGGAAAGTACTATGTTGTTGAGGCCAACCAGAGCTCGGGCCTCATAATTTCACATGGCCAGGAGCTGAACCTGGTGCTATCGAGCTTAATCGCTGCAACCGGATTTGCGGTGATCGGCAGAGCCCGCTTTTTGCACAAGGAACTCAATCGCCAAGCAACAACCGGCTATCTAACCGGCGTGCCGAACCGGCGGCACTTCATCGGCCTCGTTGACCGAATTGGTACGAAGCCATCGCTACGGTACTCCTTTTACGCTGGCGATAGTCGATCTAGACCGTTTCAAGAATATCAACGATAAATATGGCCATCAGGTCGGCGATCGCGTGTTATGTAACTTTTCTG
>JBARHR010000136.1:0-1708 GCA_049799335.1 Gallionella sp. | reverse complement strand
TATCAGGAGTATCTGCAAAATGCGCCCTATGCCGGAAAAACTCCCCCGCCTATCATGGAAGTCGATCCGACCAACAAGAGTGAAATGAAGAAATTGCTGCTTTCATTAATATTCCATATCGATCCCGGAGTCGAGGAACTCAATGTCTGACTACCAGCTTACCGATAACGTCCACATAATTCCTACGCCGCTAGGCGCTTATTACGCAACCAGCAACCCGCACGCCGGCCCTGCTCGCGAGCTGATTCTGGGTATGCTGGCAAACGATAGAACGCAAACCGTGTCTATCGAACAATTGCGACGCTACACCGGAAAGTCTGATCCTTTACAGCTTTTGTTTCGCATGGAAAGTGTTCGTTGGATCAAAGGGCTGGTTGAAACCGAAACGCTACCAGCGATGCATATTGAAGCGGATGTACCACATCTGCTCGGCCAATTATCCGACACCGGCAAGGCGTTGCTCACCGACACGCAGGGGTTCTATCTCGTCAATGCCGGATTTACGCAAGAACTTGCTGAGGAGTTGGCTGTTTTTGCGGCCGAAGTTTCCGCGTTACAGCGCAAACATGGAGAACTGATACGAAGTAAATTGAATGTTGGTGTGCCTGCAATGGCGATAATAGACAGCGGCGGAATCAGCAATCTGGGATTCTGGCCGCTGTATATCGGAGAACACCAGTTCGTGCTGATTGTATCCGGTATGCCGGTATTTGACACCCAAGCCTACATGTACTTGATATGGGCACTATGCCTCCGTTACAACACTTGAACGCACGAACGACATTAATTCGATTACTTTAAAAAATAGTTTTCAAAATCCCTCGCAGGTCCAGTAATATTGGACCCAGATGCATCAACTAAAAATATGAATACCTCAACAGGAGACCAGTATGCGTGAAGAAATGATTCAGTCCGTTCTGAGTGACTTGAATTCCAGTTCAGGAGATATCGAAGCCTCTGCGGTTATTTCCACGGATGGTTTGGTGATATCGAGCATGCTTCCGGCAACGATGGATGAGGACCGCGTTGGCGCAATGAATGCAGCTATGCTCGCGCTCGGTGATCGCAGCGCGCGGGAACTGGGGCGCGGTGAGTTGGAGCAGGTCATGGTCAAGGGTGACAAGGGTTACATTCTGATGACGTACGCCGGAACCGACGCCGTGTTGTCCGTTATCGCCAAGGCTAGTGCAAAACTGGGTCTGATCTTCCTCGATACCAAACGTGCGGCGGAAAATATCTCCAAGTTACTGTAATCAGTCCGTCAATTATCCGAAGGTTGCTCTTGGGACAATCTTCACATTACTGAAATATTTGGCCTTACCGGCGCAACGATATGGAAAGCAAATTTCAACTCTCTGTTTGTCCGCATGATACAGCCAAGAATCTGGCCGGCTGGTATTTTCTGAACACGTACATGCAACGCAGGCTGGGCTGTGGCATACGATTCAATCCCCAGGATAACTTTATCGTGGAGCGCGAGGCGGTACTGGCTGGCGGCTATCATCTGGTATATGCCAATCCCTATAGCGCTTTGGAATTTTCGGCAAAAGCCGGTTTCACACCGGTTGTCCGCCCTGTCGACGTCTTCGATGAAACCCTGTTGGTGACCAAGAAAGGCACAAACCTGGCGGCGATCGCCAAACCCAGGGTTTCCACGGCTACAAAAGGATTGATCGTCCACGCGCTAGGCTGCACTTTGCTGCAAAAG
>JBARHR010000135.1:0-3325 GCA_049799335.1 Gallionella sp. | reverse complement strand
GGTTGGCAGCATCACGGCGGAGTGGGAGCACTTTTTCAACTGGCTGCGCGCGGATGATGAGAAGGAGAAGGTTGACCGCGCTGCGATACGCGAGCAAGGTATCAGTCTGGAAGGCGTAATCGCTGGTTTACTCCCAAAACAACGCCTGCTGGATTACGTGGAGAATTTCATTCTCTACTACAAGGATAGTTCGAAGATCATCGCGCAGAACCACCAGTTCATCGGCGTGAACCGGGCTTATGACGCCTTCCTCAAACGCGAGGAGCTGGCGGGCAAGCTGGGTGTGTTCTGGCACACGCAGGGTTCGGGCAAGAGCTTCTCGATGATTTTTTATGCGCGCAAAATATTCCGCAAGCAGACCGGCAATTTCACCTTTGTGGTGGTGACGGATCGCGACGATCTGGACGGGCAAATCTATCGCAACTTCCTGAACACCCGCACGGTTAGCGAGGCCGAAGCCGCGCAGCCCAAGAACAGCGAGGAGATGCGCAAATTCCTTGGGCAGAACAAGCGGCTGGTGTTTACCTTGATCCAGAAATTCCGCTGGGACAAAGGCCGCGAGTATCCCGAACTATCAGATCGCCGCGACATCATCGTTATCGTGGATGAAGCGCACCGCACGCAATACAAGACCTTTGCGGAGAACATGCGCAAGGGGTTACCCAAGGCGCAATACATTGCTTTCACAGGCACACCGCTGCTGAAGCGCGTGGGGGGTGTGCAGAAGACCAATGCGTGGTTTGGCGGTTACGTGTCGGAATACAACTTCCAGCAGTCCATGGATGACGGCGCGACGGTGCCGCTGTTTTACGAGAAGCGTGTGCCGGAAGTGCTGATCCAGAACGACGATCTGAGCGAGGAGTTCTACGAGATTCTGGAAGATGAGAATCTGGACGAGGCGCAGCAGGCCAAGTTGGAAAGGCGGTTCTCAAAAGAGGTTGAAGTCATCAAGCGCGATGGCCGTCTGGAGACCATTGCGCAGGATATTGTGTATCACTTTCCACGGCGCGGTTATCTGGGCAAAGGGCTGGTGGTGTCGGTGGATAAGTACACCGCCGTAAAAATGTACGACAAGGTGCAACGGCTGTGGAAAGAAGAGATCAAGAACCTGCTCGGGCGCATCAGCAAATCGGCTAACGATATTGAAAAGGCTCGGTTGAAGCAGATTGTCGAGTACATGCGCTCGGTGGAAATGGCGGTGGTGATCAGCGAGGACGCAGACGAGGAGAAGAAGTTTGCCGAGCAGGAGCTGAATATCAAGCCGCATCGTGAGCGCATGAACAAGCTGGATAAACACAGCCATGACATCGAATACAACTTCAAAGATCCGGAAGACTCGCTGCAATTGGTGTTCGTTTGCGCGATGTGGCTGACGGGCTTTGATGCGCCCACACTTTCAACGCTATATCTCGACAAGCCAATGCAGGGGCATACCCTGATGCAAACCATTGCCCGCGCCAACCGCGTTACCTCGTGGAAGATCAACGGGGTGGAGAAGCGCAACGGCGAGATCGTGGATTACTACAACGTGTTCCGCAACATGAAGCAGGCGCTGAAGGATTACGCACAAGGGGGCGTTGAGGTTGATTCACCAGTGCAGGAAAAAGCAATGCTGTTCCGCTTGCTGGATGATGCGATTGAGCAGGGCTTGGCGTTCTGCCACGAAAAGGGTGTTCCGTTGCGTGAAGTGCTGGGGAGTGCGGATGTATTCGAGAAACTGGGCCGCTTTAATGTATTTGCCGACTCCTTGCTGGCGAACGACGAATGGCGCAAAGGTTTTAACGTGTATGAGAACACCATCACGTCGTTGTATGAGGCGTGCAAGCCGGAAGTTCTCGGGCGCGGCAAGGGGCGCGAGGTGGCGGCGTTCCAATACCTGCGCGGGGTGATCGACAGCCTCATCGAACAAAAGGACATCGACGCGATCAGTCTGAAGATAGCCAATCTGCTGGATGAAAGCGTAGTGGTGGACGATGCAGAGGCATTCAAGGCGCGGCAGTACAACGCGGAATACCAGATCATTCAGAAGGGCAGAACCTGGGACCTGAGCAAGATTAACTTCGACAAACTGCGCGAGGAGTTCAAGCAGGCAGCGCACAAGAACATAGAAATTGCCGACCTGCGCGCCTTCCTGCAACACAAGCTGGAACTGATGCTGCAACAAAATGCGACGCGCACCGACTTTGCGCAGCGCTTGCAGGAGATCATCGATAAATACAACTCGGGCGGATCATCTACGGAAAATTCATACGAAGAGCTGATGAAGTACGCCGAAGATTTGCGTGCCGAAGAAGAGCGGCACATCCGCGAGGGTCTGACGGACGATGAACTGGAGCTATTCGACCTGCTGAAGAAGGACAAGATGACGCAGGAGGAAACGCAAAAGGTAAAGCTCGCGGCTAAGTCACTGCTGCATCGCCTGCTGGAGGAGCAACCCAAGGTGCTGGTGCAGGATTGGTACAAGGATACGCAGACCCAGAAGCAAGTACACTCTGCAGTCGAGAAAGTGCTGGATAGCGAACTGCCGGAAAGCTACGACCGTGTGCTGTTCAGGGAGAAGTGCGACAACGTGTTTCACTTGATGCTTGATTATGCGAGTCATCATAGGAAGTGGGCGGCTTAGCCTGATTACCGGGGGAAATCTTGGCTATCCAGATTGTTGAAATTCTCGACCGATCCATACAAGGGATAACAAAGCCTTTCTATTGTCGCTGTGAAGATGGGCAGGGCTATTTCGTCAAAGGTCATGGTGCAGGCAAACTGGGCTTGATTGCCGAGTATGTGGGTGGACGACTGGCGCGCGCCTTTGGCTTGCCGGTGGCTGATTTTGAAATTGTCGAAGTGCCGCAGGTGTTGATCAAGTGGAGCGGCAGGGATGATGCGAATGAGCTGGGCGCTGGACTGGCCTTTGGCTCTAAGGCGTTGCCGCACGTGCAGGAATTTTCAATGGCGCATATGCCTCAAGTGGATGCGCAGACTCGCAAGGATGTGGTGTTGTTTGATTGGTGGGTGCATAACGCAGACCGAACCCTGACCGAAAAAGGCGGCAATCCGAATTTGTTGTGGGATTTGCAGCATTCCAAGTTGGCGGTGATCGACCATAACCAGGCATTCGATGCGGACTTTGATCCGCATCGATTTGTGGAATTACATGTTTTTCATGACAGTTTGATGGCGATCTTTGATGATTTGGTAGACCGTGAAACTTATCGTGTCCGTTTGGCGGCTGCGTTTGCCGAATTTGATCCGGCTTGCGATATTGTTCCGCCCGAGTGGTGGAAGGTGGATAATGGGGTTCCCACCAAGTTTAACCGCGATGCAGTAC
>JBARHR010000134.1:0-10222 GCA_049799335.1 Gallionella sp. | reverse complement strand
CTCGGCGCATAGCTGTCGACGGCTTGTTTGATGGCGTGAAACAGCCGCTTCTCGCCGCGACCCATGATCACATCCTGCTCGGTAAGGTCGGTGGTCATGCCGATACGGTACAAGGTTGGTCCGGAAGAGCGCGTGCCGCGGTTATCCCATGAACTTCCCGCACAGGCGATCGGCCCGTGCACAATATGCGCCACGTCGGCAATCGGCAGCAGCGCGATCTGTGCTCCATCAAACGAACACCCACCCGCGGTCGCGCCTGGCTTGGGACGGGCGCATCCTGATTTGGATTTGGTGTTGTGTGTGCACGCCGGCTCGTTGAGCAATTCGGCAATGTCCTTGGCTTGCATGGCTCTTACCCGAAGATGACTATAGGTCATCAATCGCAAACCTCGTGCCAAACTACATCAAGTTGATTTTATTGGACTTACCCGAAACAGCTCGATGTCGCAAAAGCGACAACTTGAAAGAGTATCGACAATCAGACCGAGTAGGGAGCGGTTATCCAGCCGCGCAACAAAGCCGTTTCGGTATCGGGCAGGTAGTTAAAGCCGGCTTCCAGATCGCGCATCACGGCATACACAATCCGTGCAGGCGTAATATTGCTCGATACCAGATGGAAGTACCAGGCCGAGGTGTAGCCAGCGGTACGGTCAAACGCGCGCAACTGTTCGGACATATCCACACCGGACAATTCTTCATTCCACTGAAACAGCTTGAGTTCGCGCGAATGGCAAGAGATCAGCGATGCGGAGATCACCGGATTGCGATAGCGGTCCAAATGTTCGCGCAGCGCAACGATCCAATGATTGCAGAAATTGCCGCGCGACGCGGCGCTGCTATGCGCCCATTCCAGAAGAAATCTCGGCAAACCGTCGCCGCGCCCATGTGCGAATGATAACTTCGCTGCCGACTGGCGCATGTCTATCAGTCTGCGAAACAGATATCGCGATGGGCCGACGGCCTCAGATTCAAGCAATTTTGGTTTGATCGGTTCAAGCAGTTCCTGCATGTCTTCCGGCAGATCATCGGGATCGATCAGCATTCTGTCGAGCACTTCCTGAACTTCCTCAACCTCAAGTTGCAGGAATTCCTGCGGTGCTGGACCGTAGGTGGCAACAAAATAGTGGGTGCGACCGGTATGCCGCGTAACGCGCAAATCGCTTGCCAAATGGCGTTCCACGAATTCGGGCATCTCACCGCCACGCTCGGCGAGTTGTTCATTTGCCCAGACTTCCAGATTGTCTGCAATGCGTGATCCGGCTTGATCTATGACTCCGCCGGGCCGGTACCAACCGCCGCGACTCAACGCCAGCCTGAACTGGCAACCGCCTCTATAGCGATTTGCCGCTTCGATCAGCGCGCTGTGATGTGGTCGCGGCGCGATGTTTTCGACTTCAGTCGCCAGTCTGATCATGGCCTTATCTTCTATCACGCTTCATCCTCAAGTAAAAATCCACCGAGGCGTCTGTGTACCATTGCACGCACATCCTCTTCGCTATCATTGACCAAATCGGCGATATTTTCCAGTGGCGCACGTTGGACGGCTTCCAGACGTACCAGCCAATCGCCGTCGTTCAGCATCGTTGCAGCGTCTTCCGGCAGCATGCGCGATGCGACAATGCGACGCACTTCCGCATCGTCATCGCTGGCCATGCGACGCAATGCAAATGAAGGCAGTCGCCTCGCCACTTCCTTGCGCACTTCGCGATCCGGGTCATTTGCCATGCGCGGCAACTGTCCATGCGGCAAGCGCTTTGCCACTTGGAGTCGCACCAGATAATCCAGATCGCTGATCAAACCCGTCAACTTATCCGTCGCAATACGCTCGGCTACCGTCATGCGTACCTCACGATCAGGATCGCGCAGATAGTCGCCAAGGCCGTCAATCGGTAACCTGCTCGCCACTACGCGACGCACCACCTCGTCAGCATCTCTGGGCATTTTGAGCACCGCATCCAGTGGTGCGTATCGCGCGGCAATGGCGCGCCGTTCCCAGAACCCGTCATCCAGGCAATTCTCGGCAAGTTCCGGATTGCGACGCAGGAACCGGTCTATTTGCCGCCCGCTCTGAGCGACCAGACAAATATCACCGGGCGTGCACTTCCCTGCGTCACGCAACGCGCGATGCATACACACTGTACAGTCAGCGTAGATGACCTCGGTCAACCGGGACTTCGCACTATGTCCATCAGACATGCTAAAGCTCTTCAATCGTTGCCCCACCATAAATTGCCAGTAGACCAGCAACCACCGTGCCAATCCGCTACAGACCGCGAGAATCCATACACCGTCTTTACATCAGGTCACGTTCACCGCATCGCAAAGCGGAATTTGTCGCAAATGCGACAACATCACTGACGACCAGTCCTAGCATTCGATCCAAAAGTATTAGTCTAGCGCGTTACCCTAGGTATTTCCGCATCACCTGCATATCAGACGTGACAAAACCCAGCTTGCGGTACAAGTGCTGCGCGGCGCTATTGTCATTGTCGGTTAACAATGTCACGCGCCTCATACCCTCCGCCTCAGCCCAGCGCAATACTGCTTCCACCAATTGTTTGCCCATGCCCTTGCCGCGAAATGCTCGACCAATGATGACATCTTCCAGAATCAATACACGTCCACCCTCTGCGGTGCTGACAGTTATCAGCGCGTTCGCCATACCGGCGACGTTTCCGTTCACCCGCAACACGAATAACCTGCCAAGAACCGGTTCGCTGAGGATGGTACGCAAGCCGCTCAGCTGTTTTTCACGGTCAGGAAAAAAGTCGCTCTCCTGCGTGAACAGCTCGGCGAGCAAGTCTGCGAGTGGCGACAGATCGGCAATAGTGGCGAAATCAATCTCGGCGTTTGTCATATCAGTTCTCCCAGCCAAAATTGAACTTGCGCAAGCATCGACATGACCTCGGAACTGCACAATGCGTCATACTGGTTCCTTGCGATGCCTGCTGTTATTCATCATGTAGGGAACGACTTTAGCATTAAGGGCTGCGCCAGTGTGTCTGTCGTTATGGTTGAAGCTTTACGACGCAATGCGTTAATGTATTCAAAGTCGGAAGTGCCGACCCTTGCCAAAACAATAATACAAAGGAGAACATAATGAAGATCAGCGCACGTAACATATTCCAATGCAAAGTGTCCGAAGTCAAAGCCGGTGCCGTTAACACTGAAGTGGAAATTTCGCTCGGGGGGGGAAGACAAGATTGTTGCTCACGTTACCAATACGAGCGCCCAAAAACTAGGTTTAGCCAAAGGCAAGGCCGTAACTGCTTTGGTTAAAGCATCTTCCGTGTTGGTCATGACGGACAATGCCGGAATGACGCTTAGCGCAAGAAATATTTTGACGGGGAAAGTGACCAAGATCACCAATGGTCAGGTCGCGTCTGAAATTGCGATTACTTTGCCCAGCGGAGCTGTTGTGCATGCCACCATCACTCACGAAGCAGTAAGTGAACTTGGCATCAAGGAAGGAACGAAAGCCAGTGGTGTATTCAAAGCTTCTTCTGTAATTCTGGGTGTCGCAAGCTAACCTTGCGCGCGAAAGATATTTCCGTTCCACGCTGCATTCGCCTGGAACGGGATATGTTTCAGTTTGGCATGCCTAACAGGATGCTGGAAGCCTGAAATATCGCGCTGGCCTTTGCACCTTCCCTTAAGCCCATACGCTTGGCGCTTTCGTTGGACACGATAGCACTGACCGTATTGCCACCATCCAGCACCAGCACCACATCGCTGCTGTCTTTCCCCGTGGTGATTCGCAACACCGTGCCGCGTAAAAAATTGGTCACACTCATTTTATAGTTGGCGTCCTCCGTAGCCAGAATGACGCTAGACGATTTGATCAACACCCAGACTTCGCAACCAACTTTTATTTCAAGGTTCTCCAAACTTTCGTGAGCAATGATCGCGGCGATTTCATCATGCTCGCTAATCGAAATCTTGATCTCGGCACTGACCAATCCGGAAAGTATCTGTGTAACCCGTCCGAAGAACTGGTTGCGCGCGCTGTTCTTCATGGCCAGGCGCCGGATGACCGGGTAGAAATTCTCGAAATCGTCCACGCCCGCACGGATGTTGGACAGAAAACGCTCATGTTCTTTCTGGATCATGCGATAGATCCGGACCAGCCTCTTTCCGGCTGCAGTTAGGTGGGTACCCCCGCCGCCTTTGCCGCCAGTCGCGCTTGCCACCAAAGAATCGCCGGAGAGATTGTTCATCACATCGACGGCATCCCATGCAGTCTTGTAGCTGATGCCGACGGCTTTCGCCGCCTGTGTGATGGATCCGGTTTCACCTATCTCCTCCAACAATGAAATCCGGAGATCGCTGATTTTTGAATCATCGTTGCGCCCCATCCATATTCCGCCGAATACTTGAATGGACTTATCCATACTGCAAACTCTCGGTCGAATAGTGTTGCGCTAAGGTGCCCGAGGCAGAACAATCAATTTGGCCCGATCCTGCCCCATCACACATGGACGGCAGCCCCCACTTACTGGATAAAGAAATCAACCTGTACATCTTTCGGCGGGGCAAAGTACGGCGCAGAAGTCACCAGCAAATCTGCGCCTGCACTGGCATAGGCTGTAGCATTGTCGGCACGAATCCCGCCAGCTGCGGCAAGCGACACTTGCAGTCCGAGACCGCCGATTGACTTGCGGCATTCGGCAATTTCTTCCGGTGAAAATTTCTCCAGTTGCACGATATCTGCACCGGCCTTGGCCCAAACTATCGCCTCTTCAATATTCGCAACTTCTACCGCAAGCCTTTTTTCCGGTTCGGCCCGCTTGAACCTTGATACGGTCATGTCCGGCGATTCATTCAGGTACAAGCGGTGTTCGGCAAACAATAGCAACGTTTCTGACAGCCCCAACCGGTGCATGGTCGCACCCCCTGCACGGACGGCTTTGACAGACATTGCCTTGGTGCCCGGTACATGCTTGCGCGTGCAGGCCACCGCTATGGGAGCTGCGGCATGTACTATTACCGCTGCCGATGTGCTGATGCCGCTCGCCCACTCCACCAGCACCTGGGCCGTTTTCCATACCCGATGCAGAACCTGAGCATCTCCTTGAGCTTCAATCAACAGATCATCCTTGTTTGCCTGGTGCCCAGAACGAACATGCATCTTGACCTTTGCCTCGCTCAAGGTGAACAACCGTGCAGCTTCTTCGACGGCACACACAACCATGGCCTGGCGCGCACGGAATTCCAGGCGCGCTGTTAGCTGTCCGATTCCGGAAGTTTCCGTAGTAAGATCGCCGCACGCGACATCATCGCCCAGCAGTCGGGCAAGTTCATCATCGGTTAATGCAAAGCAGCTCATTGCGCTCGTCCTCACCCCATCAGCGCTACGCTTTTGACCTGCGCAAACACTTCTCTCCCCACAGACAAACTCAGTTGGTCGTGTGAACGGCGGGTGATACGCGATAGCAACATTTGCGATTCGCCAATTCGCAGTCGCAGTATCACTTTATCTGGCCCTTCATCGCGAATCTCATTGATGACGCCAATAAGGATATTGGTGATACTGGTAGCGTGCGGCTGTTGCGTTGCGATGCTCACATCGCGCGCCAAAACACGTGCTCGTACCGTGCTGCCCAGTGGCTGATCTATCGTGCCCACCCACAAACTGCCACCGGAGAAATCCAGACGAGTCAGGTGATAGGGGTCGTCGTGCCGCGCCACTTTGCCTTCAATTACCGCGCTTGCATCGTCAAAGTGCGCCGTTGGCAGGTCGAGGCGCGCCAGGGATTCGTGCAGCGCGCCGCTGGCGATGACTTTGCCTTTTTCCAGCAGCACTAAATGGTCGGCTAGCCGCGCCACTTCATCCATCGCATGGCTGACGTAGAGCACCGGAATTTTCAGTTCGCGATGCAGGCGTTCCAGATAGGGCAATATTTCCTGCTTGCTGGCGGAATCGAGTGCCGAAAGCGGTTCGTCCATCAGCAGGATGCGCGGACTGGTGAGCAGCGCGCGGCCGACGGCGACACGCTGGCGTTCGCCGCCGGAGAGTTGCGAAGGATTATTGCGCTCAATGAGTTGACTCAGTCCCAGCCATTCAACTACTTGCTCCAGCGGCACTTTGCGCTCGGCCAGCGGTGTGCGTTTCAATCCGTATTCCAGGTTGGCACGCACCGAGAGATGCGGAAACAGGCTGGCTTCCTGAAACACATAGCCCAGCAGGCGTTTGTGTGTCGGCACAAAGGTTGTTTCGTCCCGCCAGATTTCGCCGGTCACCTGCAGCGAACCCGTTGCACGTTCCAGCCCGGCGATGCAGCGCAGCAGCGTAGTCTTGCCGGAACCGGAGGGACCGAACAGTGCGGTGACGCCGGTCGCGGGCGCGGTGAATGCCGCATCAAGCGCGAAGCTGCCGAGTTCCATTTTGAATTGGGCGCGGATATCGCTCATCGCGCACCTTTCCACAGCTTGCCGCCCACCAGATAAAGCGAGAGCAGCACGATGAACGAGAACAGCACCATGCCGCCAGCCAGCCAGTGCGCCGCGCCATATTCCATCGCCTCGACGTGGTTGTAGATGGCGACCGACAGCACGCGTGTCTCGCCGGGGATGTTGCCGCCCAGCATCAGTACTACACCGAACTCGCCGACCGTATGCGCAAAGGCCAGGATGATTGCAGTGAGGAAGCCTGGGCGCGCCAGCGGCAGCGCCACGCTGACGAAGCGATCCAAAATTCCGGCACGCAGGGTCGCTGCGACTTCCAGCGGCCGAATACCGATGGCCTCGAATGCGTTCTGGATCGGCTGTACGGCAAAAGGCATGGAGAACAGCACCGAACCGACTACCAGGCCGTAAAAAGTGAACGGCAATCTGCCGAGATTCAATGCTGTGGTCAGTTCACCCACCACACCGTGCGGCCCCATCAGCAACAGCAGATAGAAACCCAGCACCGTGGGCGGAATCACCAGCGGCAACGCGACTGTTGCCGCCACTGCGCCCTTATACCACTTGTTGCTGTGCGCCAGCCACCACGCCAGCGGAGTGGCAATCAGCAACAACAGAAATGTGGAGACGCTGGCCAGCTTGAGCGTTAGCCATACGGCTTGGAGGTCGGAGGGATCCAGGGTGGACATGGTGTTTTTGAACCAAAATAGTCTAATTGGCCAAGCAAACCTTGTAGGAGTGTGCTTGCTCGCGAAAGCGCATTCGCGAGCAAGCTCGCTCCTACATTGAACTCACAATATCAAGGCAATCCGTAACCAAAACTGCGAATGATCGCCACAGCCTTTTCACTCTTCAGGAATTTCAGGAACGCTTGCGCTGCCGCTTTGTCTTTGGCTGCAGTCAACTGGATCGCAGCCTGCTTGATCGGATTGTACATATCCGCCGGAACAATCCACCAGGAACCGTCAGTCACCATGCCATCTTTGGTAATCTGCGACAGCGCGATGAAGGCCGCCTCGGCATTGCCCGTCGCGGCGAACTGGTAGGTCTGCGCAATGCTTTCGCCAGTTACCAGCTTACCTTGCACCTTTTCCCACAGGTTCAGCTTCTGCAAAGTCTCCTGCGCAGCCAGGCCATACGGAGCGAGCTTGGGATCGGCATAGGCGATCTTGTTGTAGCTGCCTTTGCTCAGTACATCGCCCTTGTCATCCACGAATCCGGGCTTGGCGCTCCACAACACCAGTTTGCCCAGTGCATAAACAAAACGGGTGTCGGCAACGGCCAGACCTTCCTGTTCCAGCAGCTTTGGGTTCTTTTCGTCGGCAGCAAGGAATACGTCGAACGGGGCGCCTTCCTTGATTTGCGAATAGAACTTGCCGCTTGAACCGAAGCTCAGTTTCACCGTATTGCCGGTTTCTTTCTGGAACAATTCCGCGATTTGTTGCACCGGTGCGGTAAAGTTCGCCGCAACGGCGGCAGTTACTTCATCGGCACTCGCCGAACCCGCCATCGCCAACAGCGCACCCAACAAACCACACTTGATCGACTTCATTTCCTTCTCCTTTTGATAATAATATAGAATTGAGGCCCATCCTTGCTTGTAGGAGCCATCTTGCTGGCGATAATCATTCGCGGCTGTGTCAATTCCACTACCCGATATGTCGGGTAGTGGATTGCCTAACTTTATTAAAAGCCTCTCCTACAGGGGTAATCTGTGTTTATGCATTCACTGCCAAAATAATGTGCGATGCCTTGATCAGCGCCGTTGCTTTCACGCCTTCCTTAAGTCCCAGAGACTTGATGCTGTCGTTGGTTACGATGGCCGCTACGCTCTTTCCTCCAGCCAGCTCGATGATGACTTCGCCGTTCACGGCACCTTCCTGACAGCGCACCACCGTGCCGTGCAGTTCGTTGCGCGCGCTGGTCTTGAAACCATTGGATGTCGTCACGATCACCCATGGCGCCTTGATCAGCGCATACGCCTCCAAGCCGACCTTCAACCCCAGATGACTCACACTTTCGTTGGTGACAATCGCAGCCAGCGATTGTCCTCCGCCGATATCCAGCACCACCTCGGCGTTGATTGCCCCAAGCTTGACGCTTTTTACCGTACCCAAAAATTGATTGCGTGCACTCGTTTTCATATCGAATCTCCTTATCAAATGGTAGTACTCGTCAAAATCGTCCATCACCTCTGCAAGTTTCTTCAGCACCTGTTCGCGCTCCTGCTCAAGGCGCCGATAAGCCCCTGCAACCCGGCGACCGTATACAGTAAGTGTCGTTCCGCCGCCTTTCTGACCACCGGTTTTGCGTTCAACCAGCGGTTGCTCGGAAAGATTGTTGATCGCCTCGACCGCTTCCCATGCGGCCTTGTAGCTCATGCCCATGGCACTCGCCGCCGCCGAGATCGAACCCGTTGCATCGATACGTTCCAGCAATTCCAGATGATCCCAGCGTCGCCCTTTGGCAATCTTCAATTGGGACACAACACCGGATTGTGTTTTCTTCGCCGTTTTCTTTTCTGCCAATGATTGAGTCATGTTGTCCTCACCCGTTATAACCCTGCACCACCTTACGTTGAGCAAAAGCGGTGCCAATACATGCAACTCGCCCGATCATCCCCGCCAATAGTTGATTTCAACGAATTCAACCATATTCAGGCACTCCTCTGAAACGCCGTGTTTTGTAGCTTCCTGAACAAATTGGTGCGTTCGTTACACCCCTGAGGCTATAACGAGACTGCTCAGCACTACGAAATCCCGCTCCACGGCGTATTCCTCTGCATTGGCATGCCACTTGCTAAATCGTCCATGCGTTATGTACTAGCATACATAACCGCTCACATTATTACATAGGAGCAGGAAATGAACAGAAAATGGACGGCAAAACCCATGTGGCTTACTTGTATGCTGGCTTTGAGCACATCGCTGTCGGCAGAAACCTTCACTTTGGGCGAAGTCACGGTTACCGCAACCCGACCCCAGGTCGGCGAAATCGGTGCGGATCAAGTGTCATCCGTCGTCACCCAGAAAGATATGCAGCAATTCAATCGCAGCAACGTCGGCGATGCGCTGAATCTGCTTTCTGGTGTCACGCTGACCAACAGCGGCATGCGTAATGAAAAGATGATTTACGTGCGCGGCTTCGATGCGCGCCAGGTGCCGCTATTCATCGACGGCATCCCGATTTATGTGCCGTATGACGGCTACGTGGATCTGAACCGCTTTACCACCGCCGATCTTTCCTCCATCCAGGTATCCAAGGGTTTTAGCTCGGTATCATATGGCCCTAACACGCTTGGCGGCGCAATCAATCTGCTATCGCGCAAGCCCAAACAGCGATTCGAAGGTGATGCCATGGTTGGCTTTGCATCCGGCAACGAACGGCAGGCGCAGGCGAATGTCGGCACCAATCAGGGACTATGGTATTTGCAAGCCGGCACTTCTTACCTTAAGAGCGACAGCTACCCGCTTTCGTCCAGCTTTACGCCAACTGCTACCGAGGATGGTGGCGCGCGCAATAATTCCTCTCGCAAAGACGATAAGATTTCCCTCAAAGTCGGCCTGACACCGAATGCCAGCGACGAATACGCGCTGAGCTACTACAAACAGCACGGAGAAAAAGGACAGCCGCCCTCCACCATCCCCGCAACAGCACGCTATTGGAAGTGGCCTTTCTGGGACAAGGAAAGTCTCTACTTCCTGTCGAATACCGCATTGGGCGACAAAGAGAAGCTCAAGGTCAGACTCTATCTGGACAAGTACGGCAATGGTCTGGACATTTACGCCAACGCTACTTATCCAACCATAACCAATCC
>JBARHR010000133.1:0-3030 GCA_049799335.1 Gallionella sp. | reverse complement strand
CAATGAGTAGTGGCGAATTAAGTGCGTGAGATAAGCCAGGACTTTGGATTAGAAACCTGGAAAGCGAGGCAACGCTATGTGGGACGAGATAACACTCGATCAGATACCTGTATTAGTGCGACGGCGTTAAATATCAAGTAGACAAGATAACTGAGCAGAAATAATGACGCGGCCCGCTCCAGAGTCATACCGGTTCCAAAACACCAAAGCAACAGCGCAAATAACGGCAGTGACAGTACTTCGCCAATTACTATCATCCAGGTTCTGTGGGCTGCAAACAATCCAAAGAGGAATACCCAGGAGGCAATGCGAACCCAACTACCCAGCATAAACAACGCGGCGGCCAAATTGCTTACAACGAATCGCGAGTCGTACAACAGTGAAAGCACTTCGCGCTGATAGAAAAACAGCAGGAGCATCAAGATTCCTGCCGGTACCAGGACAATCAATCCTCCCTTGATCAGCTCCGTCTTGAACGTTGCGGAACCATACGCGCTACTAAGTCGTGGCAAAAATACCAAAGACAGTATTCCTGCGGAAGTGGCAGTTATCCAGTCGGTTGAGCGCCAAAGTGCTTGCAGAAACCCCACATCGTTCCACGAGAGCATTTTGGACAACAACCCGCGTATCAGTAGCATTGAGACCGGACTCATGATTCCTATGGCCAATCCTGCAGGAACAAATTTCATCAATTTACTGATGTATTCCTTATGCTCCTCAGAACATTCTGCCAAATGACCTTTCTTGAGGAGATAGCGCCACAGGATAGTGCCGAGTGCCAGCAGCGCGATACTCTGTATCAACATCAATCCGCGCAAACTAAAACCAAACCACGCCGCGACAGCAACCAGTAGCCAGACCATTCCGAGCAACACCGCCAGTGCCAGCATGCGCTGCTGCTGGTGCTTTCCTAACCAGTACGCATTGACCGTGGCAGGAATGACGAATGCGCATCCTGCCGCAATCGCAATCATTACCAAATCGCGTTCAAGTCCTCCCAAACTGCGCTTTGTAGCCAATACAACCGTTACCAATGCCACAATCAATGAAAGGCAAATTGAAATGGCCAACGCCAATTTGAGCGCCGATTGCAATAGGCCCGCTTCGTCCCGAGGGTCTCGTGTTTGCGCGGTCATAACCGTTAAGCCCTGCAATACACCCGTGATTGCAACACCGGCAATCAGATCAAACACGGATTGCAGTTGCGCCCACAACCCGATCTCCGCAGGGCTATTGGCTAGTGCCAGTACTTTGTCCAGGCCGGCACGACCTAGCAGGTCAATCAGGATGATTGCCAAGGACGCGGCGATGCTTTGAATTGAAGTCAATTTCTTCTCGCTGGAGGTCGGCGCTGTTGCACTTGGTTTTTTTGATCGCGAAACCAGCCGGCAGAGTTGTTTATTTGGTTTCTTACTCACTTGCGACCGGCGTCGCCAATTTCATGGCATGAATGGGAAAAGAGCCTTTCGCGTCCAGTGGCCAATCAATTGAAAGTTCGCAGCCAAGTTTCGAAAATTGCCACAACGCCAGTTAGTTGGACCATGCTACCATTGCTAAAACTGCCAGTGAGTGGGGAATTTATGAATCCACGTCGTCTGATATGGCCAACCACTCTCCGCGCAAATAGTGATTGCGAGTCCCTGTATCGACAAGACCACACCTTGAAGTTGCGAGCAAGCTTACCAGTCATCGCTTGCAACGTCGCAAAAAGTTTCCACCGCAGTGTCAACGTAAAGTGGAATTGTAACGTTTAGTCCAGCGGCCCATTCGGTCATAAAACAATTATTCAACCCAAATTATGGAGTCTTACATGAAACTGTTCCCCGCACTCATTGCCGGCGTATTCGCGCTTGTTACTTTCTCTGCTGTTGCTGCCGATTCCGGTTGCGAAGCCAAAGCAATCGACAAGAATGGGAAGCCACTCGCTGGCGCTGCTAAAGCCGCATCCATCAAGAAATGCGAAAAAGACGCCGCCGCAGTGACTGCGCCATCATGCGAAGAAAAAGCAGTTAGCAAGGCTGGCAAGCCTTTGGCGGGAGCTGCTAAAGCCGCGTTTATCAAGAAATGCGAAGCCGATACGAAGAAGTAAACTTAGTTGATTCTGCTTGGAACCGCGGCGGTAATTTCCCGCCGCAGCTTCCCAAGAGACTTGGCCGCCCTCGCCAACGAATCTCCCCCATCATCGAGACGCAGCATTCCGCCCCACCTTGGAGTCAGATTGGGCGGACCTTATAACTGTAACTAAACTTACGAACGCTGCGACGACGAACTAGTGAACTGTATGGGTCGGCGGAATCAGCGGCTGTACGTCATGCATATGCTTTTTCACCTGCTTTGCCGTACGTTTTTCCTTGGGTGTTAACAGCGGTTTCTTTTTACTGTCTTTGCTGGAGTGATGGGACTTGGACATGATTTGTACCTCCGTGTGACGTACGAGAATTACCTGAGCATCCTACTCCGGGATATTACCAGTGTCAGTAGTTATTTGCTGAATCAGCAGAGATACTGATCAAGGCACCATCGAGAACAATTCCGGTCGTGTGCGTTTGTAGTCATGCAGATGCTGCACGGTCATGGGCGTGAGTTCCTTGATCGCAACCCAAATCTTCAGCGGATGCTGCGCCGGCTTATTCAGCACTGCCGCCAGCGCGAACCAACTGGCCCAATCGACTTCGTGCAGGCGTTCGCGAACGTCGGCGGGCAGATTGGCTGCAGTCGCGGTCAAGCTCTTCAGCAGTTTCAATGTCTCCACACGCGTCAGTCGGCTCGCAAAGAATTCGCTTTCGCCGAGCTCTTCGGTGAGCACGATGATATCCATCGCGATTCGCTCGATCAGCCCGAGCATTGCGCCGCTCAACATGTTGCACCGTCCAACGCATCACGCAACAGCAAAGCAATGTGCCGTGCCTTCCTCCCGCTTCCTTGATCTATTTGGTGACGGCAGGAAAACCCGTTGGCGACTACTGCCGCATCGGGAGCGGCGCGCAATGCCGGCAGCAGGTCTAGCGCGGCCATTTGCATGGATATGTC
>JBARHR010000132.1:0-15935 GCA_049799335.1 Gallionella sp. | reverse complement strand
ACGCTGGAGTGATGCGGCCATACTGGAAGAACACGGATTCGTTGCTCAACTGTATGATCGTGAAATTCCGGTCGTTCCGGCTGAAACTGTCGGTGATGAATCGTTGCATAAGTATCATGGATTTCGGTTTTCGGTATTTAGAAAGCAAGGGGGGCGCGCGCCGGAATTTGACAATCGCGATACGCTGGAATGGATGGGGAGATTCATTGCCCGCATCCACGCGGTCGGCAGGCTGGCCACCTATCAGTTCCGACCGACCATAGACATCTACAATTTTGGCGAAGAGCCGAGTAGCTACTTGCTGGAACACGACTTCATTCCGGATGAGCTTGTCGAGGTGTATCGCGGTGTAGTTGCGCTGGCGTTGGCTGGGGTGCAGCGCTGCTATCAACGTGCCGGGGCTGTGTCCACGATGCGGTTGCATGGCGACTGCCACGCGGGCAACGTGCTGTGGACCGATGATGGGCCGCACTTTGTCGATTTCGACGACAGTCGAATCGGACCGGCCGTACAGGATCTTTGGATGCTGCTTTCCGGTGACCGCGAAGACCAGACGAGGCAGCTCTCGGCGCTGCTGTCAGGCTATCAGGACTTCCTGGAATTCGATCCCCGCGAACTGCACTTGATTGAAGCGCTGCGTACGCTGCGACTGATTCACTACGCTGCATGGATTGCGCGGCGCTGGCACGATCCCGCGTTTGCGGTCGCGTTTCCATGGTTCAATACCCAGCGTTACTGGCAGGACAGGATACTGGAGTTGCGTGAACAAATCGCGCTCATGGAGGAGGAACCACCAGTTCCATCCCGATTTAATAGTTACCACGGTTGATCACGATTTATTCGATGCCCGCTATTTGCCGCGATTCAATGTTTATGGAATCGCATTTGGTGAATGGTTACTGGAGAGTAAGAGCAACGGCCGGGGAAACTGAAAAACAGTGAATAGACGGGTTATATTCCTGGTTTTTCGGATTGGCAGGCGTGACAATATATGCTGTCGAATTTATATGCCTTTCAGTAGTATGAATCGTGCTTACACGGTGCTGTGATGGGGTTGGGCGACTTGCAGGTCAAGCGGATATTGGGCTTTGCGGTACCAGTGGTGTTGTTTTGCGGCTTGGCGTTTGGCTGCAATTTGTCTGGTCGGATGTTTCCGCTCGCTTGCATCCTATCGAAGCTGAAAGCGACAAGGTTTGAGAGCACTTTTCACCTGTTGACTTGGTCAAATAGCGCTGCAAATTGACAGCCTTGCAAGCCGTGCTTTAGCATCGTCCCGTATTGGGATATTATTCGACTGCATGTGAGTCTGGAGGTTGAAATGATAAGGCGCAACAAATATTCTGCGGTTCGATCCACACTCGTCGGGTTGATGACGGCACTTGGACTTGCTATGTTGATTGCGGCGAATTCCTTTGCCAAGGAAGAGCCCCTCAAAGAGCCTCCAAAGCAGTCTGGAAGTTATTTGATCAAATTCTACGAAGGCGTCGATGCAGCCCAGATCAAGGCCGTCGCGGATTACTATGGCGCACAACGAGTTGATCCGTTGAGCGATTCCGAGGCCGCCGGGCGCAAAAAGCCCGAGCTGTGGCGTAAACTCAGGTTTGAGGCTGTGATCGATTTGAAGGACATCGCGCGGCGCATCGTTCTGGACAATCGCGTGGATGAGGTTGAATAGCAAGTCATTATTCGACTCGCCTGCATTGCAGCGCAAACTCTGCAAAGTTATTCAGGGCAGCTAAGCAGATTGAAATCGCATTTTTTTGCGGATAAATTCGCCGGTGTTGCCTTTTCGCCGCCGGCAAAACGGGTTTCTTCGCCACCAGGTCAAGCTGGTATATGCTGACTGTTTAGACGCGAAGACGCTGTGCATCATTTCTTCACTTCTTTTTTTTGCATCGCCGCCCTGACCTTCAATCGCTCCGGGTAAGCGAGTCCCCCAAGTCGTACAGAAATAGTTGGCGCTCCTTCTTGAATTTGTTCGCTACTCCCTCGCACGATATCAGCACTTCCTCGGCTTGGGCCACGTCAGCGCCGGGGCGGCGCGAAATGACAGCGCCTGGAATTCGCCGATCCGTTTTGTCGACGATACCGCGCGAATTCTCAGGGTATTCCTGATTTGTTTAGTAAAGTCAGACGGACGCTTCCCATCGTGGAGGGATACAATTACGCGGCGAGGCACACAATGACCGGAGGCAAATAACAATGCGAGTTGTGATCATCGACGATACTCAAATAAATGTGACCCTGATGCAGCATCTGGTGCGCAAATTGCCCGACTGTGAACCGATTGGTTTTACTGATCCGGTTGCCGGTCTGGAGTGGTGTCTGAACAACGAGCCGGATCTTCTGATAGTAGACTTCATGATGCCGAACTTGAGCGGCACCGAGCTTACGGAAAAATTTCGTGCCCGTTTTTCGGAGGTTCCGGTGCTCATGGTGACTGCCAATCACGAGACGGAATTGCGCCATGTTGCGTTGCAAACTGGCGTGACCGATTTTCTGAACAAACCCCTGGATAACACGGAGTTTCTGGCGCGTGCCAAGAATATGCTGGCGTTGCGCGCGAGTCATAACAAGCTGGCCGGTCGCGCAGAGTGGCTGGCCGAAGAAGTTCGCAAAGCAACGGAACTGATTGTGACACAGGAACGCGAGACAATATTTTGTCTGGCCAAGGCAGCGGAGTACCGCGATCCCGAAACCGGTGCGCATATATTGCGCATGTCGCATTATTCCAGGCATATCGCACAGCAACTCGGGTTGCCTGTGAAGCGGCAGGAGTTACTGCTGGAGGCTGCGCCGATGCACGATATCGGCAAGGTCGGTACGCCCGACATGATATTGCTAAAGCCAGGCAAACTTTCCGAGGAAGAGTTCGCCGTCATGAAGCATCATGCTGTTATTGGTTACGAAGTGCTGCATAGAAGCACTTCTCCTCTATTACAGGTGGCCGCCGAAATTGCCCATACTCACCATGAAAAGTTCGACGGCAGCGGGTATCCGCGTGGCCTAAAGTCGACTGATATTCCCTTGTTTGGTCGGATCGTTGCGGTCGCTGATGTTTTTGATGCACTGACGTCCGAGAGACCTTACAAGAATGCATGGAGTGTAGAAGAGGCTGCGCAATTATTGCGTGACGGATCCGGAAAGCATTTCGATCCCGCATGTATCGACGCATTTTTCAAGGAATTTGACAACGTACTGGCGATCAAGAATCGCTTTGTTGACGATCGTGTAGAACCCAGGGATCGAGCTTCAGAATAGAGGGAGTTCGAGTTCAAACTGTTACCAATTAAGGGAGGCTGTCATGAAAATCGAGCAACTTCGTTGGACTGAAAAAGCCGGTTGGGAGCCGCGATCACCCGAGTCTGAAGCGGCCGATCTGGTGCTGGTCTTCGCCGATCATCCACATTTTCATAGCGACGAGTGCTATGCGAATCTGGCCGGGATGTTTCCCGTGGCGCACATCTTGGGTTGTTCGTCTTCCGGCAGCGTGATGGGAACAGTAATCAGCGATGGCGACATGGTTGCGACTATCGTCAAGTTCCAGCGCACTAAAGTGCGCATGTGTGCTGCCGTTCTGACCGATGCAATTTCGTCGACCGAATTGGCAAGCGACCTGATGCAGCGACTTGCCGGCCCGGACTTGCGTCACGTCGTCGTTTTGTCGGACGGGCTGCAGATCAACGGCAGCGATCTGGCGCAGGGATTGAATCGGGAAAATTGTCCAGTCAGCGGGGGATTGGCAGGTGATGGCACGCGCTTCTCCACCACATGGGTGATGGCAGACGCACCAGCCCAATCCGGGCGCGTGGCGGCATTGGGCTTTTACGGCGACATACAGATCAAGAGCGGATGTTTCGCCGGTTGGGAAGAATTTGGCGCCGAAAGAGTGGTGACCAAATCAGTCGGTAATGTGGTATTCGAAATTGACGGTCAGCCCGCCTTGCCGCTGTACATGAAGTATCTTGGCGAATTGGCTGCGGAGCTGCCCGCCAGCGGTTTGCGGTTTCCGCTAAGTATACAGGCAGGCAAAACCGAGCGTGCTTTACTTCGTACCTTGCTGGGCATTGATGAAGCCGCACAAAGTCTCACATTTGCCGGCGATGTGCCAGAAGGTTGGTTGTGCAAGCTGATGCGCACCAATTTGGACCGCCTGATCGAACATGCCGGTATGGCGGCCGATGCGGCGACGCCCCCGGTAAAGGATGCAACAGGACTTTGCCTGATCGTAAGTTGCGTCGGGCGACGGTTGGTGATGGGCCAGTTGACAGAAGAGGAACTGGAGATCGTTCAGCTCAAACTGGGCGATGCAACGACGCTCGCCGGCTTTTATTCCTATGGCGAGCTGGCACCGTTTAGTAGCGTGCTGAAGTGCCAATTGCACAACCAGACGATGACCTTATCCACGTTTTACGAATAGCCGCCGATATGCATCGTTTACTTACCAGGCAAGTGCAGCGCTATTTTGGCAAGGATAAGCAGCCCGACGCACAGTTGCAGTCGCTGCTGGAAATTATCAGCCAGTACTACGACGAAGTGGACAGGGAGCAGCACATGCTGCAAAACGTCCTGTCGATGAATAACGCAGAGCTGAACCAGGCTAACGAACAGCTACGTGCGCAAAATGCCGAGATGACGCGCATTCTGCTCAACACGCTAAGCGATGGCGTCTTTGCAACCGACTTGCATGGAGCGCTCACCTTCATGAATGTTGCCGCAGAAAAGATTCTGGGTTGGACGGAATCGGAATTGATGGGCAAGCCGGTACACGAATGGGTAAAAACCCTGAATGCGGACGGTGAACCGATGATGCCAGAGTCGGTCCCGCAGCTCAGGGCTGTGTTGCATGCTGAGACATTGGATGTCACCACTAGCTTGCTCGCACGGGACGGGAAAATCATCCCCGTTGAATTGCGTGCACGGCCGATTGAATTAGCTGGAAAGCTGGTCGGAGGACTCGTGTCGTTTCAGGATATGACCCGGCGCAAGGAACTTGACCAGCGTTTGGCGGCGCAGCGTGCCTTTTACGAACAAGTCAGCGAAACCCTGGGCGAAGGGTTATATGTGCAGGATGCGACCGGCCTGTGTGTGTACATGAATACCGAAGCCGAGCGGCTACTTGGTTGGACACGTGCAGAATTTATCGGCATGCCGGTGCATAAGACGATACATAGTCTGACAGAGGATGGTCGTCCGCTGCACGGCCGTGATTGTCCCATCATGCTGTCTCTGAAGGTTGCCGGGAGCGCGCGTAGCGATGATCAGGTTTTTGTGCGCAAAGACGGTACTGTCTTTCCGGTGGAAGTGTCTTCCCAGATACTAAAGCGGGACGGCGAGTTTGACGGCGTAGTGGTGGCTTTCCAGGACATCTCCCAACGAAAGAAGAACGAGCAGGAGATCCGCCAAACACAGGAGCGCCTGAACCTGAGCCTGGATGGTTCCAATCTGGCGCTATGGGACTGGGATATGGTCCACGATCGTGTCTACCTGAGCGATCGCTGGTCAACGCTGATCGGGATAGAAAAACAGGAAATGATGGTCAGCAGCGCGCAACTGATGAACATGGTGATCGGTGCGGATCAGAGTCGCGTAATGGCAAATCTGCAGGCTGCGGTCAAAGGACAGGCTGAGTTTTACTCGGTGGAGTTTCGAGTCAAGCGCAAAGATGGAAAAGAGGTGTGGGTTCACACCCATGGAAAAGTGGTGGAGCGGGATGGCAACGGTCGCTCGCTGCGCATGACCGGTACCAATGCGGACGTTAGCGAACGGAAGCGCGCTGAAGATGCCCTGTATAAATCCGAAACCAGGCTGCGCACGTTGTATGAATCAACCAGCGATGCGTTGATGCTATTGAATGAGCGAGGCTTTCTCGACTGCAATTCCGCCACCCTGGAACTTTTCGGCTGCAAAACCAAGCAGGAGTTTTGCGCGTTGCATCCGGCAGATCTGTCGCCGGAACGGCAACCGGGCATTGGTGGCGTGTCTGAGGAAATGACCTCGATGGAGTTGGCCAGTCGACACATCGCAACCGCTATGGCGGAAGGTAAGCACAGCTTTGAATGGGTGCATCATCGCATAGACAATGGCAACGCGTTCTCTGCAGAGGTGTTGCTCGACGCGATGATGCTGGATGGCAGCCAGGTACTCCAGGCAACGGTGCGGGACATTTCCCGGCGTAAGCAAGAGGAAGAAGCGTTGCGCCAGGCCAAGGCGGCCGCCGAGCAGGCTGCAAACGCAAAGAGTGACTTTCTTGCCAACATGAGTCATGAGATCCGTACACCGATGAACGGCATCATTGGTATGACGGAGTTGGCGCTGGATACGGAGCTGTCTCAGGAGCAGCGTGAGTATCTTTCGTTGGTCAAATCATCCGCTGACTCGCTGCTGCTGATAGTCAACGATATTCTCGATTTTTCGAAGATCGAAGCCGGCAAGATGGATATCGAAGCGATCGAGTTTTCACTTGATTATATGCTGAGCGATACCATGAAGGCGCTTGGTATGCGCGCCCACCAGAAGAAGCTGGAATTGCTGCTCAATATTGCGCCGGATGTGCCGGACAGGGTGGTCGGCGATCCCGGTCGCTTGCGTCAGGTGATTATCAATTTGGTAGGCAATGCGATAAAGTTTACCGAGTCCGGTGAAATTGAAGTGGCAGTTAAGGCGATCGATGGTGCCGCAGGCGCGCTTGCCTCGTTGCGATTCAGTATCAGGGACACCGGAATCGGTATCCGGCGCGAAAAGTTTCAGACGATTTTCGAATCATTTTCGCAGGAAGATACTTCTACCACGCGCAAATACGGGGGAACCGGGTTAGGGCTGACGATCTCGGCGAAGCTGGTCAATTTGATGGGCGGACAACTGGCTGTAGAAAGTGAAGTCGGCAAGGGCAGCACGTTCCATTTCACGCTGGGGATGCCGGTCCTGTCGACGATGCCGCTGGCGGCGTATCGGCGCACCGGCAGGGTTGCTGATTTGAGAGTGCTGGTAGTTGATGACAATGGAACCAACCGTCAATTGCTGCATGAGATGCTCAGCAACTGGAAGATGAAAGCAACGTCGGTGCCAAATGGTGATGCGGCGTTGCGCGAACTACAGCTTGCCGCCGACGCGGGTACGCCGTATGCGTTGGCGATACTCGACAATCAGATGCCCGGTATGGACGGTTTTGAACTGGCGGGACGCATCCGTGAGCACCCGGAGCACGTTGGCGCGACGGTGATGATGTTAACGTCCAACGGCGAACGCGGTCATGCAGCCCGCTGCCGAGAATTGGGCGTGGCAAGTTATTTGTTGAAACCCGTTGCACAATCGGAGATGCTCGATGCGATCATGACTGCATTGGGCGAACCGCAACGCGAATCTGCGCCACTAATCACCCGGCATTCGCTACGCGAGGCGCGTCGCAGCCTCAGATTGCTGGTCGCCGAGGATAACGCGGTAAATCAGACGTTGGCGATCCGACTGCTTGAAAAAATGGGCCATAGCGTCATGATCGCCAATAACGGTGAAGAGGCAGTGCAGCATTGGCAGGCCGGGAAGTTCGACGCGATTCTCATGGATGTCGATATGCCCATAATGAACGGCTATCAGGCCACCGAGAGTATACGCAGTCAGGAACAGAAAACGGGTTGCCATATACCGATTATCGCCATGACTGCACACGCCATGCAGGGTGCCCGCGAGACGTGTCTCGGGCATGGTATGGATGGTTATCTGACCAAACCGATCGATACGGGCGCATTGATGCGGGAACTGGACAACTTCCAGTCATCTGCCAGCGGCCCGGAACGCCATGATCAGCCGTTGCAATCATTGCAGACCGCGGATTTCGCCCGGGCGCGTCAGGCGATGGACGACAGTCGCGAGCTTTTTGACGAGATCGTTCAATTGTTTTTGCGTGATGCGGCACCGCATATGGAGCAGATCAAAGCGGGAATGGCGAACGCCGATGCCGCCGCGATCAGACATAGCGCGCATGCGCTAAAAGGGATGGTGGGCATATTTGCAGCTGAACGCACGATGCAGGCTGCAGCATCGGTCGAAAAGCTCGCTGGCGATGCCGAACTTGATGGTGCCGTACAAAAACTCGAACTTGCGCTATCCGACTTGACCGCGGCAATTCAGAACTATCGCTGGTGACGACTGCACGGCGCCCCGGCTTGTATTTCTGCCCAGAGTCGAAGTAAATGCAGCTAATGTCTACTCCCTCAGCCGAACATGATAGCGCTCTGCAATCCATGCTTGTTGATCTGGATCAATATTTACCGGCCGTTTTACTGTTCAAATATCACCGAGCAGCACGGAATATAAGCAATGAATCCCCCGCTAGGAACCTGGCATTTACCCTTGTCCAACAGCGCTACAGCTCTTGCGGCAGAGTGTTCATTATGGTCTGAATTCACTGTAAGTAGTAGCTGCAGCGACTTGAACCGCAACTCCCCGCTGTACCAATGCCATGCCGCATGACAACCTCATAACGCTGATCAACGATAGCGTCATCGTGTCGGATGAAGAAAGTGGCCTCATAGTTGATTGCAACGATCACGCGTGTATCAGCTTGGGTTATTCGCGCGAAGAATTACTCGAACTGAGTATATTCGACATTGCAAGAACACTGGCTCCCGGGCAATGCTGGCAAGCTGTGCGTGACCGTATCAGCAGGGATGGGAAACGTCTGGTAGAAACGCAGCTGCGACGTCGCGATGGCAGCATGATTGCTGCTGAAATCAACGCACACCTGACGCAAAAAGGTGGTCGAAATTATATTGTTGCGGTCGCACGGGAATTGACCGAGCGCAGGCGTGCGGATTCCAAGTTGCGGCTACAGGATGCGGCGTTAAATGCAGTCGCAAACAGCATTGTGATCACCGACAGGGACGGATTGATCCTTTGGGCGAATCCGGCGTTTTCTGAGATGACTGGTTACCCGCTAGATGAAGTGATTGGCAAGCGTCCTAACAATCTGGTCAAGACCGGTGTACAACCGCGAGAGTTTTACGAAATCCTGTGGAATACCATCCTTAGCGGACAAGTGTGGCACGGCGAGATCATCAACAAGCGCAAGGACGGCACGCATTATGCTGAGGAAATGACGATCACGCCGGTCTTCTCTGAAGATCGGGTCATCACCCATTTCATAGCGGTCAAGCGCGATATCAGTGAGCGAAAACAAACGTTGTTCAAGCTCGAGCAATCCGAAAAAACTTTTCGCGGTATTATCGATACCATCGGCGAGGCCGTGTACGTTCTGGATGAGCACGGCACGTTTCTCGACGTGAATCGCGGCGCGGAAATTATGAACGGATATACCCGCGAAGAGTTGATCGGCAAGTCGCCGGCCTCGATAGGCGCACCCGGGCAGAATGATCTTGATGCGACCATGCATGCGGTCAAGTTAGCATTTTCCGGCATACCGCAAAAGATGATGTTCTGGGGGAAACGCAAAGATGGAGCGGTCTTGTCCAAGAGCGTGAGTCTAGTCAAAGGGGATTATTTTGGGCGTGCCGCGGTCATCGCTGTGGCCCGCGATGTTACACGCCAGAAGGCCGCCGAGGCAATGCTGCAGGCCAGCGAGCAGCGCTATCGTTCCCTAATCGAGGACGTTCCATTTGCAGTGGCTATCACCGACTTGGAGAATGGTGCTCTGGTATTTGCCAATCGTCCGGCCGAGACGCTTTTTGAAGTGGACTTTGCGTCGTTTAAGGGAAAACGCTCGGTTGATTTCTATGTCAATCCAGCTGACCGGGAAAGAATCGTTGCTCGTCACAAAGCCGGTGACATTGTAGATGGTGAAGAGGTTGAATTCAAAACTGCCACGGGGAAGCGAGTTTGGGTATTGTTGACAGCCGCCAAAATCTATTTTGGTGGCAGGGAATCCATAGCCGCTGTCTTGACAGACATTACGCAACGCAAGAATGCGCAAACTGCTACCGAGCAATCGCTGTCTTTGCTCAAGGCGACACTGGAATCCACGACTGACGGCATACTGGTCGTCAACAACGAAGGCAAATGGACGGAGTTCAATCGCCGCTTTACCCAGATTTGGAATATTCCGGACGCCATACTTGCGTCGGGTGACGACAACGCGGCACTGGACTTCGTTATGACCCAGTTGGCGGACCCGGTGGCGTTTGTCGACAAGGTGCGCGAGCTGTACAGCCATCCTGAGGAGAAATCCTTTGATACCTTCAAGTTCAAGGATGGTCGCACCATCGAGCGCTATTCGATTCCTCAGCATGTCAACGATACCGTGGTGGGCAGGGTATGGAGTTTCCGCGACGTCAGCGAAAAGCACGACGCACTGGAGTCACTGAAGGCGAGTCAGTCGATACTGCAACAGATCATCGATGTCGCCCCGCTGTCGGTATTCTGGAAAGACGTAAACAGCAATTATCTGGGATGCAATGCCGCATTTGCCAAAGATGCCAGTCTTGCCAACCCGGAACAAATCGTCGGCAAAAATGATTTTTCCATGCCATGGTCGTCACAGGAAGCCGAGGGCTACCGCGCCGATGATCGCGACGTGATGCAAAACAATAATGCGAAGCTGAACATCATCGAAACGCAGCGTCAGGCCGATGGGTCGACCATCTGGCTGGAGACCAGCAAGGTGCCGCTGAAAGACAACGACGGGCGCGTATTCGGCATGCTGGGAATGTACCAGAACATTACCGCGAGAAAGCGCGCCGAAGAAGAGTTGCATTTGCGAGAATCCTATCTGACCTCCATCATCGAAAATCAGCCCGGTCTCGTCTGGCTGAAGGACCGGGAGGGGAACTTCCTGCTGGTGAACTCGAAATTTGCGCGGATGTGCGGTAGCACAATAGACAAGGTTGTCGGCAAGACCGACCTGGATTTCTGGCCCGCTGAACTGGCCGATAAATACGTCGGTGATGATGCCAAGGTGCTCGCCGAAGAGATGCCACTGGTGGTGCAGGAGGAAATCTGGCAGGGCGATATATCCGAATGGTTCGAGACATTCAAACTACCGGTTCGGGATCATAATGGCATCGTAATTGGCACCACCGGATTTGCGCACAATGTTACCGAGCGCATGCGCGCAGAACAACAATTGCGTGAAGCCGCTGCGGTGATGCAAAACACCCACGAAGGCGTGATGATTACCGACGCGACGCCACGCATCCTTGCGGTGAACGCCGCATTTACGACGATTACCGGTTACCAGGCGCAGGAAGTGATTGGCAGAAATCCCAACATACTCAGCTCCGGCAGGCAGGACCGCGCGTTTTACGAAACGATGTGGGAAGAGTTGCTCGGCAAGGGGTATTGGCAAGGCGAGTTGATGAATCGTCGCAAGGACGGCGAAACCTACGCGCAATTCGTCACCATCAGTTCCATCCTTGATACGCAGCGGCAACCGGTGCGATTCATCGCGGTACTGGCCGATATCACAAAACTCAAGCTGAGCCAGATGCAGCTGGAATTCATGGCCAGTCATGATCCGCTGACCAAGTTGCCGAATCGTTCTCTCGCCGAATCGCGGCTGAAACAGGAACTGGAGCAGGCGCATCGCCACCGCTTTCAGCTGAGCGTGCTGTTTATCGATCTGGATCGCTTCAAGCAGGTCAACGACAGCTTTGGTCATCTGGTCGGGGATGAATTGCTTTGCGCCGTCGCCAAACGTCTGGGGGCACGCCTGCGCGAAGGCGACACACTTGGTCGTCTCGGTGGCGACGAGTTCATCTTGATTTCGTCGCCGCTGCAGGACAAGCAGGATGCGGCGGTGATTGCGCGAGATCTGGTGGTGTCGTTGCGTGAGCCGTTCAAGTTGTCCAACGGTGTGGAAGTGTTTATCGGTGCGAGTATCGGCATCAGCCTGTATCCGGACAATGGTTCAACCGTGTTGGATCTGACCCGGAATGCCGACGCCGCGATGTATCTGGCCAAGGAAAGCGGGCGCAGCCAATTCTCCTTTTACACCCCGGCGCTGAATGCCGATGCCCGGATGAAACTGCAACTGGAGAACGACCTGCGGCACGCGCTCGCCGGCGACGAATTGAGTCTGCATTATCAGGCCAAGGTGGATATCCGTAGCGGTGCCATATGCGGGGCCGAAGCGTTGGCACGTTGGCAAAAACCGGATCAGACCTGGGTGCCTCCAGGCCTGTTTATCCCCATCGCCGAAAAGTCCGGCGTGATACTGGCCATCGGCAACTGGGTGATCGAGCAGGCCTGCGCGCAGATGCGGGCGTGGTTAGATGCGGGTTTGCCTGAAGTCAGTATTGCCGTGAACGTCTCCGCATTCCAGTTCCACAGCGGCAAGTTGGTCAAGATGGTCAAGGCGGCACTGGAGAAATACCGGATCCCGGCAATTTTCCTGGAACTTGAGCTGACGGAAAGCATGCTGATGCACGAACCGGAGTTGGGCATAGAGACGATGCAGCAACTCAAGCAGATCGGCGTGAAATTGTCGCTGGACGATTTCGGTACCGGCTATTCCAACTTTGCCTATTTGCGTCGGTTTCCAATAGACAGCCTTAAGATCGATCAGTCCTTCGTTCAGGGTGTGACCACAAAATCCGAGGACGCAATGATCGTCGATTCCATCATCGGGCTGGCAAAACGCATGAAACTAAACGTGGTCGGCGAGGGTGTGGAGAGCGAAGGGCAACTGCAATACTTGCGCGACAACGGCTGCGATGAATTGCAGGGTTACTATTTCAGCAGGCCGTTGCCAGCTGCAGAATTTGCTGAATTGTTGCTTAGCTGGAAAGGCTTATCGCGTTAGCAATCCGCTAACCTGCTGGCGCGGAGCATTCGATGTTGGAGGCTCCAGCGGCAAGTCAGCTGTCATTTCCGAAGCGGAAGTCAATAACGTGATAATCACCCGGCGATTTCGCGCGCGGCCTTCGGGTGCGGTATTCGGTTCTATGGGCTTGAATTCGCCGTAGCCAGCAGCAACCATGCGTTCGCCTATTACGCCGTTATCTGCAAACAACCTGACTACGCTACTGGCACGTGCTGTTGACAATTCCCAATTGGTTGGAAAGTTGGGAGTGTTTATCGGCGTGTTGTCAGTATGACCTTCAATCTGGATGTCGTGATTATCATCCCTGAGCGTTTTTGCAAGTTCGACCAACACCTTGGTTGATTCTGGCGTCAGCTTAGCTTGGCCGGAAGAAAACAACAGACTAGCGTTGATTTCCACAGCCAGTCCGCGCTGACTCTGAGTTACTCGTACCTGTCCGTCCTTCATCATCGAGGACATGGTGTCCATGATGGCGCGGGCCACGACGCGCATGTTTTCGCGGTGCAATTTCTCAAGCTCAATCTTCTTAAGTTCGTCGTCGTTTAGCACCTTGGGTAAAACCGAAACCAGCGTGTCGGTCGCCTGGGCCTGATCATTCTTGCTGAAGGCGTTGGTTAGCGCGTCGCCGAACGTATGGTATTTGCCGGGGTCGCGATTCGATGTGGTATACAAAACTACAAAGAAGGCGAACAACAACGTAATAAAATCCGCGTAGGATAGTAACCAACGGCCCTTGTCGTCTTCGTCATCTACGTATTGTTTACGTGCCATTTGAACCTCAGACAATGTAGCCCAATAGCTTTTCCTTGATCACTCTCGGATTTTCGCCGTTGGATATGGCCATCAATCCATCCACCAGCATTTCCCGCCATACCACATGGTGGTTGACGATGGTCTTGAGTTTGTTGAATATCGGCAGAAAGACCAGATTGGCCAGCCCGACACCATATATCGTTGCGACGAATGCCACGGCAACGCCGCTACCCAGCTTGGCGGGGTCGTCCAGATTTTCCATCACGTGAATCAAGCCGACCACGGCGCCAAGTATGCCCAAAGTGGGGGAATAGCCGCCGGCGGCTTCCCATATGCGTATCGCTTGGCGATTGAAATGCTCGAATGCGTTAATTTCGACGTCCAGTGTTTCCTTTATCTTTTCGGCAGTCGCGCCGTCGACCAGCAACTGCAGCCCTTTGCGCATGAACGGGTTGTCGATTTCCTGAGTGCTGGAGTCGAGCTTGAGAAAACCTTCCTTGCGGGCGGTAATGCCCCATTCGGTGATTTGCTCGATCAATTCCAGGCTCACGTAGCGCGGCGGCTTGAACACCCAGACGAACATTCTTACGCCAGTCCAGTAAGTCCTGATCGGTGTTTGCAGCATCACGGCGCCTACCGTTCCGCCGAATACGATGATGAACGCAGTACCTTGCACGAGAGATCCAACTCGACCGCCCTCCAGCAATATTCCGCCCACCACGCAGAGCAGTGCGATAAACAAACCCAGGACACTATTAAAATCGTACTTGAACATTCCCATTCCTTTGCGAAGTCAATTTGAGGCATCGACCTAACATCAGCTGGCGCAACGTGTTACCTGCGCTTAACCCTCTATTGAGCACACCTATCATGACTGCAATCAAAATATTCAAAGGCAAAATTAGAACCGGAAGTCGGCGTCTATTCCCGAAATAGCAGTTAAATGACCTCGGCAAGGTGGAATGCGACGACGCGCGCGGAATTCAGTCTGACAGGCTGCTGCGCACGCTGGGCCGGTCGCTGACTCGTGTAAACCAAGCCGAAAGATTCGGATGCGCGTTGCGCCAATCCCGTGCCGGCTGGCGCAAGTCCAGATAGATCAGCGCGCTGGTCAAGGCCAGGTCGGCCAGCGTAAGCACCGCACCTTCGCACCATTCATTTGGACCCAGTTGATCGGATACGAACGCGAGTGCGCGGGTGATCGCGTCGTTGTGGCGGGCAATAATGTCCTCGTCCTGTCTGTCTTCCAGACGCAGACTTTCGGTGCGCACCACCACCGCCGAATCCATAATGCCGTCCGCCAACGCTTCCCAGCGCTTCACCCGCATCTTCGCCAGTGCATCGTTGCGCGGAATCAGGACGGGCGTGTCGTTCAATGTATCTGCATATTCCACAATTACCGGGGAATCGAACACGCAGGATTCGTCGTCAAGGATCAGCGCCGGTATGCGGCCCAGCGGATTGACTCTGGCGACCTGGCTGCCGGGATCGCGCGGCGCGTCCACCAGATACTCGTGGGCCAGGTTCTTCTCTAGCAACACCAGGCGGACCTTGCGTACATACGGGCTGGTATTGGTGCCGAGCAGCTTCATGTGTGTCTCCCAAGTCGTTGCATTTGCCTACTCCCTTTGATTCCGGATCACCGGTGTTTGTCCGGCTACCATTATAGCGCCCGTCAATACTGCGGGGCGCCAACGTACGGCGCAAGGTCAATGCGGATCTTGCGCGGGATTGCGAACGCAAATCCTGTTCCAGCCGGCGCTTCTTGCTTCATACATGGCGTTGCCGGCGCGCCTGAACAGTGGTGTAGTGTAGTCAGTTTCGGATGTATAGGCTGCCAAACCAAACGAGGCTGTGAAACGTATGTTGTCATTTGCCAACGTCGCAATTTCGCTATTCTCAATTGTATTCCTGGCACGCTCCACGACCTCAATAGCTTCGATAATTCCGGTGTTGGGTAACAGCAAAGCAAACTCTTCTCCCCCGATACGCCCGACAGTATCGGCATCGCGCAGCGCTGCGCGACAGGTATCAGAAAAGTTACATAACACGCGATCGCCGACCTGATGGCCATATTTATCGTTGATATTCTTGAAACGGTCTAGATCGACTATCGCCAGCGTAAAAGGAGTACCGTAGCGATGGCTTCGTGCCAATCTCGGTCGACGATGCCGATGAAATGCCGCCGGTTCGGCACGCCGGTCAAATAGTCGGTTGTTGCTTGGCGGCTGAGTTCCTCGTGCAAAAAACGGACTCTGCCGATCACCGCGAATCCGGTTGCAGCGATTAAGCTCGATAGCACCAGGATCAGCACCTGTCCATGTGAAATTATGAGGTCCGAGCTCTGGTTGGCCTCAACAGCATATTGCTTTCCCTTGTTGAGCGCGTAACTCATCACGTAGTCCAGCAG
>JBARHR010000131.1:0-1880 GCA_049799335.1 Gallionella sp. | reverse complement strand
CCCCTCGGGAGAGGGCTGGGGTGAGGGAGGACTCTAAAAACACGACCTACTGCGCCACCGATAACATCCCCGCCATAGCCGTGGATCGTCGCGCCGAGATCCCCACACACGCGTTCCAGAACTTTCTGCAAGCATTCGACGGGCGCGTACTGCTGGTTGCGGACAGCCTCGGCAGACGTGAAATATTGTCCGGCTATCTGCAGGAGTACGGGATCACCCCCACCGCGTGCGAGGACTACGCGGTGTTCCTTGCAAGCGACGAAAAGTTCATGCTCTGCGTCGCGCCGCTGCAGATCGGTTTCATCCTGAGCAATGACAAGCTGGCACTGGTTACCGAAACAGAACTATTCGCCACCCAGCCACGCAATCGCGCTTCACGTACCGCCAAGAAGAGCAACGTCGAAGGAATGTTGCGCGATCTTTCCGAACTCAAACCCGGCGATCCGGTGGTCCATGAACAGCACGGCATCGCGCGCTATCAGGGTCTGGTGAATCTCGATCTGGGCGAGGGCGAAAACGAATACCTGCTGCTCGAATATGCCGGTGAGGACAAACTCTATGTCCCCGTCTCGCAACTGCACGTTATCGGCCGCTACAGTGGCGGCGCACCGGAAAGTGCACCACTGCACAAACTTGGTAGCGGCGCCTGGGACAAGGCCAAGCGACGCGCCATGCTGCAGGTGCGCGATACCGCGGCCGAGCTATTGAATATTTATGCACAACGTGCCATCCGCAAAGGCCACGCCTTCAAACTGACCTATCACGACTACGAGGCGTTCTGTGCCGGGTTCGGTTTCGAAGAGACTGCCGATCAGGCCGCTGCCATCGAAGCGGTGTTGCTCGACCTGCAATCCGGCCAACCGATGGACCGGCTGATCTGCGGCGATGTCGGTTTCGGCAAGACCGAAGTCGCATTGCGCGCTGCGTTCGTCGCCGCGAGCGAAGGCAAGCAAGTGGCGGTGCTTGCCCCGACCACACTGCTGGTCGAGCAACACTTCCAGAATTTCTCCAATCGCTTCGCCGACTGGCCGATCAGGATCGCCGAACTGTCGCGTTTCCGATCCGCCAAGGAAACCACCCTGGCGCTGAAAGAACTGGCCGAGGGGAAACTGGACATCATCATCGGCACGCACAAGCTGATCCAGAAAGATGTGAAATTTCACAATCTCGGCCTGGTGATACTCGATGAAGAACACCGCTTCGGCGTACAACAAAAAGAAAAGCTGAAGGCGCTACGCGCCGAGGTGGATGTACTCACCCTCACCGCGACGCCGATTCCGCGCACCCTGGCGATGTCGCTGGAAGGACTGCGTGATTTCTCGGTGATAGCCACCGCACCGCAGCGGCGCTTGTCGATCAAAACCTTCGTCAGCAGCTACAGTCAGGGCATCATTCGCGAAGCGGTACTGCGCGAACTCAAGCGCGGCGGGCAGGTGTATTTCCTGCACAACGAGGTCGACACCATCAACAACATGCTGGAAAAACTGGAGACACTGTTGCCGGAAGCGCGCATCCGCGTCGCGCACGGGCAGATGGGCGAGCGCGACCTGGAAGCGGTGATGCGCGACTTCCACCACCAGCGCTTCAATGTCTTGCTGTGCACCACCATCATCGAGACCGGCATCGACGTCCCCACCGCGAACACCATCATCATGAATCGCGCCGACCGCTTCGGCCTCGCGCAGTTGCACCAGCTGCGCGGCCGGGTTGGACGATCCCACCACCAAGCCTATGCCTACCTGCTGGTGGACAGTATGGACGGACTCACCTCACAGGCGAAGAAACGCCTTGAAGCAATTCAGGCAATGGAACAACTCGGCAGCGGCTTCTTTCTGGCGATGCACGATCTGGAAATACGCGGCGCCGGCGAAGTGCTTGGC
>JBARHR010000130.1:0-3766 GCA_049799335.1 Gallionella sp. | reverse complement strand
TGTCAGTACGCTATCGTCCGTTTCCTTCCTTATCTGGAAACTGGCGAATTTGCCAATGTAGGCATCGTGATGTTGTGTCCTGATGCGGGCTTCTTCGAGTTCAAATTGTTAGCACGTGTCCGTCGTATCACGGCTTTTTTTGAAGAGCTGGATTCTGGAATTTATCGCCGTGCGGCTAATGATTTTAAACAGGAGTTGAAACGCATCCGCAATTGGCTCGCTCAACAGCCGGATCGCACGATGGATGTGGAACTTGCACGCCATTTGTTTGGCGAACTCACTCGTCAGCGCGAAGCGATGATGCGTTTTGACACTGTGCGTGTGGTGCTGGCAAATGATCCCGCACAACAACTGGATGAGTTGTTTGGTCATTATGTGGAGCGCAATTTTGCGACCAAGGCCTACCACGAGCAGTTGCTTGATAAAACTGTGCGCAAGGTGTTGATGGATGCGAAGCTGAACAAGCAATATCAACCGGAGACGTTGGGTGATGTCACCACCTACCATGCGAAGCTCCCCTTTGTGCATCGAGAGGGTGAGCGTGCAGTGAAGGCAATTAAGCCTTTGTACTTGGCGCATGAAGATACTGCGCAAATCTATGATCACGGGTGGGCATGGTTTGGTAAGGTGGATAAATTGCGCGCCTTGCATTTGCTGCCTGAACAAGTGCTATTCCCTGTTCAGGGACCGGTCGAAGCGCGTGGTGAGCGCTTCGACATGTTTCAGGAAATCACAGCTAAAATTGCGGCCAATGATATTTGGGTGGTGCCTTCTATTCAAACCGAGAGGATCGTCGAGTTCGCTCGAATTTAGCTGCGGCGAATATCAGTCCAATATCCAATCAACAAACAAAACGACATCGCAAGGGTGTCGTCATAGGAGGTAATTGGCCATCCTGGCCAGCCAACGCAGCTGTATGAGCGTCGTCATTCGCGGGCTCGCAGAGCAGAGCTGCTCGAATTCCCCGCTGCCTTGCAGGCTGTACGCTCGCTTGCATGCGAGTGCCGCTTCAGGCTACAAACAGCACGCAGGTGCTGTTTGTTCAACGCCTTTCGCTCCCGCGCCCTTACCGGACGCGGATTCATGTTCACAGAGCTTCTGTCAAAACAAAAAGCCCACCCGCAAGGGGTGAGCTTTTTGTTTTGATGGTGGAGACGGCGGGAATTGAACCCGCGTCCGCAAGCCCTCTACAGGCAGTTCTACATACTTAGCCAGGCTATTTGATTTGATCCCGTACACGCCAACCGGCGGGCTGGTAAAGGACGAGTCACCTTGTTTTTAGCTCCGATCAAAGTGACCCTGACCGGCACGATTCTGTGTAATTTACCTCACTCATCTCAGCCTTGCGGCCTTGAGCCACTCCACAGACAGCGTGGTGTGAGGTCTAGCTGACTAAGCAGCTAAAGCGTAGTTTTCGTCGTTTGCGACTAGTTTTTTTCCAGCTGATTTACGAGGTTGCGGGTCCTCGGTATGCCCTACACTGCTTTGTAACCCACGTCGAAGCCAAGTCGTCCCCGGTTCGATATGTACATATTCGTAACGAATTCAATTTCTGCAACAACGTAACGAGCGCCGATTGTAGCACGGGGGTCAGATGGACAGATGGGCGATAAGTTCCATCGGGTGGTTCACCAGCCCTTGTGCCTGCCAGTTGGTGATGGATGCGTCGTCACTAACATAGCCGTAGTTGGCAATGATGCCTGACATACCTGACGCGTTGGCTGCCTGCATGTCGCGCAGGTCGTCGCCGAGGTAGATGCATTGGTCCGGGCTGACACCGACAATTTTGCAGGCCTCGAACATGGGGGCGGGATGCGGTTTGGCGTGGTTGCAGCTATCGCCGCTGATCAGGCAGGATGCGCGCCGCGCATAACCCAGCGCTTGCATCAGTGGGATCGTAAAGCGATGCGGTTTGTTGGTAACGATGCCCCAGGCTATGTGGCGATGTTCGAGTTCATTGACGAGGTCCGCCATGCCCGCAAACAGTTTGCTTTTGACACAGATGTGCTGCGTGTAGTAGTCGAGAAAGATATCTCGCAGCGCCTGGAAGTTGGGCGCGTCGGGTGTGACATTCATGCCGGTTTTGAGCAGGCCGATGGAGCCGTGCGAGGCTTGCGGACGCAGCATTTCGAGTGGCAGGGGCGGCAGATGGTGCGTTGCACGCACATGGTTCAGCGCCGCCGCAAGATCGGGCGCTGTATCGGCGAAAGTGCCGTCAAGGTCGAACAGGACTGCTTTGGTCATTGAAAAAGCTTGGTGAGGTAAGCGCGATGAGGGCGCTTGATGATTATTCGGAATCCTTGCGGCACGCAATCATGTAGTTGACGCTGGTGTCGGTGCCCAGCGAGTACACCTTGGTCAGCGGGTTGTAGCTCATCCCGATCAGATCAACCAGGTTCAGGTCGGCATTGCGGCAGGACTGAGCAAGTTCGGACGGCTTGATGAACTTTGCGTAGTCGTGGGTGCCGCGTGGCAGCAGATTCAGGATGTATTCGGCGCCAATGACCGCGAACAGGTACGATTTCGGGTTGCGGTTGAGCGTCGAGAAGAATACCCAGCCGCCCGGTTTGAGCAGCTTGGCGCAGGATTCGATGACGCTGCTTGGGCTCGGAACGTGTTCCAGCATTTCCATGCAGGAAATGATGTCGTAACGACCAGCCTGTTCTGTCGCGAGGTCTTCCACCGCGATATGACGATAGTCAACCTGCTTGCCGCTTTCGAGCAAATGCAGTTTCGCGACCTGCAGCGCCTTTTCGGAAAGATCGATGCCTGTCACTGTCGCACCCACAGTGGACATGCTTTCCGAGAGGATACCGCCGCCGCAGCCTACGTCCAGTACAGTCTTGCCGGCCAGTGGCGCGTGCCGGTTGATATAGCCGAGGCGCAGCGGATTGATTTCGTGCAGCGGCTTGAACTCGCTGTGCGGATCCCACCATTTGTGCGCTAGCTGCGAGAATTTTTCCAGTTCTACCGGGTCGGCATTTGCCATGGTATTGAGGGTGATGAATTGGTTGACGAGGGCGCTGACTCTAACAAATCTTGCCGCTTTAGCCAAATAGGCGAGGCTGTCAGGCGGTTGGCTCAGGGTTTCGTCACTGTGCTAAAATGCGCGCTTTGCTTCTTGCGCAGGCAAACAAGCTGTTTCGGTCGTTAGAGCTACATTATTTGGGTCACCATGGAACAACAATTCGCCAAAGAAACACTCCCTGTCAGTCTAGAAGAAGAAATGCGCAAGTCCTATCTGGACTATGCCATGAGTGTAATTATTGGCCGCGCCCTTCCGGACGTACGTGACGGTCTCAAGCCGGTCCACCGACGTGTGTTGTTCGCGATGCACGAGCTGTCAAACGACTGGAACAAGGCATACAAGAAGTCTGCGCGTATTGTTGGCGATGTGATCGGTAAGTATCACCCGCACGGCGATACCGCCGTATACGACACCATTGTGCGCATGGCACAGGATTTTTCTCTGCGCTATACGCTGGTAGACGGACAGGGTAACTTCGGGTCGGTCGATGGCGATAATGCCGCGGCGATGCGTTACACCGAAATCCGCATGGCGCGGATTGCGAACGAGTTGCTGGCAGACCTGGACAAGGAAACCGTCGATTTCGGACCCAACTACGACGGCTCGGAACATGAGCCGCTGGTTTTCCCGGCGCGCATCCCAAATCTGCTGATCAACGGCTCTTCCGGTATTGCTGTTGGTATGGCAACCAATATTCCGCCCCACAATCTTGGCGAAGTGGTGAGTGCCTGCCTGGCG
>JBARHR010000129.1:0-3700 GCA_049799335.1 Gallionella sp. | reverse complement strand
GAATTTGGAGCTGCGCCATCAATTCTCGCCACACTTGGAAGGTATATCGTTTTACGACGTGGGCTCAGTCACGTTCAATCACACCCCATACGATACAGGGTATACCGGTCCGAATACACGTTCTCTTTCCGGGGTAGGAATTGGCATCAACGCAAGATTCTACGGCGTTGATTTCAAGGCCGCCTATGCCCAGCGGGGAAGAGGCGGGACGCCGACATCTGAGCCGCTGAATCGCAAATCCAGACTATGGCTGCAGATGGGCAAGAATTTTTGATTGACGCTGAGCGATCTCAACAAATCGCGGATATCACACAGCGTTCGCGCCGTCGATTTCCGTAACGCTGCGAGTAATATGTCACGAACCAATCTCCCATGCAATCTCAGCGACGCCGCCAAATCGCAATGCGCTTTAGCATTTGGCAACGGGCAATTGCAGATGTAGTGAGTTAGGGCAAGCTCAAGCCAAGTCAGGCCGCAACTTGCTATTTCACACCCGATTAAAAGTCGACCGGCAAAATATGTCCAGTGCCCATATCAAAATTGAATGATCAGCCTATCTAGTGACGCTCAGCGTCGCAAGGCTATACTCGATCTGCTCGCCCCTATAGATTTTCCTTCCGATCTGCCTGTGGTTGCGAAGCGAGACGAATTGATGCGCGCGATAGCCGAACATCAAACGCTCATCGTCTGCGGCGAAACCGGTTCCGGGAAAACGACACAATTACCCAAGATATGCCTGACTCTTGGGCGCGGCGTCAATGGTTGCATCGGCCACACCCAGCCACGTCGGGTTGCCGCGCGTACCGTTGCCGCGAGAATCGCATTTGAGTTGAAATCTGAGTTGGGCGGCGTGGTTGGCTACAAGGTGCGCTTTCACGACAAAGTTTCCGCAGTAACAAGTATCAAGCTGATGACGGATGGGATATTGCTTGCGGAGATCCACAGTGACCCGCTATTGAAGAAGTACGATACGCTGATCCTCGACGAAGCGCATGAACGTTCCCTAAATATCGATTTTCTGCTTGGCTATTTGAAGCAGCTGTTGCCACGCCGCCCGGATCTCAAGCTTATCATTACTTCCGCAACTATCGACGCAGACCGCTTCGCCAGGCATTTTGAGGCAAAGGTAGTGGAGGTTTCGGGGCGCAGCTTTCCGGTGGAAGTGCGCTACCGACCAATACAACCAGATGAGGAAGGCGAAACACAGGATGTGCCACAATCCGTCAGTGCGGCACTTGATGAACTGGCCACCGGCGGTCTGCGCGGCGATGTGCTGGTCTTTCTGCCGGGCGAACGTGAGATACGGGAAACGGCCGAGGTGTTGCGCAAGCGTCATCCCAAAGGTGTAGAGATATTGCCGCTCTATTCGCGCCTCTCGGCCGCAGAGCAGGACATGGTGTTCAAAAGCGGCGCACAACGCCGGGTGGTGTTGGCAACCAATGTCGCAGAAACGTCACTGACCGTGCCCAACATCGGCTATGTAATCGACTGCGGCCTTGCGCGGGTAAATCGCTACAGCATCCGGCAAAAGGTGGAACAGTTGCACGTTGAAAAGATATCTCGCGCTGCGGCGAATCAACGGGCCGGCCGTTGCGGACGAGTAATGAGCGGGATATGCGTTCGTCTGTACGATGAAACCGACTACCTGCAGCGTCAGGAATTCACCGACCCCGAAATATTCCGCGTTTCCCTCGCTACCGTGATACTCAGAATGAGCGCGCTCATTCTGGGAGACGTTGCGCAATTTCCTTTCATCGAGCCGCCAACGCCGCGCATGATTGCGGATGGCTATCAGCTATTGTTCGAGCTGGGTGCGATCGACTCGACGCGCAAGCTGACAGCGCTCGGCGGCGAGCTATCCAGGCTGCCCCTAGACCCGAAAATATCTCGGCTGCTGCTGGCAGCAAGGCAATATCACTGTCTTGCGGAAATTCTGGTCATCGCCAGCGCGCTGTCTGTCCAGGATCCGCGCGAACGACCCCTGGAACGACAGGAAGCTGCCGATGCTGCCCACAAACAATTTGCCGAAGAGCGCTCCGATTTTCTGAGCTACATCAAAATATGGGCGTGGTTTGAGCAGGCCGTCGCACACAAACAGTCCAATCGGCTGCTTGCGGAAGACTGTCGGAAGCAGTTTTTGTCGCCGCTGCGATTGCGTGAGTGGCGCGAGTTGCACCACCAGTTGCACGCGCAGGTTGCAGAGATGGGGATGCGCGAAAATGAGCAGCCAGCCACCTATGAGCAGATACATAAAGCCCTGTTGTGCGGTTTGCTTGGCAATATCGGCATGAAGAGTCCGGAAGGAAATGAGTACCTCGGTGCGCGCGGCATCAAATTTGTCATCGCGTCGAATTCCGCACTGGCCAAAAAAGGCGCCAAGTGGGTGATCGCTGGTGAACTGGTTGAAACGCATCGCTTGTTCGCGCGATGTCTCGCACGCATCGAACCCAACTGGCTGGAAGAAGTCGGCGAACACTTGATCAAACGACACTACTATGATCCGCACTGGGAACAAAAAATGGCCCAGGTGGTTGCCTACGAGCGCAGCACGCTGCATGGGCTGGTGTTGAATGCCAGAAAACGCGTGCATTACGGTCCGATGAATGTCGCCGAGTCGCGGGAAGTCTTCATACGTCAGGCGCTCGTCGCCGGCGAGTTCGACACGCGTGCGCCGTTCTTTATCCACAACCGGAAACTAATCGCCGAGATTGAAGCTCTGGAGCACAAATCACGGCGTCCTGACGTGCTCGTGGACGACGAGCTGATTTACGCATTCTATGATCAACGCATACCACCGGACATCCATAACGGCGCGTCTTTTGAGGCCTGGCGCAAAACGGTGGAACACGCCGACAGCAAATTGCTTCATTTGAAAAAAGATGACCTGATGCGCCACGAAGCGGCGGGAATTACGACCGAGCACTTTCCGCCAACGCTCAGCATAGACAATATCAGCTTTGCGCTAAGCTACAATTTCTCCCCGGGGAAGAGTGACGATGGCTTAACACTTACCGTCCCGCAGGCGCTCATCAATCAGGTGTCCGCGACGCGCTGCGAATGGCTTGTTCCGGGAGTGCTGTCGGAGAAGGTTGAGCAACTGGTCAAATCATTGCCGCAAAGGCTGAGGCGGCATATGGTACCCGTCCCCGAATTCTGCGCGGCATTTTGTCGCGATGTGCCGGTTTCAAACGTGTCTCTGCAGAAGGCGATGGCCGAATACATTCGTAAACACCGGCAGATCGACGTCCCGGTGGACGCCTTCCGTCACGAGCAACTGCCCAGCCATCTGCTGATGAATTTCCGTGTAATCGACGAGCACGGAAGGCAACTCGGCATGTCCAGAAACTATGCCAAGTTACGTACCGAGTTCTTGCCGCATGTTGTTCCAAACACCGCGATCAACCCAACACAATCCGCTATCCCGGTTTCTGAACAGCGCCATGACTCGTGGACATTTGGAGAATATGTCGAGACCAGAGTCGTTGAGCGTGCCGGACAAAGTGTGACTTTGTACAACGCGCTGGTGGACCAGGGAGATGCAGTGACTATGGGTAGCTTTGACACACGCGATCAAGCACAAGCAGTTCACCGAGGCGGTCTCCGCAGACTGTTTATGCTGCTGTTCAAAGATCAGGTTAAATACATGGAGAAAAATCTGCCCGATGCCCAAAAGCTCGGGATGCTGTTTATGCCCATGGGT
>JBARHR010000128.1:0-4805 GCA_049799335.1 Gallionella sp. | reverse complement strand
GATCAAACCTCGCATGCAATGCCGGTGTATCTTTCTTCCACTCGGCAAGCAATGCGTTGAGTTCGGCACGGGAATCGAATTCCCCGCTGCTGCTGCGGGTTCGGAATTGTCCGATGACATACAGGTTGTCATGGCCGATCAATTTCCATTCGGTGTATTGGTAACCATCCTTTTCCCACTGATCACGATGTTTGGTGATGATCTCTGCCTGTTCGGGATCGACCAGACATGCACCGCTATCATCGCGCAGCAGAAAGCAATCGCTGCTCTCGCCACTGTCCAGTGTTTCCCATTTGCCGTCATTGTCCTTGTGTTTGACCTGATAGCGGTACCACAGGCAGGGGAGTGCAGTGAATTTGCTGATCAGTGGCGCTCCCTTGACTATCCTGCCGGTGCCCCGTAGCTCGACGTAGCCCTGTGCGGCCGATGCGACTCGGGAGGTTGGCGTGTCGCGTATTGCGCGCAAGCGATTCAGAGCGGACGTCCAGGCGACAACGCTGATGGATGCGATCGAGCCAAGGCTGATCAGTCAGCCGTTGCGCGTGTCCATTTTCAGGCCGACAAATAACAACAGCAATTGCGCGCCCGTGGTGAGCAGGAGCGCATATTCGCGCCGCAACTTTACCAGCATCGTTTATTGGGCTCTTGAAGATCAGGAAAACAGGGTCTTCATATCCACATCCGCTTTCTCGGCAGAGGCAAACTCCAGCAGCGGTTTCTCAGGAAAATTGAACGCTCGGGCAATAATGTTGGCCGGAAAAACTTCGATCTGCGCGTTGTTGATGTTGACGGTATCGTTGTATAGCTCGCGACGGTCGGCGATCGCGTTCTCCAGCGAGGTGATGCGCTGCTGCAACTGCATGAAATTCTCGTTGGCCTTCAATTCCGGATAGGCTTCTGCAACCGCAAAAATATTGCCCAGTCCCATGCGTAACATGCCTTCTGCCTGGCCCAGTGCGGGAATGTCCTGATCTTGGCGGGCTTGCTGCACTTGCGAGCGCGCTGCAATCACCTGCTGCAGCGTTTTCTGTTCGATTTGCTGGGACTGCTTGCAGACCTCGACCAGCTTGGGCAGTTCGTCGTGGCGTTGCTTGAGCAGCACATCAATGTTGGCCCAGGCCTTCGCGACTGCATGCTTGACGCTGACCAGATGGTTGTACAGGCTGACGGTATAGAACACGGCAGCTGCGAGTAGTCCGAAAAAGAATCAGGGAACTCATGGTTGCTCCTGGTTGTGATGCAATACTGCCGTGAGTCGATTTATTGCAATTCTATCGTGCCGCTGGCTTGCACCGTGAGGCGACTGTCGCCCGCCTCGAAGTCGGGCGAAGGAATCGAAGACTCCACTGCCAGTGCGCTGCGCATCATCGGTCTGGCCAAAGGCACAGGCAGGTTGCCGCCACTATTGATGAATAGACTGACGATCTTGAAACCATTGGTCCCCATCGCCTTGCTGATCGCATTGGCACGCGTCTGAAATGCCTTGATCACTTCGCTGACCAGATCATTTTCGGTGCGGGTGCGAGTGTCCGGTGCGATGGAAAACTGGATATTGGCGAGCTGCATGTGCTGCTGCAATTGCATGATCAATTCGCCGGTTGCCTTGAAATCGCGACTCTCCAGATTGATTTCGGCACGACCGCGCCACGCGTCCACCTGGTTGTTCTTGCCATACACCGGGTAGGTATTCTGGTTGCCGCTGGTTGCTTTGACCTCGATAGATTTTTGCGATTTGCTTAGCGCGTCATTCAGTACCGTGTTGATTTGCTGCGCCACCGTTGCCGGAGATTTGTCCTGAATTTCAACGCTCAGGCGCGCACTGATCAAATCGTTGGAGACTACACGTGCCACCTCGACCTGAAAGTTGACACGGTTATAGGGCTCGGATTCGGCATGAACGAACACAGTGTTGAATAGCAGGCTAAGAAGTAGTGAGATACGCAACATGATGGACTCCGGAAAATGATGACTGGGCGCACCGAGTCAATTATGCATCAACACTGCTGGGGCTACAGGATCAGTCGGTTGTTCAGGCAGGTCCTTGCCTGGGAGAGGCGTGCAATGGTGGGTAAAAGATTCAGCCCGGTGTCCGCCTTGATGGAAAGTGCATCTTCTTTCATATCATCCAGCGAGATATCGATGGGTTCACCCTCGGCAGCGAAGGCGATGGTATTGCCGCTTTCGCATGACGGAAACATCAGCGCACGCTCTTCGAACGCGTTGAATATGTGCGTGAAGCCTCCCATTACGCCACGACTCAGTCCGAGCAGGTTGACTGCGAGTATGCCGCTGTTGCTAAGCCGGGTGCGGCATGCCTGATAAGACGGCAAGGTGTTCAATGCGCCGGGATGGGCGTGTTCGTTGAAGCCGTCGACGAGGATCAAATCGAATTTCTTGTCGGTGCCGAGCACATAGTCCACGCCGTCGCCCACCACCATGTGGATGCGCTTGTCATCTTCCGGCAACTTGAAAAACTGACGCGCCGCGGCGATCACACCCGGCTCGATTTCCACGATGGTGAGATGCGCCAGCGGCCGGTTGCGATAAAGGAATTTGGTCAGCGATGCAGCACCCAATCCGATCAGCAACACTTTGCGTGGCCAGCGCGCTTCATCCCGCAACAGCAGACTGGCCATCATTTCGCGGGTGTATTCCAGCTCCAGGTGCCATGGTCGTGCAATGCGCATCGCACCCTGTACCCAGGTGGACCCGAAGTGCAAATACCTTACACCGGCAGTCTCGCTGATGTCGATCGGAAAACTCATGCTTGAATCAGGATATGTGCTGCAGGAAAACGAGCTGCGGGTTGTTGCAACGTAGTGGAATCATCGCCATTGATTTAGAAGCAGGCGTGCTGATTCGGTCACTTCCGTCGCGGTCATCCCTATCGCGGCGTGTTGTTGCGCCAAGGCATCGCCGGCTGCACCATGCAGGTGTACCGCTAGCAGCAGCGCATCGTCCGCGCTCATGCCTTGCGCGATAAACGCGGCAATCATGCCGGTCAAGATGTCGCCCATCCCCGCACTGCTCATGCCTGGATTGCCGCTATGGTTGATGTAAAGCTTTCCGTCGCTGGTATTGCAAACACTATTTGCACCTTTCAGGACTGCGGCGCAGGCGAATTTCTGCGCGATTGCCCGTACCGATTTGGCTCGGTTGTTTTGCACGTCCTGAATGCTGCAGCCGAGTAGTCTGGCTGCCTCGCCCGGGTGGGGCGTCAGCACGGTTGGAAATTTGCGCGTCAGCAACCGCGTCTGCAGATAGGGATATAGCGCCAGGACATTCAATGCGTCCGCATCCAGCACCAGTGTGGCGTCCGCGCTCAACGCCGCATTCAGCAGCAGCTGTGCATCCATGTCTCGCCCCATGCCGCATCCAAGGGCAAGTACATCTACAGTACCGATTTGCATCGCGGCAGTCGCATTGTGCACCATCAATTCGGGCTGAAACATGTCGATGCCCGGCGCGTTTTCCGCCATCAGCCCAACATGAACGCAACCGGCCCCCATTTTGAGGGCCGCGCGTGCCGCCAGCAGTGGCGCGCCGAGCATGCCGCTGGCTCCGCCGATGATTGCGACGGTTCCGAACAGACCTTTGTGGCTGTCCTGCGGGCGCTTGGGGAATTGTGCAATAACCGCGCTTTGCGTTATTGGTATCGGCTTGGTGAGGGAATGAAGTGCGCTCATAGTCTGCTAAATCATGTTGGAGTTTTGCGCATAGTATAATCCCGTCTCGAATATTTTTTACGGTCATGTCCATGTTTCGTGTCTCCATCGGTAACGCTGCACTGTCCACATTTCGTCTGGAGAAATTGCGCTCAAGCCTGGGACAAGTCGCGACCGGTGTCTCCCTTGTTGATACCCGCCACTGCTACTTCAGTTTGCTCGGCGAAGTTTCAACATCCGCCACGGGAGAACCACCCAAGGACGGTTTGAAGGGTGACGCACAAGCCGGGTTGCTCAACCGCGTGCTTGGTCTGGACCATACCTCTGGAGAACCGGGAGATGCCGCGAAGTGCCAGCGCTTGCTGGTGGTTCCGCGTCTTGGCACGATCTCACCCTGGTCTACCAAGGCGACCGATATTGCATCGCACTGTGGCGTATCCGATGTTTCGCGCATTGAACGCGGTCTGATTTACTACCTGGTTGCAGGTGGCGGACGAAAACTGAGCAAAGTCGAACTACGGGCAATATTGCCGCTGGTGCATGACCGCATGACTGAAACCGTGCTGGATGATATCGATACGGCAGCGCAAAAGGTTTTCGGGCACGGTAAACCACAACGCCTGTCCAGTGTAGATGTGATCAAGGGTGGGAATATCGCACTGCAACAAGCCAATCGCGAAATGGGACTGGCGTTGTCGGCAGATGAAATCGAATACCTGGTGGAAAATTTCCGCAAGCTGAACCGCAATCCCACCGATGTCGAATTGATGATGTTTGCCCAGGCAAATTCGGAACATTGCCGGCATAAGATATTCAATGCCGATTGGGTGATCGACGGCGTGCCGCAGAACGAGACATTGTTCGGCATGATACGCAACACCCATAAAGTAAGCCCTCAGGGGACAATTGTGGCGTATTCGGACAATTCATCCGTGATCGAGGGTGCGCGTATCGAGCGCTTCTATCCGCGAAACGCAGGTGGCTATGCCTACAGCGAAGAGCAAACGCACACTTTGATGAAAGTGGAGACGCACAATCATCCCACCGCGATTGCCCCGTTTGCCGGGGCCGCGACCGGTGCGGGCGGCGAGATTCGCGACGAGGGCGCGACCGGCAGCGGTTCCAAGCCCAAAGCAGGTT
>JBARHR010000127.1:0-2860 GCA_049799335.1 Gallionella sp. | reverse complement strand
TCCTTGTTGTCAGGAACAATTTCCATAAGAGTGGCGCCTGGCCCGATGACGCCGCCCGCTGTGTGTATTTTCAAATCCACAATCTTCCCAGCCACTGATGCGCGAACGATCTTTCGATTCTGTGCATCAATATTTGGCCTTAGCCGTTCCTTTATTTGACTTAGCTTATGTGTCGAGTCTTCCAGTTCGGCCGCGCCGTTTTGCATATAGGCGGTGCGCAGCCGGACAATTTGCAGCTCCATTTCCAACTTCTTTTGCTTGGCCTTGGATTGCTCTGCAATATAATTTTCCAGTCTGGTTTGATACTCAGTAACCTGCCTCTGCAAGCCCATTACGCGCGTCTTGCTGATAAAGTTTTTTTCAAGAAGTTGCTCGTTGGTCGTAAGTTCCTGCTGCATTAAGTCGAGACTATGTTGCCCAGATTTATACTGCCCCTCCCATCCGGCAATCTCCTGATCCGACTCTCCAATCTGTCGTTTCAATATGTCAATTTGCTGCTCTAAACTGGATTTGCGACTGTCGAACAAATGCTGTTCGGCACGCAACAACTCGGCAATTTCTGGTTTGCCAATACGCCCTTTCAACTCAGTCGGAATCGCAAAAGCAAGCAGGCCATCACGCTCGGCGAGCAAGCGCGCATTGCGCATCATTTCCCCGTCCAATTCGTGCTGGAGCGCATCCACACTCGCATCCACGCGTGTATCCGAAATTACCAACAGCGGTTGGCCTTCCGCAACGTACTGCCCATCCGAGACCAATATCTCTTGAACTATGCCGCCTTCAAGGTGCTGGACCAGTTTCCGTTCTTTATCGACTTTGACTACTCCATGTGCAACCAAAGCACCAGAAAGCGGCGCAAGCAACACCCAAAGAAGCAACATCCCGGCCAAAATCACCATGCCGAAAATACCGCGCTTGATCAGGTGATCAACCGAAAGCGGGGAAATTGATTTTGTGGTTGCAACTTGCATATGGTCAGCCCGGCCTCATCTGCGTTTGATTCAATAGTGCCAATATTTCGTTTCTAACGCCAAACTTTTCAATGACGCCCTCACGCAAGACCATAATCTTGTCTACGTTGGACAATATGCTGGGGCGATGGCTGATTACCACTACTGTCATCTTCGCCTCCTTCATCCTTGTGAGGGACTGCGTAAGCGCAACCTCGCCTTCGTGATCAAGATTTGCGTTCGGTTCATCAAGTATCACAAGTCGCGGCGATTGAAACAAAGTACGCGCCAGTCCTATTCGCTGTCTTTGGCCTGCAGACAGGTTCATCCCATTCTCGCCTACCTCGGTTTGATACCCATGCACAAAACCTAATATTAGATCGTGGACGCCAGCCATCCGAGCCGCTTCGATCACAGCTTCGCTGTCCACGATTTGCATGCGCGCAATATTTTCTGCGACCGTTCCTGGGAACAACTCAACATCCTGCGGAAGATAGCCGATGTACTTTCCCAGGTCTTCGCGCGGCCATTGGGACATGTCCGCACCGTCAAGGCGCACCATACCGGAGAAGGGCTTCCATACTCCGGTTAAGAGGCGTGCCAGAGTCGATTTCCCAGCACCGCTGGGACCTATCAACCCTAGGCTTTCGCCCGCGGCCAACTGAAATGATATTCCCTTCAAAACCGGTCGTTCGGCCCAACCCATCACTAGCCTGTCAGCGCTAATTTGACCAACTGGAGCAGGCAGATTCAAAGTCGGTCCCTGAAAATTCTGACCGCTCAATAGCTCGGTAATTCTTCGATAGGCATCCCGCGTTTCAAGGAAGGCCCGCCAACTGCCAACTGCATTTTCAATTGGCGCAAAGGCCCGCGCCAGTATCATTCCTGACGCTACCATCGCTCCAGCACCCATTTCGTTGTGCAATACCAGCCAGGCACCCACTCCAGTTTGTATCAATTGTGCTAGGAGTCTGACAAATCGAATGACACCATTTAACGCGGTTGAGTTCAAGCCTAGATGAGTCTGCGCACCCATTACTTCCTGGTTCCCAGCCTCCCACCGGCTAATGATCGATTCGCTCATACCCATCGCGCGCGACGCCTCCTCATTTCTGACAGGACTATCAATAAACCGGCCGGAAATTCGCGCCTGTAGCATCATCGCGTGAGTAGGTGAACGAGTGACTTTTTCATTGAGCCAAGCAAGAACCAACAAGATAACGCTGCTGATCAGTCCCAGCACACCCAACAAGGGGTGAAACATAAAAATCAATAACATGAAGATTGGAACCCAGGGTGCATCAAACAGGGCAACGATTCCGCTTCCTGTCATAAATGCACGCACAGTCGCGACATCACGCAAATTTGCGATATCGTTTCTCTTGCCGCGACCAACCTCATCGAGTAACACCGACAACACCTGGTGACCGATGGACTTATCCATATCCATCCCAGCGGACAATAGCAGGCGCGATCGAATCATTTCGAAATAGGTCATCGCCAAGAGCGCGACGATCGTCACCAGCGAAAGCATCAGTAGCGTCTCCACACTGCGGCTTCCGAAGACGCGATCAAAGACCTGAAGGGTATAAAGAGGAACAGCAAGCATGAGTAAATTCGAGATCAAGCTCAAGAACAGCGCAAACTGGACATGTTTCTTACAGACTGATAGGAACCCCTGCATATTAAGCTTGTTTTAAGTGGTAATTACTTGTGCTGCGTACGAAAAAAGGCAAGCATTTTTCAATGCTTGCCTTAACATTGCAAACTACTGCGTCAGTATTTATGCGACCACAAAGTCAGAACTGGACAGCGCTGCCATATTCCCTAGTTGATCAAAGGCAACAGAGGATCCAGATCCACTCGCATCGGCGTCATAATAAAGCATTCCGGATGAGGTGTCGTAAATT
>JBARHR010000126.1:0-8856 GCA_049799335.1 Gallionella sp. | reverse complement strand
GCATTTCTGCAACGAAGATCATTATGCAAAGTGCGGCCGACTGAAGCTTACGTATTCACTGGGTCAGAAGCGCATCATGGCTACAAACTACTCATAATTGCGAATTACGCATAAGTGTCGTTGTACTAAACCGCTAACGCGGTAGAGTACATTCCAATTGAGGTTTGAGTCTGAAGGTGTGCGCTTTTAAGGATTTCAGGCAGCCGTTTTCGATCGGTTAAAAATGGTTTTGAAGAGAATTGCACGCGCGTCGTTTAAACGCTGTGCGGCCTCATTATCGCTGATTGCCCCGGCTAGTGCATCAAGCTGCTGAAACGTAATGGTGGGCTTGAGATATTGTTCAGCCAAGGAAAGTGATTTGAGCTTTTCGTAGGGCGTCATCATCAGTTTGTAGGGATAGCGCTTGCGCTGCCGACCCTTGGCATCGGTGATGGTTTCGGCGAACAGGCATGGCCGGTGGAAATTGATATAGGGATTGAGGTGATCGCTGCAGAAGGCATTCACCAGTGAGGCGTAGCATTGCGGAATGTGACTGTAGCCCAGATGTTTACGCACGATGGCACCGTTCTTGGATTCGGCCTGCGCATTGTCGTTGCTGTGTCGGGAGCGCGATTTTGTTTGCTCTTCGATGAGCAGTTTGTTGAGTAATTTCGCAACGCGTTTATTGATGTACTCGGAGCCGTTATCGCTGTGGAAACCGTGGATGACGAAGGGAAAGCTTAGCAGCAGCGCTTCAAGTACCGGGATGAGAAATGCCTCGCTGATCTTTTCGCAAGTTGCCACGCCTTCATACTGAGTGACGCAGTCCACGGCATTGATGTGGTAGACACCTTTGATGCCATCCAGATCGCCTTGGTGGACGCTGTCCACGCGCAAATATCCGGGCCGGTTATTGTGGGTTGGCGCGCGACGCTCACCAATAGGAACCGTCGCGGGTCGAGTTTTGGTCCAAACTTGGCGCTGCTGCCGGTAGCTGGGGCGCTGTCGCAGGTTGTACAGGTGAGCTACCGAGATCGTCGCCAGGCGCAGGTAGCGGTCATCGCCGAAGATTCCATAGGCACGCTCCATGAGTTTCTTGGTCGCCAAGCCGGATAGCGTGCCATGCAGAGTGTCGGTGTGAGCGAGCAGGAGCACGTCAGCGCCCGTGTAGATGCGTGCAAAGCTGGTTCTTGAACCATGGTAGCGCTTGATTAGTTGGCGTCGCTCACAGCCACGTTTGGCCAGCCGGGTGAGCTGTTGGCGCGAGTAGCCGCTGACGCGCTCAAGGAAGCGCAGAACTACTGCCTTGTCGGTGCGCTTCAACCGGGCATAGCCGAAACGTCGCACGGTGCGCGCGATGAATTCGTACCGCTGGTCTGCTGTCACCGTGAAATCCATCGCCACGGTTCCGCTTAAAAAGGCCTGCAAATCGGCCAGGGTATGCAGCTGTTCGTCGTTCATATTGATCACCATGCCTCGCATAATGATCGATCACAGCTACCCGTTCAGACTCAAACCCCGTTGGATTCACGTACCCCCGCTCAGACTCAAACCCCGTTGGACAACTCTAAAGGTTGACCAAAGCGCCGCCAACCATTATCGTACACGGTCTTTTTTTGCTTATCTACTAGGGTGTTTGTGATGGAGTTGACCGGTGCGGAAATCGCGATCCGCTGTTTGCAGGAAGAAGGGGTTGAATACATATTCGGCTACCCGGGCGGAGCAGTGTTGCATATCTATGATGCGCTGTTTCAACAGGATAAGGTCAAACATATTCTGGTTCGGCACGAGCAGGCTGCGGTTCATGCTGCAGATGGTTACGCACGTTCCTCCGACAAGGTTGGCGTGGCACTGGTCACTTCCGGGCCCGGAATTACCAATGCTGTGACCGGCATTGCGACCGCCTATCTGGATTCGATACCGCTGGTAATCATAAGCGGGCAGGTCCCAAGTTATGCAATAGGCGAAGACGCGTTTCAGGAAGTTGACGCCGTCGGCATTACCCGACCTTGCGTGAAGCATAATTTTTTGATCAAAGACGTCAAAGATATCGCGCCAACTATCAAGAAGGCCTTTTATTTGGCGAAATCAGGTCGACCCGGCCCGGTGCTGGTGGATATACCCAAGGATATTTCCAATTACAGGGCCGAGTTCGTCTATCCACAGAGCGTCAATATCCGCGCCTATCAACCGGTAGGCAAAGGCGATGTGACACAAATTCGCCTGGCAGCACAATTGCTGCTCAACGCCAAGCGGCCGGTTGTATACAGCGGCGGTGGCGTGGTGCTCGCCGGCGCGGCCGCGCAGTTGACCGAACTGGTCAGCACGCTCGGATTTCCGTGCACCAACACCCTGATGGGGTTGGGTGGTTATCCGGCCACCGATAAACAATTCCTCGGGATGCCCGGGATGCACGGTACCTACGAAGCGTGCATGGCGATGCAGTATTGCGATGTGTTGATCGCTATCGGCGCCAGATTTGACGACCGGGTCGTTGGCAACGTCGAACATTTCGCGCAGGTACCGCGAAAAATAATTCACATCGATATTGACCCGTCATCGATTGCGAAACGGGTGAAAGTAGACGTCCCGGTCGTGGGTGATTTGAAACTGGTGCTGCAACAACTGCTGGATGAATTGCGCGGCAGTAAGAAGAAACCCGATTCTGCTGACATCGGGGCCTGGTGGAAACAGATTGACGAGTGGCGCGTCAAAGGCGGTGGTTTGCGTTACAAGAATTCCAGCGAGATCATCAAGCCGCAATTCGTCATCGAAAAGCTTTACGAAATAACCGGCGGGGATGCTTTCGTTACGTCGGATGTCGGCCAGCATCAGATGTGGGCGGCGCAATACTATAAATTTAACAAGCCGCGTCGCTGGATCAATTCCGGAGGTCTCGGCACCATGGGTTTCGGTTTGCCGGCAGCGATGGGCGTGCAGTTGATCAATCCGGGTGCAACTGTCGCCTGCGTAACTGGCGAAGGCAGCATCCAGATGAACATACAGGAACTGTCCACCTGCAAACAATTCCACCTGCCCATCAAGGTGTTGTCATTGAACAACCGCTACCTGGGCATGGTGCGCCAATGGCAGGAGTTCTTTCACGGCAACCGTTATTCCGAGTCTTACATGGACGCTTTGCCGGATTTCGTCAAGCTGGCCGAAGCCTATGGTCATGTCGGCATACGCGTAGATAAACCTTCCGATGTCGAAGCGGCGATCAGGGAAGCGTTTTCCCGCAAGGACGATCTGGTCTTCATGGATTTCCAGACGGACCCGACGGAAAATGTATTTCCGATGGTTCCCGGCGGCAAGGGTTTGTCTGAAGTGATCTTGTCGGAGGATTTGTAATGCGCCACATCATTTCTCTGTTGATGGAAAACGAAGCGGGCGCGTTGTCCCGGGTGGCTGGTTTGTTCTCTGCCCGCGGGTACAACATCGAATCACTGGCCGTTGCACCGACTGAAGACCCGACATTGTCGCGCATGACGATTGTTACCAGAGGATCCGACGCCGTCATCGAACAGATCAACAAGCAGCTCAATAAGCTGATCGATGTCGCCGCGGTAATGGATTTGAGCGAAGGTGATCACATAGAACGTGAACTGATGCTGGTCAAAGTGCGTGCCGAGGGAAACCATCGTGAAGAGTTGAAGCGCATGACCGATATTTTCCGCGGGCGCATTATTGATGTATCCGACAAGACGTACACGATCGAATTGACCGGAACGGGACACAAGCTGGACAGTTTTCTTGATGCAATCGAGCGCGGTTTGATTTTGGAAACAGTGCGAACCGGAGCGTCGGGCATAGGGCGTGGCGAGCGCATCCTCAAACTTGGATAGTCTATTTACACTGAATTTTTACAACGAGGCCAACATGAAAGTTTATTACGACAAAGACGCGGATCTGTCCCTGATCAAGGGTAAACAAGTGACCATTATCGGCTACGGCTCGCAGGGCCATGCCCACGCGCAGAATCTCAAGGAATCCGGCGTTAACGTGACGGTCGCCTTGCGCAACAACGGCGCTTCCTGGAAGAAGGCGGTAGGCGCGGGACTCAAAGTAGAAGAGGTAGGTGTGGCAGTGAAGAACGCCGACGTGGTGATGATGTTATTGCCGGACGAAAATATACCGGACGTCTATAACACCGAAGTTGCACCGAACATGAAGGCGGGTGCGGCGCTGGCGTTTGCCCACGGCTTTAATGTGCATTACAACCAGGTGATACCGCGCGCCGACGTCGATGTCATCATGATAGCCCCCAAGGGTCCCGGGCACACGGTTCGCTCCGAATACCTCAAGGGTGGCGGTGTGCCGACTTTGATCGCGGTATTTCAGGACAAGAGCGGCAAGGCCAAGGACATTGCGTTGTCTTACGCCGCCGCCAATGGCGGTACAAAAGGCGGCGTGATTGAAACCAACTTCCGCGAAGAGACGGAAACCGATTTGTTCGGCGAGCAGGCAGTATTGTGCGGTGGCGCGGTGGAACTGGTGAAGGCCGGTTTCGAGACGCTCACCGAAGCCGGTTACGCGCCGGAAATGGCATATTTTGAATGCCTGCACGAATTGAAGCTGATTGTAGATCTGATGTATGAAGGCGGCATCGCCAACATGAATTACTCAATTTCCAACAACGCCGAATACGGTGAATATGTGACCGGGAATAAGGTAATTGCCGATCAGGCGCGCGCGGCAATGAAGGAGTGCCTGAAGAACATCCAGAACGGTTCGTATGCGAAACAATTCATCCTGGAAGGCCGTACCAACTATCCGGAAATGACCGCACGCCGTCGTTTGAATGCCCAGCATCCGATCGAGGTTGTTGGCGGCCAACTGCGCGCCATGATGCCGTGGATCAGCAAGAACAAGCTGGTCGATCAATCCAAGAACTAGCCCGTTCAGTATGGATCGGTGTCAGGGGCGGAACGCCAGTGACATCGGTCGCCTCGGCACGCATGCCTTCTATTGCCAATTTTTTTCCACGATCCCATGGCTGACGGTTTTTGCAGGTTCACCAGCCGTGTCGGCGTGTTGATGCTTGTGCCTACACGATAGAGTGCTGTCCTATTCAACTATTTTGGCAGTTTATTCGTAAAAGGGTTACTCTAAGGGTATGGATGAATACAACACTCCTCGCAAGACCATGAACCTGCGTAGACGCGGGATTTACCTGCTGCCCAATCTGTTTACTACGGGTGCGTTGTTCGCCGGCTTTTATGCGATCGTGCAGGCGATGAACAACCGCTTCGAATTTGCAGCGGTGGCGATATTCATTGCCATGGTTATGGATGGATTGGACGGGCGTGTGGCAAGGTTGACACATACGCAGAGCGAATTTGGCGCGGAATTCGACAGCCTTTCCGACATGGTTTCGTTCGGTGTTGCCCCCGCTCTGGTGATTTACGAGTGGGCGCTGATAGGTCTGGGTAAATGGGGCTGGTTTGCCGCATTTATATATTGTGCCGCGACAGCCTTGCGGCTGGCACGTTTTAACACCAATATTGATGTGATCGATAAGCGCTATTTCCAGGGGCTGCCGAGTCCTGCCGCCGCAGCGCTTATTGCCGGATTCGTCTGGGTGATGTTGGACTATGACATTAGCGGTGGCGCGGTTCGCTGGTATGCTGCAGTACTGGCTGTTTTTGCCGGTTTCAGCATGGTCAGCAATTTGCCGTTTTACAGTTTCAAGGATTTCAATGTGCGCAAAAGCGTGCCGTTTGTTGCGATATTCATGGCCGCACTTTTCTTGATCTTTATTTCAAGTTATCCACCGGGAGTGCTTTTCGGCTTGTTCCTGTGCTATGCCTTGTCCGGCTACGCCATGTGGTTTTGGCGCAAGCGCCAGAAACATTTGCCCATTGCGTGAGCGGATAAAACTGGTTATATTCCTAGTCATGCATTTCTCTGCCCACATCGCAATACTCCACTCCACCTTCAGCCTGCTGGCTGCGCTGCTGCTGCGCGGCGCGCGCTAATCCTGCCCATTACAAGTTTTGAAGGGAACGCGGCAACCTGTTACAGGCTCCGCAGGTTAAATCTATTTTGCTATGGAGTAAAAAAATGACCGACAAATTGATAATTTTTGATACCACGTTGCGCGACGGTGAGCAGAGTCCCGGCGCGGCGATGACAATGGACAAGAAGATACGCATCGCGCGCCAATTGGAAAAGCTGGGTGTGGACGTGATCGAGGCGGGATTTGCCGCCGCCAGTCCCGGCGACTTCGAGGCAGTCAAGGCCGTCGCGGAATCGATCAAGGATTCGACGGTATGTTCCTTGGCGCGCGCGATGGAGAATGATGTTCGCCGTGCCGGTGAAGCGATCAAACACGCGAAATCCGGACGCATACATACCTTTATCGCGACCAGTCCGATACATATGCAGCACAAATTGCGCATGACCCCCGATCAGGTGGTCGAACGCGCCGTCAGTGCGGTGAAATGGGCGCTGGAATATACCGATAATGTCGAGTTTTCTGCCGAGGATGCGGTGCGCTCCGATATGGATTTTCTGGTGCGCGTGTTTGATGCGGTGATACACGCGGGTGCGAAAACCCTGAATGTACCGGACACGGTGGGATACTCGATTCCGGCATCTTGGGGAGAACGCATCAGGCAATTGATTGCGAACGTGCCGAACTCAGACAAGGTTATCTGGTCGACGCATTGTCACAACGATCTCGGATTGGCCGTCGCCAATTCGTTGTCCGCCGTGATGAACGGTGTGCGGCAGGTGGAATGTACCATCAACGGCTTGGGCGAGCGTGCCGGCAATGCTTCACTGGAAGAGATAGTAATGGCGGTAAAAACCCGTCGTGATGTTTTCGATCTCGATACGCGCATTGATACCACGCAAATTGTGCCTACCTCGAAACTGGTTTCCAGCATCACCGGTTATCCGGTTCAGCCCAACAAGGCCATCGTCGGTGCGAACGCGTTTGCCCACGAGTCCGGCATTCATCAGGACGGCGTGTTGAAGCACAGGGAAACCTATGAAATCATGCGCGCCGAGGATGTGGGCTGGAACGCCAACAAGTTGTCATTGGGCAAGTTATCCGGACGCAATGCGTTGCGGCAGCGTTTTGCCAGTCTGAATATCGAGTTTGCGTCCGAGGAATTGTTCAATGCAGCGTTTGACCGATTCAAGGAATTGGCCGATCGCAAGCATGAGATTTTTGACGAGGATTTGCAGGCGTTGGTTAGCGATGAGGCGGTGGCTCAGGTCAACGAGCACTTTCGTTTGGTGTCCATGGGTGCGCATTCGGAGACCGGCGTACTGCCAGTTGCACGGGTCATCATGAGTATCGCTGGTGTCAACCAGCAAGCCGATGCGCAGGGTGGCGGACCGGTGGATGCGACTTTCAAGGCTATCGAAAAAATCGTCAATAGCGGCACCGAGTTGCAATTGTATTCGGTCAACAACATTACCAGCGGGACCGATGCGCAGGGCGAGGTTACGGTGCGTTTGTCGAAAGCGGGTCGTATAGTCAACGGACAGGGAGCGGATACCGACATTGTGGTTGCATCCGCCAAGGCGTACCTGAATGCGTTGAACAAATTGCACGACAAACATGAGCGTGCGCATCCGCAGGTGTGAATCGCGTGGCCATCGGCGTTCCGGTGTTTTGAGCCATTTGTCTCCGACAGGCGGTTGGACGCGGCTGCGCCTATTGCATTAAGCTTGCGCGGCGAAAGCCGTAGAAAATTATGGAATCAACTGCAAACCACAGAAAGGCTGACTGTTATGAAAAAGTACTTATTGCTATGCGTGCTGGGTTTTAGCGCACATTCGGTTTTTGCTGCCAATATAAATATTGGCACTGCAGGATTTACTCAGGCGAAATTCAAACTGTTCTCGGAGGATCTGGGTTCGGCTCTGAGTTACAAGGCCGTTACACCTGCAGAGCCGCTTGGCATAACCGGTTTTGATTTGGGTATTGAAGTAAGTTCGACGAAAATGAATAACTCAACGCTGTGGGCAGACGCTACGGGTACTTCGCGGAGTACTTTGCCTGTTCCTAAGCTGCATGTACACAAGGGGCTGCCGTTGAGCATTGACGTGGGCGCGTTCTATTCCAGCGTACCGACGACTAATATCAAGCTTTATGGCGGCGAGCTGCGCTATGCGATTATGGAAGGCGGCATCGCCCTGCCGGCAGTGGCTATTCGTGGCTCATTGAGCAAATTGACCGGGGTGGATCAACTGTCGTTCAGCACCAAGGGACTGGATATTTCCATTTCCAAGGGTATCGCGATGCTCACACCCTACGCCGGTGTGGGCAAGGTCTGGGTGGACAGTACACCTAACGGTGTGCCGCCGCTTACCGAGGAATCGTTCAGCCAGAACAAGATTTTTGCCGGGGCCAACCTGAATTTTGGTCTGACCAATATTGCCGTGGAATACGACAAGACCGGTTCGGCACAAACTTACAGCGCGAAGCTGGGTTTGCGATTCTAGACACTCCAGTAGTTAAAGCTATCAACTAAAGCCGCTCGTCCCGCAGTAATGTGGGGGAGAGGTCTTTTTTTTGGTCTCGACATCGCCAATGTGGGGCGGAACTGATTTTGCGATTTGCAGATATCTTAATCGCCAGATGGCAATAGACATTGCACAGTGTTTGTTCGGACTGGCGGTAAAGCTAGGATACGGAATTCTGAGATTTCGAGTTACGTGCCATTTCTACCAGCGCCGTCCTTGCCTGTAATGCGTCACTGACCGGTTTGGCGAATTCAAAGCGCAGGATTTCATCGTCGGTACGCACGTCGAAGCCATCAAGGTCTGCGCCCAGCATTTCGACTTCCAGCGTCTCGCGCTGGTGGAAATGAAGACAGTAATTGCGCATTGTCTCCTGATGGTCGGCATTCATGTGCGCGA
>JBARHR010000125.1:0-7119 GCA_049799335.1 Gallionella sp. | reverse complement strand
GTATACAGGAAGGGCGATAAAGACAAAGAGCGGCGGCAGCACGCTGATTGAAATTGAGGCCGGCAAGCCGACCATACGCACTGCAATTGTAGGTCCTGATTTTCCGGAACTTCGCGACTGCCTGTTTTGATTCGCGCGCTCAATTGCGATGAATGCAACAAAATGGGGTAGCAAATATTCATTCCGATTTTAACAAGTTCAACCGCATCTCATCCAGATAGCACCATTCACCCTCATTGATCCCCAAAGTTTCGAGTGCCAAGTCGCCAATTTGCATCCGTTGCAATGCAACACAATGATTGCCGGCAGCAGCCAGCATCCGCTTGACTTGATGGTACTTGCCTTGCTGCAACACAATTTCCAGCTGATGCGTAGCCACTCCTCGGCAAGACACTGCCGCCAGTTGAACCGGTTCATCGTGCAACGACACACCGGACAGCAATCGGGCGACCAATTCGGGCGTCACCGGATCATGCGTGGTGGCAACATAGACTTTCGGGACATGGTGTTTTGGAGATGATTGATTGTGGATGAAGCCGCCATCGTCGGACATAAGCAGGATGCCGGTTGTATCGTGGTCGAGTCTACCCACCGGCTGTACGTCACGCAACACAAACTGCTCGGGCAACAGCGTATGCACACCCGGATGATGACTGGACTTGCGCGAGCATTCGTAGTCGGCAGGCTTGTTCAATGCAATATAGATATGTTTGCGATATGTCCAGGTCTCGCCGAAGATCTCGAATCTGAGCCCTTCAACCGTAACGTCGCGCGGATCATAGGCGATCACACCGCCTATCTTTACCTCACCCGAACTGATCAGATGCTGGCACCACTTGCGCGTGCCGAATCCCTGTGATTGCAGCATGCGGTCCAGTTTCATTTTTTTGCCCATGGCGAAACTCTAGCAGATGCCGCAAGATTAGATTCGAAAAATGGTTTTCAAGTCGAAAATTGCGCTTCAGGCGCTAGGCTTATAAGATGCGCCCATGGGTCACTTGCTTCCTCTGTCGCGCGTTGCCAAATTGATCGGCATTTCTCGCCACCAATTGCAGGAAATGATACGCGGCGGCTTGCTCGCTACGTTCGACGGAATGGTCGAACTGGAAGAGATGCTACGCGCTTTTCCGGGGGCGCAGTGGGAAGACGACGCGGAATTTCGCCGCGTTAGCGAAATAAAGGAGAAGGCATTCGGCAAGCGCATCTTTGAACGGGCGATGCCTGACAAGGAAGTCCTGGCGCAGCGCCTCAATGAATTGAGCATGGAATACGCGGCAAGCAAGGCGATGCTGATGCATTACCAGCAGGTTTTTTCCTGGCTTGATGAAAAGATCAATGAAATCGCGGATGATCAGAACACGCAAACGCGGCAATCGATGCATGCATTGAAGCGCATGCTGGACCGTCACTTGAGCGAACTGCCTGCGGATGCGGCCACGGCACAGGCTGCCATCGCCCGGGAAAGGATATCCAAAATAATGTCAGCACAAGTCACCATCCGGCCCAGCGGCCATGAATTCTTTGTCGAGGGAAACGATACCCTGCTTGAGGCTGCGTTGCGCGCCGGCGTATCACTTGAGTACGGATGCAGCAACGGCAATTGCGGAAACTGTCGCGCCCGGCTCGTTTCCGGGAATGCCATCAAGGTTCGTGCCCATGACTACGTATTGCGTCAGGAAGAAAAGGATGCGGGGATCATACTGTTGTGCTCATCAACGGCAGTGGACGATGTGGTGATTGACGCGCACGTTGCGGGGGCCGGAGACATCGAGGTGCAGCAGATCGAGACCAAGGTCAAAACAGTTGAAGTGCTCAACGGGCAAATTGCAGCATTGCATCTGGTGACACCGAGAAGTCAGCGGCTGCGCTTTCTGGCGGGCCAATCGATCAGAGTCGGCCTGAATGGCGTCAGCGGAATCTATCCCATCGCAAGTTGCCCGTGCGAAGACCGGCAGATCGAAGTACACATCCCGAGAATTGACGGGAATCAGATTTCCGAAGCGGTTTTCAACAGCGTCAAAGCCAACGATCACGTCGAAATCGAAGGTCCTTATGGGGATTTCGTACTGGAAGAAAGCTCCAGCAATCCGGTCATTTTTATCGCCTTTGGTATGGGTTTCGCGCCGATAAAGAGCCTGATTCAGCACGCCATGTCGCTTGATATGGCAGAGCGTATTGACCTGCATTGGATCGCCGACCAAAGCAGCCACTACCAAAATAATCTCTGTCGCTCATGGTCGGACGCACTTGATAACTTCAGCTATTTTCCGCACCATCGCGACAACAATGCGGATACGGTTTTGGACAGGATAGTCGCGATTTATTCCGGCCTGGACAGATACCATGTTTACGTTTCGGGTAACAGCCAGCAGGTAAGCACTACCCGGCAGCGCATGCTTGAGCAGGGCCTGCCGCCCGAGCAGTGGCATGAGGGCATAATTGAAGTCTAGCTAATTGCAGGAAGAGCGTTTGCCTATGCTTTGCGCTGGCTGGGGGAACCGACGCGCGTCCTGCTATCCTCGTTTTCCGCCCAATCAACCAAGTATATTTCGAAAGTCGCGGGTTTACCTTTGAACTCCACCCGCTCAAGTTTGGTCACCCTTTCCCGCAGAGTCGACGGTAGCCGATCAACCACCGCTTGAGTCACGACGATTTGTCTTGCGCGAGTTATCGAAACCACCCGCGCGGCAACATTGACCGTGTCACCATAAATATCGTGCGGCTCCTGCAGCACCTCTCCAAAATGGAAGCCGACGCGGATATGCATAGCCGTACCATCCGGACTCTGTGTGCTTTCCACCTTGCGTTGAATTGCACACGCAGCGTGAAACGCCGATTCCGCGCTCGGGAACGTGCACATGATCTCGTCACCGATGACCTTGATCAAGGTCCCCTGGTAGTCCGGCAGCTCCCCCGTCATCAGTTTCACACACCTCCTGACGACGCGCCTGGCCGCCTCGTCACCGAGTGTCACATAGATATCGGAACTACCGGATATATCGGCAAACAATACCGCAAGCTCTTGCTTCCTTCCTGACATTCAGCGTACCTGTAAATTCCACGGTGAAGTGATACTAATTATCAGAATGACTCTACTTTGAATTTTTCCAAGTATAGGAACGATTTGGCGTTCCACGGCCTCTCAACAACAATAATATTAGGAATCGCGATTTTGTGCAGCAACTATATGGATTGCAACCGCTTTTATCTGTTATCGGTGCCGTCATGCAATACTTGAGGCTCAATGGTCAACATGCCGGCGTCGCAGGTCACCATGGTGTGGCCCTCCTGGATACTGAATTGGAATTGCATCGTGCGACTAGCAAAACCGGCCAACGCAAGGGTCGCATCAGTCGACAGTTTGAACACTTCCAGATTGGTCAGCCGAACCAAATCCTTGGCATTCTCCCGCCACCAGATACCTGCAGCGCGCCCATAGCTCACGACCACCACCTGCTCCGAACGGCCGCATGCCTTGCGGATCGACCGCTCGTCGGGCAATCCTACGACTATCCAGCGTTTTATCTGGCCGGTCAGGTCCTTTTGCCAGAGATCCGGCTCATCGTCACTGCTCAATCCTTTGCCAAATACCAGCGCTTCGTCGGCAAACAGCGCGAACGTCAGCAGTCGCACCATCATCCGCTCGTCCGTCTCGGAAGGATGACGCGCAAGTGTCAGGGTATGATCGGCGTAGTAGTGGCGATCCATGTCGGCTATCTGCAATGCGGCTTTGAATACGGTCGCTTTAATGGCCATTTGTGGTGTACCCGAATTGAACTATATGTACCGGCATTTTATGCATTTTGTCCGGTTTTCGGCGGATGGCGTTGAACCGCCGTTCCGTCTATAATCCGCCCCCATACTGAATCACCGCTGGAATATTGTATGCAGCTATTTACTTTTGGTATCAACCATCAAACCGCCCCGCTGACAGTGCGCGAACAAGTCGCGTTTAACGCGGACGGAATGGAAAATGCCCTGCGCGATCTGGTAGACAACGGTGGAGCAAAAGAAGCCGCTATCCTATCTACTTGTAACCGTATGGAATTGTATTGCAACGCGGAACAACCGGATCATGCCATAGACTGGCTGGCAAATTATCACAACCTGCCTCGCAAGGATATTGAACCATATCTTTACACATTGCCCAGAGAGCAGGCTGTCAAACATTCGTTTCGTGTAGCGAGCGGACTCGATTCCATGGTCTTGGGCGAACCGCAAATACTTGGGCAGATGAAACAGGCTGTTCGCCAGGCCGAACAGGCCGGCACTTTGGGTTTTCTGCTACATAAATTATTTCAACGCACGTTTTCCGTCGCCAAGGATGTGCGGACTCAGACCGAAATCGGCGCGAATCTGGTCTCGATGGCCGCCGCCGCGGTCAAGCTTGCCGAGCGCATCTTCCCCAGCATATCCGATCAACGCGTACTGTTCATCGGCGCCGGAGAGATGATTGAGCTCAATGCTGTGCATTTTGCCGCGCGCTCGCCCAAACATATCACCGTCGCTAACCGGACCATAGAGCGCGCCCAGATTCTGGCGCGCCGCATCAACGGGCACGCGATCACGCTGGCCGACCTGCCCGAGCAACTCGCGCAACACGACATCATCGTCACCTGTACCGCGAGTCCGCTGCCGATACTGGGGAAAGGCATGGTCGAGCGAGCGCTCAAGACAAGAAAACATCGGCCGTTATTCATTGTTGACCTGGCTGTGCCGCGCGACGTGGAAGTCGAGGTCGCCGAACTGGACGACGTATTCATTTATAGCGTGGATGATATCGCCGAGGTCGTGAAAGATGGCCTGGACGCGCGCCAGGGCGCAGTCAAGGAAGCCGAGGTGATTATTGATTCCGGCGTGTCAGATTTCATCCACTGGATGGAATCTCGCGAAGTCGTTCCCGCGATACGCGCGTTGCGAGATCATGCAGAGCGCAACCGTCGCCATGAGATGGAAAAAGCCCTACGCCTGCTAGCCAAGGGAGACAGTCCGGAAAAAGTGCTGGAATCCATGAGCAATGGCCTCACCAACAAATTTCTGCATGCGCCCACACATGCGCTCAACCATGTGCACAGCGGTGACCGTGAGAATTTTCTCGAGGTGATTCATCGTCTGTATCACTTTCAAGTCGAAGACTAGCCTCCAGGCGGCATGAATCCAAGCATCACCACCAAGCTCGGTCAATTGAGCGAGCGTCTGCATGAGGTCAATCAATTACTGAGTACTGAAGAGGCGACCCGGAACATGGATACGTTCCGCAAGCTTAACCGGGAACGCGCCGAACTTGATCCGGTGGTGACTTCGTACCAGGGTTACCTGTCATGCCAGGCAGACATTGTCGCCGCACAGGAAATGCTTGCCGACGCTGACATGCGGGAATTCGCCGCAAGTGAAATTAGTCTGGCTGAAAAGCGGTTAGCGCAACTGGAAAGCGAGTTGCAGGTGCAACTGTTGCCCAAGGATCCCAACGATGAGCGCAGTGTATTTCTCGAAATCCGCGCAGGCACCGGGGGCGATGAGGCCGCTCTATTCTCGGGTGACTTGTTCCGCATGTACACACGCTTTGCCGAACGCAAACGCTGGCAGGTGGAAGTGATATCGGAAAGTCCCGGAGAAATGGGCGGCTACAAGGAAATCATTGCGCGCATAGTCGGTCAGGGGGCATTTTCTGTTCTGAAATTCGAATCCGGTGCGCACCGCGTGCAACGCGTTCCCGCCACTGAAACGCAGGGGCGCGTGCATACTTCCGCTTGCACGGTCGCCATCATGCCGGAAGTCGACGAGGTCAACGATGTGGTGCTGAACCCGGCCGAGCTGCGCATTGATACGTTCCGGGCTTCCGGGGCGGGTGGACAACACATCAACAAGACAGACTCCGCAGTGCGCATAACACACCTGCCTACCGGCGTTGTCGTGGAATGCCAGGACGGACGTTCGCAACATCAGAACAAGGCTCAGGCGATGCGTGTTCTCGCTGCACGTATCAAGGATGCCCAGGTACGTGAACAGAACTCCCGGACGGCGGCCACACGAAAGAGTCTGGTTGGCAGCGGCGATCGCTCCGAACGTATCCGCACCTATAACTTTCCACAGGGTCGCGTAACCGACCACCGTATCAACCTGACACTGTACAAGATGGATGCGATCATGGATGGCGATATAGGCGAACTTACTGGCGCATTGATGGCGGAGCATCAGGCCGAACAACTGTCCGCGATGGCGGAAGATGTCCTCTACTAGCATTCAGGAAATACTGCAGCAGCACGGCAAGGATCTTAGGGATACATTGAAGCTGAGTGCCAGTGGCGCCCGAATTGAGATTCACTGTTTACTCCAGGAAGTCATGCAGCTAAATCGTGCCCGAATACTCTCCCATCCGGAGCGCTTGCTCAGCGACGCACAATACACAGCATTTATGAAATTGTTCCAACGACGACTCGGTGGCGAGCCGATTGCCTATTTGTTGGGATATCGGGAGTTCTACGGCCTGAAGTTTGACGTTACGCCTGCCACGTTGATCCCGCGTCCGGAAACCGAATTGCTCGTGGACAGCGCATTGCTACACATACCGCTGGCATCCACCTGCCGCATTCTGGATATGGGCACCGGTTGCGGCGCGATTGCGCTCAGCATTGCGCATCTGCGTCCCCGCGCGAAAATCGTGGCGGTTGACTGCTCAGAGGCAGCGCTGGAAGTCGCGCGCGCAAACATGACGCGATTGGAACTTGCCAATGCGACGGTGTTACTCAGTGACTGGTTCCAGCACTTACAGGGGGAACAGTTCGATATAATCGTCTCCAACCCCCCGTATGTCGCAGAAAATGACATACACCTTGAGCACGGAGACTTGCGCTATGAACCCCGCTCAGCGCTGGTATCCGGTATAGACGGATTGCGTGACATCAGCACCATCATCGCGACAGCAAAGGATCATCTTCGCGGCGACGGCTGGCTATTGGTCGAGCACGGTTACAATCAGGCCGAACATGTACGCGGTCTGCTCAGCCGGGCCGGATTCCACAACGTATTCTCTTCACGTGATCTGGCCGGAATCGAGCGTGTTAGCGGCGGAAGCTGTTTGGCTTGATCCGCGCCGCCGCAAGATCCGATTTGCTTGCG
>JBARHR010000124.1:0-38054 GCA_049799335.1 Gallionella sp. | reverse complement strand
GTACAGCGCCATCTGCGCATCGGCTACAACCGTGCGGCGCGGCTGGTCGAGCAGATGGAAGCGGCAGGCATCGTTTCGGCGATGCAGAGCAACGGCAATCGCGAAGTGATTGCGCCGGCGCGGGCGGAATAAGCACTTCGAGCTCTGGTTCCCTCAAAAACTGGATTGCCTGAATGATTGCTCCCCGCCATTCCCGGAAGCTGCTCGCCGAATCTATCAAGACCACATTTGAAATATTCAAATATTCATCATGCTCGGCGATCATTTATCCCCTGCCAAATTGAAAAAACTTGCCGGCTCCGCCGTGTTTTTCCGTGGCGAAGCATACTTCAACAGCGCTGCCGTTAGTCGCTTGAAGATGGCCGACGACATGCTTTCGGCGCGGGTCACAGGTTCTTATGCTTACGCGGTAAAGTTGTGGGAAGAGGATGACGGGATAGAGTATCAGTGCTCCTGTCCGCACGGCGAAGAGGGCAATTTTTGCAAGCATTGTGTCGCAGTCGGTTTGGCATGGCTGGCGGAAACCGGAGCTACAGGTGGAACAAGATCCGCTAAACAAAAGAAGAATAATCCCTGGAAGGACATCACCGATTTCGTCGGCTTGCAGGATGCCGCAACACTCGCGGAATGGCTGCTCGAAACCGCAAAGCGCGATGATGTGCTGTATGAAAAGCTGCTGCTGAAAGCGCGACGCGCGGCTGGTCCCGCCTCGACCATCAAGGCGTTCCGTGCAGCCATAGACCGGGCTACGGATACGGACGGATACGTGGATAGTCATGAGATGCCGACTTACGCGGCAGGCTTGGAAGACATCGCCAGTGCTTTGGCCGAGTTGTTGCAGCAAGGGCAGGCAGCGGCATTGGTCGAGCTGGCCGAGTATGCCATCGTCCGCGTCGAATTGGCTTGTGAGTATGTGGACGATTCGAACGGCGGCGAAATGACCGTGATGCTGGAGCGCCTGGGCGAACTGCACCACCAGGCGTGTCTGGCCGCACGTCCGGACCCGGCGGCGTTGGCGGAGCGATTGTTCAACTTCGAAATGACCGCCGAGTTTGACGCGTTCCATGACAGCTTGCGTCGCTATGCCAGAGTGTTGGGTAAGCAGGGCACCGCCCGATATAAGCTGTTGGCCGAGGAAGAATGGCGCAAAGTCGAACCGCGCTTGCAGGAAGCGGGGCAGGGCGATTACGACGGCCACCGTTGGCGCATCACCCGGATCATGGAGTGTGTTGCCGATCTGTCCGGCGATGTCGCAGCGCTGGTGGCGGTGAAATCACGTGATTTATCGAGCGCCTGGAATTATTTGGGCATAGCCGAGATCTACCGGAGTCACCGTCAACACGATCAGGCGTTGGAGTGGGCAGAACGCGGCGTGAAAGCGTTTCCGAATAAGGCGGACGACCGGCTGCGTGATTTTCTCGCCGAAGAATATTTGCGCCGCAAGCGCAACGACGAGGCGATGAGCTTGATCTGGGTGCAGTTTGCCGAACACCCAGGCTTGGAGCGCTTCCAGAAACTGCATCGCTTCGCTGGCAAAGCCAAATGCTGGCCAGCCTATCGGCAGCAGGCATTTGATCTTCTGGATCGTCTTATTGCCAGCGAAGCGGGTAAGCGGAATTACTATTCAAGTGCCGCCATTCTGGTGGAAATTCATCTCTGGAAACAGAACGCTGAAGCTGCGTGGGAGGCCGCATCGCGGGGCGTTATCGCCGACCATTTATGGCTGAAGCTTGCCGTTGTGCGTGAGGAGGAGCATCCGGGTGATGCCGTGCCGGTCTATCGGCGGCTCATCGAAAAAGCAGTTGAGCAAACCAACAATGCCGCTTACGACGAAGCGATCAAACTGGTGAACAGACTCAAGCCGCTGCTGGTACGCCTGGAGAGTCCGGCGGATTTCGGGCAGTACCTTGTGTGGTTGCGTGCCAAATATAAAGCCAAGCGCAATTTTATCAAGCTGCTGGACAAGCTGTAACCATAACTGCACAAGTCGATGCTCAGAGCGTCTGATAAGATATCAGGCTGATATTGATAGAATAACGGCGAGGAGCGGTAATGTCAGATTTTAGATGCAGGCTGATTCTTTTTTTTCTTTTTTTAGTGCCGCTTGCTGCTCACGCGGACGCTATTGAAAAACTGAAAACCTTCATCGCCGCGACGCATTCAGCACAAGCGAGTTTTACTCAGGAAGTGCTGGACCAGAATGGCAAGCGCATCCAGAGCGCCTCCGGCGTGATGCAGTTTCAGCGTCCCGGCAAATTCCGCTGGTCTTACCAGAAGCCTTACGAGCAGCTTATTGTCGGCGATGGCGCAAAATTCTGGTTGTACGATGCGGACCTGAATCAGGTGACGGTGAAGAAACTGGATGCGGCGTTGGGCAGTAGTCCCGCCGCATTGCTCTCCGGCAGCAACGAGATCGAACACGGCTTTACGCTCACCGACGAAAGACGTTTGTCCGGGCACCCGGAAGACGGCAACCGGGATGGTTTGGATTGGTTGCAAGCGATACCCAAGGCGCAGGACAGCGGTTTTGAAAAGATACGCATGGCGTTCGACGCGCAAGCCGGTCTGGCCATCATGGAGTTGAACGATACGTTCGGGCACAAGACCGTGTTGAAATTTGTTGCGCTGCAGCGCAACCCGAAGTTGCCCGAACTACAGTTTCATTTCACTCCGCCCAAGGGCGCGGATGTGCTGAACGAATAACAGTCAATCCATTATCGAATCCAGAATGCGATCGACATTGAATCAGTAGGGTTGTGCGATGACCTCTGACAGTCTGTTTCAGACTCACACCACAACCGTTCCTCTGGCTGAACGGCTTCGTCCTGCAACCATCGACGAAGTCATCGGGCAAGCGCACCTGTTGGGCGAAGGCAAACCGCTGCGCATGGCGTTTCAATCCGGCAAGTTGCACTCGATGATCCTATGGGGGCCTCCCGGGGTGGGGAAGACCACATTGGCGCGTCTGATGGCGAGTGTATTTGATGCGGATTTCGTGTCATTGTCGGCAGTTTTGTCGGGTGTGAAAGATATCCGCGAAGCCGTCGCGCAGGCTCAATACACGCTGCAACAAAATAACCGCCATACCATCTTGTTTGTGGATGAAGTACACCGCTTCAACAAGTCGCAGCAGGACGCGTTTCTGCCCTTCGTCGAGCAGGGCCTGGTGACATTTGTTGGTGCAACGACCGAAAATCCCTCTTTCGAAGTGAATGGCGCATTACTGTCGCGCGCCCAGGTCTACGTATTGAAATCCTTGTCTGAAGCGGAATTGAGTAGTTTGCTTGAGCGGGCGATCTCCGCGTGTCATCTTGCAGATTCAGGTCACGACGCGGCCTTGCAGTTCAACGAGGATGCCAAAGCACGCATCATCGGCTATGCGGATGGCGACGCGCGTCGATTGCTTAACGTGCTTGAACAATTGCAAACAGCAGCCTTGGCGACAAAAGTTAGGCAAATCGATGTTAAGTTCCTGGACGCGGCTCTGGCGGAAAACCTGCGCCGCTTCGACAAGGGTGGCGAGGCGTTTTACGACCAGATCTCCGCGCTGCACAAATCGGTGCGCGGTTCCAATCCGGATGCGGCATTGTATTGGTTTACACGCATGCTGGATGGTGGCGCCGATCCGCGCTACCTGGCGCGGCGCATCGTGCGCATGGCTTGGGAAGATATCGGCCTGGCCGATCCGCGTGCCATCCAGCTGACGATGGATGCGGCGCAAACCTATGAACGTCTTGGTTCTCCCGAAGGAGAGTTGGCGCTGGCACAGGCGGTGCTGTACCTTGCCGTTGCCGCGAAATCCAATGCGGGATACGTCGCGTATAATGCCGCCCGCGCCTTTGTCAAACAGGATGGTTCGCGGGAAGTGCCGCTGCACTTGCGTAATGCGCCGACAAAATTGATGAAACAGCTCGATTACGGCAAGGATTACCGTTATGCGCACGACGAGGCCGAGGGGTACGCGGCGGGAGAAAGCTACCTCCCGCAAGACATGCCAAGAGTGGATTTTTACCGGCCTACCGATCGTGGACTCGAAGCGAAGATTGCGGAAAAGCTCGCACATTTGCGCGCGCTGGACGAAAAGACAAAAAAATAGATTTTGAGGTTCTCATGCTTGACATACAAACACTACGAAATGATCTGGACTCAGTAGCAGCACGATTGGCGACACGCGGCTATGACTTGGATAAAGCGAGATTCGAACAGTTGGAAGCGGATCGCAAGAATATCCAGACACGCACCCAGGAACTGCAGGCCAAGCGCAACAGTTCCTCCAAATTGATCGGACAGGCGAAGGCGAAAGGTGAGGATGTTGCTCCGATCATGGCTGAAGTGGCATCGCTGGGCGATGAGCTTAAGCAGCTGGAAGTGCGCCTGAGCGACATTCAACAGGCGCTGGAAGGATTCCTCTCGGTGATTCCCAACGTGCCGCATGCGACGGTGCCGTTCGGCAAGTCGGAGGCAGACAATCTTGAAGTTCGCAAGGTCGGTACGCCGGCAACGTTCGAATTCACAGTCAAGGATCACGTCAGCCTCGGCGAGGGACTGGGTGGTCTGGATTTCGAGACTGCCGCCAAGATTTCCGGTGCAAGATTTTCACTGATGAAGGGGCCACTGGCGCGGTTGCATCGCGCGTTATCACAATTCATGCTGGACACGCACACCGATCAGCACGGCTATACCGAAGTGTATGTGCCCTATCTGGTCAATGCCGCATCGATGCGCGGTACCGGTCAGCTGCCCAAGTTTGAGGAAGATCTGTTCCGCGTACCGCGTATCATGGGAGAGGAAGGCGAAAAGAATTTCTATCTGATCCCTACCGCCGAGGTGCCGGTAACCAATATGGTGCGCGACGAGATCGTGCCGTTGGAAAAGCTGCCGCTGAAATTTGTCGCACACACACCCTGCTTTCGTTCTGAAGCGGGATCAGCCGGACGGGACACGCGCGGTATGATCCGTCAGCACCAGTTCGATAAAGTGGAGCTGGTGCAGATCGTCCACCCGGAGCATTCGTATGCGGGACTTGAAGCATTGCTTGGTCATGCCGAAACGATCCTCAAGAAGCTTGAATTGCCCTATCGTGTGGTAAAGCTGTGTACCGCCGATATCGGATTTTCAGCAGCAATGACCTACGATATTGAGGTGTGGTTGCCGGCCCAGAATACGTACCGCGAGATATCCTCGTGTTCCAACTTTGAATCGTTTCAGGCGCGCAGAATGCAGGCACGCTTCCGCAATGCACAAGGGAAGACAGAAGTGTTGCACACCCTGAATGGGTCGGGGCTTGCCGTTGGCCGAACGCTGGTGGCTGTGCTGGAGAATAATCAGCGAGCGGATGGAAGTGTGAAGATTCCTGAGGTGTTGCGACCCTATATGGGTGGGCTGGAAATTCTCACTGTGTAGGCAAGAAATATCAGGCGGATCAGCACTGTCATATTGAAACGAAGATATTTTCGCCTGGTTGAATCCAGTGGCTGAGGCGCGGCGCCTGATTGCCGAACAAGCGTCAGTGCTGATGCTTCTGCTGGCGCAACATGCGCTTAAGCGGCTCTATCAGGCGGTAGGAAATCCCGCCGGAAGAAAAGAAAGAATGTTCCGTCTCGATACGCTTGAGCATATCGTAGTAGCTGCGGATGCTTTCCACGAGGATTACAGCCTCGCCACCGCGGGCGTAGCCCCTCTTAAGCGTTTCGTAATAACCCGGCTGATTCAGTCGCGGCATCCATTTCTTTACGTCTGACCAGCTGTCGGGACTTAAACCAGCGCGACTGGTGAGGATGCGCGCGTCTTCCAAATGGCCAAAACCCTGATTGTAGGCCGCCAGTGCCAGCCAAGTGCGGTCGGGCTCAGGAATACGATCCGGTAATTGTTCCCTGAGCAAAGCAAGATATTGCGCGCCCGCAAATATGCTTGCGCGTGCATCCAGCCGGTTCTCAACTTTCATCCGGTCGGCCGTGTCTTCGGTCAACATCATCATCCCGCGCACGTTGGTATAGGAAGTGGCGAGAGGATCCCACTGCGATTCCTGATACGCCACCGCAGCGAGCAGTCGCCAATCCATTCCCGTTTCTGCTGCTGCTGCTTCAAATAGCTGACGAAAGTGTGGCAGCGTAGTCTTGACCTTGCCGATGAACGCCGCTGCGTCCATTTTGTCCAGGCGCTGGATATGGCCGTAGTAGCGATCCAACAGACGGCGTATGGTTCCATCCTGCCAGATCCTTGCAAAGAAAATTCGTGCCTGATAGAGCAGCTCCGGGTCAGCATCTTTGGGAAATCCCCATGATAATTTGGACGGTTTGTCCAAATCGAAGGCCGCAACCAGATTTGGGTGATAATTGAACGCATCGGCGAGCTGCAGCTCATTCGTGGCGGCGCAGTCCAGACTGCCTGCCGCGACTTCATTCAGTAAATCTCTGGGCGTAGACAGTTCCCGAGATTCCCATCGCAGCGTTGTCGAGACTGTCTTGGCTTGGCGCAGTACCGCTTCCTGGGGAGAGCCCGCGACCGCCGCCAATCTCAGATAGGTAAGATCTGACAGCTGTCTCGGGGTTGTACGTTCGCTATTGCATACCGCGAGTTCGCGGACGCTCTGATAACTGGGGCCGAATTGCAATGTGGCGATCTCTGCTCCGGGACGTTGCGAAATCGCGGCCACATGCGCGCGATGCTCGTGTAACTCGGCTATAGCTTCATCCTGGGACATAGTCCGTGTTTTAAGCCCGACATTCAGCTGATCGGCGAATAGTTGTGCGAGTTCACGTTCAAACTCGGCTTTCGCGTCCTGGGATGTTTCCGGAACAATGAACACAATCGTGCCGGCATTCCATGCCGGGAGCGGCTCACTACACGCGGTCAGCAATAGACACACAAGCCATGACGTCCCGCGAAGCCAGTATAAGGAGTCTCTCATGAGAACATTCTGCCCGAATTTTGGAAGTTGTTGGTAAAATGCGCGGCGATGTAGGCTGCGTTCGCCCTGGAGAGGTGTCAGAGTGGTCGAATGTACCGGACTCGAAATCCGGTGTGGCGTTATGCGTCACCGTGGGTTCGAATCCCACCCTCTCCGCCAGAAGATTCGAAGATTTCAACTTGGTTAGCGGAAAGTCTTCGCGAAAAGTGTCACTTTCAGCGCGTTAAAAATGTTGAGGAGCAAATATGCCTTTTATTGCACTTCTAGCCAGCTATTTGCTCGTATCCTACTATTCGGTTGCCGAAGGGAAATATATATCGGAATTCGTCGATACTTTGTACCAGTCCAAAGTGCTTTCCTCGGAACAAAAGCGGTCGGATGACAATGCGGTTGCCGACAACGATGTTGTCTCCCATAAATATTCCGATTGCATGAAGGCGTTTGGCAATACGAAATTCTGTCAGTGTTTGCGCGACAAAACACCTGAAGCGATCGATTTCAGAGACTACGTAAAAGTGCTTACCACACCAAAGGCCGGGCTGGGTTACGCAGATGCAGACAAAAACATGCAGGTGGTTATCGATAACACTTTGAAAATAGGTGAAGTTTGCAGGAATGTCGCCGAGCAATGATCCGCCGTCAATATATCTGACATCCAGCGCGACAATTACCTTCGCGGCATGAATGGCAAGTCCGCTTGCATTCAATTTACCGCTGCATCAGCACCAGTCTGGGTCGGGTATTTCGGCAAACGTCTTTTTCAGTCCTTCAGACCACGCTTTGCTCAAGTGGTTGAAGTACGGGTCACTTTCGGTGACGCGATGCTGACAGTCGATACTGAAACTGTCCGCGCTGTACATGAACAGATCTATAGGCAAACCGACCGAGAGATTACTGCGCAGAGTTGAATCAAATGAGATCAGCGTGCATTTTGCTGCCTCATTCAAGTCGCTTCCGGAGCCGATGACACGATCAAGTATCGGCTTGCCATACTTGGTTTCCCCAATTTGGAAATAGGGTGTTTCGGCAACCGCTTCAATAAAGTTTCCTGCCGCATAGATGTTGAATAGCCGTGGCGATTCGCCGCTTATTTGACCGCCAAGCAGAATTGACTGGTTAAAGTCGGCCTGATGCAATCTGAGATACTCTGCATCATCGCGATGCACAGCCCGTACCGCGTCGCCCACGATTCGTGCAGCATCACTCATGCGTTGGGTAGTGTGTAAATTGGGTTCAGTGTGCTCGTCTATATCCTTTTTAAGACGACCGATTACCGCTTGGGAAATAGCCAGATTTCCGGACGTCAGAACCACCAACACGCGTTCATCTTTGATGGAAAAGATGGTCATTTTCGGGAATGTCGAGACATGGTCGACGCCCGCATTGGTGCGGGAATCGGAAGCCATGACCAAACCTTCGTCGAGCAATATGCCTACACAATAAGTCATAAACTGAAGGGTGGAGAGTTCAAAAATTGGATTCTAGCTTAGCTGTCACGGCCGGATGCAACTTTTACGACAGCGCGACGGCAACTGAACTGTAGCCAGGCTACCTAAATCAAAGCAAGAATTCTGCCAAGGCTGCAATTCGCACCAGCTCGGTAGGCAAGTCGCTATCGCCCAAGGGTAGATTTTCCGTGGGGTGTGCGTCGATCACAGGCGGTATCGATGCGCGTCGGCATTGGGCAATCTGCGGCAACTCAGGGTAAACTGCGATTCATGCAAACCAATATTCCCGCCACTGCAGTTTCCAACACTTACCCGCTAGGGGCGGAAGACTATGACGAAATGATCGACGCTCATGGTCAGGTACGACCGCATTGGTCGTACCTGGTGGAGGAAATTGGGAAGCTTGCTGGCAGCGAGATGGACTTGCGACGCAAGGAAGCGCTCAAGTTACTACGCGAGAACGGCGTTACTTATAACGTCTACGGCGATCCGGATGGTTCGAGCCGACCTTGGCTGCTGGACCCGGTGCCGCTGCTGATATCCGGGGATGAATGGTGCGAGATCGAAGCGGGTTTGAAGCAACGCGCCGAGTTGCTCAATATGATATTGGCAGATATCTATGGTGCGCGCGAGCTCACCAAGAACAACCTGTTACCCTTGGAACTGATCTACAACCATGCGGGTTTTCTTCGCGCCTGCGATCAGGCCAGGTTGCCCGGACACCATCAGCTGGTGCTATACGCCGCCGATCTCGCACGCGGTCCTGATCAAAAGATGTGGGTCATCGGGGATCGCACGCAAGCGCCGTCGGGTGCCGGTTATACGCTGGAAAATCGCATTGCAGTATCACGCGTGCTTCCTTCCATTTTTCGTCATTCCCAGGCACATCGTCTGGTGCATTATTTCCAGTCGATGCAAGCCGGACTGAATGCGATTGCGCCGACGCATGCGGAGTCGCCGCGGATCGTAGTGTTGACTCCGGGCCCGTTCAACGAAACCTATTTTGAGCACTCCTATTTGGCGTCATTCCTCGGTTATCCACTGGTTCAGGGCGATGATCTGACGGTGCGGGACGGTTACGTGTGGCTGAAATCCTTGACCGGCTTGCAACGCGTAGATGTGATCATCCGCCGTGTGGACGATAGCTATTGCGATCCGTTGGAATTGCGCTCGGAATCCCGCCTTGGCATCGCCGGGTTGCTGGAAGTTGCCAGGCGCGGCAATGTCGCAATCGCCAATCCACTAGGCAGCAGCATTCTGGAGAATCCCGGAATCCAGCCGTTTCTTCCCGGAATCGCAAAGCACTTTTTCGGGGAGCCGCTGAAGCTGCAGTCTGCCGCGACGTGGTGGTGTGGGCACCCGCCGGAAATGAATCACGTGCTGGCAAATCTGGAAAACCTGGTTATCAAGCCGATATATCGGAATCCGGGAGAAAGTCCGGTGCTGGGGCATATGCTGAGCAAAGCGGAATGTGCACTTTGGCGTGACCGAATTCGCGCCAACCCGGCCCTCTACGTCGGGCAAGAACATGTCAGCTTTTCAACTGCACCATGTGTTACGCCTAGCGGTTTTGAACCGCGCAAAGTACTGCTGCGATGTTTTGCCGTTGCAACGCGCAACGGGTACGAAGTCATGCCGGGCGGCCTCAGCCGCAGCGCACCGGAGAGAGGTGATATCCCCATATCCGGCCAGATGGGCAGTATCAGCAAGGATACCTGGGTATTGACCGACAGGCCTCAGGACGGCGTTGAACATGTCAGTCAGGCCGGTTCTTTGGCGCCTATGGCAGGACATAACAATGCTTTGCCCAGTCGCGCCGCGGATAATATATTCTGGGTCGGCAGATATGCGGAGCGCGCTGAGGGCAGTATTCGTTTCATGCGCGCCACGATCAAGAAGTTGTATATCAATCCTGATCGGAGCAATCCAGACTATTCCGGCAGTTTACAATTGCTGCTATGCGGTGTCACCAATCTGACCGGAACCTGGCCAGGCTTTTACGATGAGGAGCAGGAAACCTTACCGCAGTCACCCGAGGCTGAACTGATATCGGTGACGTTGGATGAACAACGTATCGGCAGCATTGCCAACTCGCTACGCAACCTGGTGCAGGCAAGTTATTCGGTCAGGGATTTATGGTCCTCTGATACTTGGCGGGTCATGGACGAACTGGAAGCCAGTCTGACCTATCCGCAGCAACTTGACGATAGCGCCCTTTGGCAAATGCACGAACACCTGGATCGGTTGATTTCATCAATCAGTGCCTTCAGCGGCTTGATTATGGAAAACATGACGCGCGGTAACGGGTGGTTGTTCCTCGATATCGGACGTCGATTGGAGCGCAGCCTGCAGCTGATTTCTACGATGCGCACCATTTTTTCGGTGCATCGCAGTGATGGAGAACAAACGCAGCTGATTGAATCGATGCTGGATTCCAGCGACAACATCATATGTTACCGTCACCACTATCGCAGTTACTTTGAGTTGCCTTCATTTCTCGAGTTGTTGCTGCTTGATACCAATAACCCCCGTTCGCTCGCATTCCAAATTGACAAGCTTAGCAGTCATGTTTCCAAATTGCCGCGGACGCAACAGGCCCAGCGTCTGAGCCCTGAAGAACGGCTGGTCCTGGAAGCCAGTTCGATTATCAAATTGGTAAATCTGGAAGATCTGCTGGTTACTACGGAGATTGGTGTTCGGGAAAATCTTGATCAGCAGCTGAGCCACCTTTCCACCTTGTTAATCGACCTGTCCGATACGATTACTGCGGAACATTTCCGCCATGGCAGCGGTCCGCAGCCTCTTTAGCGAGCTTAATGGCGAGAATGGCAACACAAAACTTGGATTCACTTTTTCGCAACAAATGAACCATGCATAGGAAATAAGATGCGCTACCGCATTCACCATACGACATCTTACGAGTATTCGGATATGGTCGGTCATTCATACAACGAGGCTCGTCTGTTGCCCCGCAAGGCTCAAAACCAGATTCTGATTTCGTCGCGACTGGAAATCAGTCCCGCTGAATCAGACTTCAGGGTCCGGGAGGATTTCTTCGGTAATCAGGTAGCCTACTTTTCCGTTACCGAACCTCACCGGGAATTTACAGTATCGGCAATCAGCGATGTAGAGGTCAGCGAGTCCGTCGGGCAACTGGATTTTTCTCGCGGGATATCGTGGGAAGCCGTAAAGGAAACACTGCGTACTGATCGGCAGCCTGAGACCCTGGATGCGCGACAATATATGCTGAACTCACCGTATATTGAAGCAAGTGCGGAACTGGCAGAGTATGCATTGCGATCATTCACACCTGGCAGACCGTTGATTGAAATCGTCCATGAACTGATGCAGCGTATCTACAAAGATTTCGTCTTTGACCCGGAATTCACGACTCTGGCTACACCTCTGAAAACAGTGCTGGAATTCCGCCGCGGAGTCTGTCAGGACTTTGCGCATCTTGCGATCGGTTGCATGCGCTCGCACGGGCTCGCAGCGCGCTACGTTAGCGGCTATATAGAAACCCTGCCTGCCCCGGGCATGGAAAAGCTGGTCGGGTCGGATGCGTCGCATGCCTGGTTTTCCGTTTATTTGCCCGATATTGGCTGGATGGATTTCGATCCTACCAATAACCAGGTGCCGAGCGGCCAGCACATCATAGTTGCGTGGGGTCGGGACTACGCGGACGTCACGCCGCTAAAGGGCGTGGTATTCGGCGGATTGAGCCATGAATTGAACGTGTCCGTGAATGTGGAAAAGCTCGGTATATAAGTGTCAACGTGACAACGGCCCGAACTGCGGTAGAGGCTTTGTGGTCTGCAATTGCAATGATGGCAAATAAGTGTCCCGGTCCGTGGATATTGCTGTGAGTCATTTTCGGGCATAATTGTCCAACACTGTTAACAATTGTTGCTGTCAGGAGCGAATATGAAGCGTATTTTTTTGGGTAGTGTTGCGACATTGATGCTGGCGATCGTCGGATGTTCCCCTGCGACACGCTACTTTAATCCCAGCGTATCCAACACGCAGCGAGATCGGGATTACCAGTACTGTACTCAAAGGGTACCGCTGGGAATCAAACGGGCAAGTGAAGTCAGTAGAATCCCGGACCTAAACAATGACGAATTTGATCTGGACGTGGCTAGATGCATGAAAAGCAAGGGTTATGCAGTCGATTACCAAGGCGTGATCATGGAGTGATGAATTGGCCCATGATTAAGTAGGGCTGCATTTAAGTTGGGCGAGCGGCAATCGCTCCGTTTTAATTCCTTGTCTGTACCAGCTTTTGGAAGCGTTATGGCTGGTTTTTCATTTTTCCGAATTTGCGTTCCGGCGCAAATCCAGTGTGTACGGAAAGTCTTTGTTTGGTTCTTCGAGCGCAACCCCCTGTGGCTTTATTCCGGCAGTGTATCCATGGGTCCAGAAGCGGCTGACACGTCGCGCTTCCGCTTCGTTGGCGTTTACCGGTAGCGAGTCGTAGTTGCGTCCTCCAGGATGACTGACATGATAGGTGCAACCACCGACGGTGACGCCGCTCCACGTATCAACGATGTCGAAGACAAGCGGCGCCTGAACGCCGATGGTGGGATGCAGTGCGGAAGGCGGATCCCATGCGCGGTAGCGGATGCCAGCAATCATTTCACCTTGGACTCCGCTGGCGCGCAACGGCACGTGTCTTCCATTGCAGGCGAGTGCGTAGCGTTCTCCGATCGCGCCGCTCAATGTGACTTGCAATCGTTCCACGGACGAATCGACGTAACGAGCGGTCCCGGTACTGGTAACTTCTTCCCCCATTACGTGCCATGGCTCGATTGCCTGATGCAGATCCAGTTGCAGATTGTCAATCTCCAGGGTGCCGATATGCGGGAAGCGGAATTCCAGGAATGGAGCGATCCATTCTGAATTGAATTCGTACCCCGCGTTCTGCAAATCGCGAGCGACATCGTGAATATCCGCGGCAATGAAGTGCGGCAGCATGAAGCGGTCATGCAATTGAGTGCCCCATCGTACCAACGGATTTCGGTAGGGCAGCTTCCAGAACCACGCGACCAGCGTGCGCAGCAACAGCATCTGCATCAGGCTCATCTGTGCGTGCGGGGGCATTTCAAATGCGCGCAATTCCAGTAGTCCGAGTCGTCCCGCCTCGGTGCCGGGCGCATACAGCTTATCGATGCAGAATTCGCTGCGATGGGTGTTGCCGGTCATGTCCACCAGCAGATTGCGCAGTAACCTGTCTACCAACCACGGCGCAGGAACATCACCATCGGGCATCTGTTGGAAGGCGATCTCCAGTTCATAGAGACTGTCATTACGTGCCTCATCGACGCGCGGTGCCTGACTGGTGGGACCAATGAACAAACCCGAAAATAGATATGACAGGGCAGGATGATTTTGCCAGTAAGTGATCAGGCTGCGCAGCAAGTCCGGACGCCGAAGTATCGGGCTGTCTGCAGGCGTAATGCCTCCGAGAGTGACATGATTGCCCCCGCCAGTCCCCGTATGGCGCCCGTCCAGCATGAACTTTTCGGTGCCTAGCCTGGTCAGTCGAGCCAGTTCGTACAGCGTGGTGGTGTTATGAACCAGCTCTTTCCACTTGGCTGCCGGATGGATGTTTACTTCAATCACCCCGGGGTCGGGCGTGACAGGCAGTCGCGAAAGGCGCAGGTCGTGCGGGGGTTGGTAACCTTCGATGACTACCGGTATTTTCAATGATTCTGCGGTGGACTCTATCGAGGCGATAAGATCGAGATAGTGTTCCAGCCCGGTAATGGGCGGTAAGAACACATGCAGCCGACCGCCGCGGCTTTCAACGGTCAGAGCAGTATGCGGTTTGTATTCCTGCTTGACGCGATGTGCATCGGTTTCTTCCATTTCGGTGCGATGAACCGACGATTCCTTTGCCTTGCTATAACGTCGGCTTACTTCAGATTTGATGTCGCCAAGTGTATCCACCTTTTCGAAGAGGCTCCGTTCGTGCTCCTGTTCCCGATCTTCCAGCGGCACCCACGGCAGGCTGTTCAGTGGTAAACGCAAGCCCATGGCCGAATCGCCGGGTACCAGAAACATTTCACCGCGACGGAATTCCCACGAGTAGCTATTCCAGGTGTTGCTATCATGGCTCCAGAAAAGCGGCAACACATAGCCCACTGGGGTTCCAGGGTCACCCGACAACAGTTTGGTTAGCCGCTTACGCTCCAGATCATCCTTAAGGTTTGATTTCAGCGGATCAATGTTGTTGGGCAGAAGACCTTCCAGTGACAAATACACCAACGGATCTTCATATCCGGCACGGATATGCACACCGAGCACGCCGAGGCGACCGGCCACTTCGCGAATAAAGCGCTCGGCGTGCTCGCGGGTAAGCCCGTAGTCTTTGTCTGGGTCGGATAACAATTCAGGGTTGTGCCATACCGGTTCGCCGTCCTTGCGCCAGAAACAGGCCATTTGCCAGCGAGGCAGCGGTTCACCGGGATACCATTTTCCCTGACCGAAATAGAGCAGCCCGCCCGGGGCGAAATGGTCGCGAAGTCGCCGCAACAACTGACCCGCAAGCTTGCGCTTTTGTATTCCATCGGCGTCTGTATTCCATTCCGGCGCATCCATGTCGTCTATGGATATGAATGTTGGTTCGCCGCCCATCGTGAGCCGCACGTCGCCCTTGGCCAATTCATCATCGATCCGTTCGCCAAGCAGATTAATTGCCGCCCATTGCTCATCGGAATACGGTTTGGTGACGCGCGGGTCTTCATGTATGCGCGTGACGCTGTTGCTGAAGCTGAATGTGGTGCTTGCCTGACCGGAAAAGCCGCCGGTGACCGGTGCAGCGCTCACAAAGTCGGCCGAGCAGGCGAGCGGTATATGTCCTTCGCCGGCAAATAGCCCCGAGGTGGGATCGAGTCCGATCCAGCCGGCACCGGGAATATAGACCTCTGCCCAGGCATGCAGGTCGGTAAAGTCCTTGTCGGTCCCGGACGGGCCGTCCAGCGATTTGACATCGGCTACCAGTTGCACCAGATAGCCGGATACAAAGCGTGCTGCCAGGCCCAGATGACGCAATGTCTGCACCAGTAACCATCCTGAATCGCGGCAAGAGCCGAGTTTCTTTTGCAGCGTGTCTTCACAGGTCTGTACGCCGGGCTCCATACGTATCGCGTAGTCGACGACCCAGTTGATACGCTGATTTATCCCGACGAGAAAATCGACAATTGCTTGTTTGTCCCGTGACGTTTCGTCCAGAAATTTTTGCAGCAAGGCGCCGCGTTCACGAATTTCAAGATACGGATTGAGCTCTTTGAGCAGTTGCTCGGGATATTTGAACGGAAAATGTTCAGCATACTCTTCAACGAAAAAATCGAACGGGTTGAACACCGTCATTTCGGCGATCAAATCAACTTCGATTGCAAGCTCAGTGCATTTTTCCGGGAATACTACACGCGCCAGATAATTGCCGAAAGGATCCTGTTGCCAATTGATGAAATGTTTTGTCGGACTTATTTTCAGCGAATAGGCTTTGATCGGCGTGCGCGAATGCGCTGCCGGCCGCAACCTGAAAACATGGGGAGACAGCTGTACCGGGTGGTCGTAATGATAAGAGGTCTTGTGATGCAACGCGACGCGGATACTCATTCAATTAACGCTCTCAGTCGGTAGTAACGGCAAATTTTTTGGACGTATGTGGCTTCGTCGAGTCGTACGTTGGTTTCGGGCATATTATTCGTTCAGGGGTGTCGCCAGCCTAACATGGAAGCCGATTGTTTGCTGACGACAGAAAATGCCATCTGCATTCATTCGAATATCCGCACGTCATCGTTGTTGCCAAGGGTATCGGCATATAGCTGCATTCTGTCATTTTACGACTCATTAACCGTCTTCATCCGTCGGGCGCCTGGCGGACTTGTCGGTATAGTTCTCAGCGCAATGACGTACGTGGCATAAACCATCTTCAATTTGCGCATGGATTTCAGGCCGACGCTCCCGGCGCGTTGAGGAAGGTATGCTGGATCTCGCTGCCGAGCGCGTAGTTAGTTTCGATAAATTCCTGCAGGAATTCGTGTAGTCCCTGCTGGAAAATGTCTTCCATGCGGCCATAATGTAAACGCGCGTGCAGTTCACCAGCGAGCCGCAGACACTCCCAGCCGCGAGTCGCACACAGCTGTTCGAGGATCGGCGTGACCTCATCCAGGCAGGCGTGTAACGAGCGCGGCATGTCGTGGCGAAGAACCAGAAGTTCGGCCACTTTCCATGATTCAATCGTGACGCTGAATATTTTCTGATAGGCAACCAGGGCGCTCACCGAGCGCAGGATTGCGCTCCACTCATAGTAATCCATCGCTCCGCCAACTTCAGCGACAGACGGCAGTAACAGGTGGTACTTGACGTCCAGCAACCGGGCTGTATTGTCGGCACGTTCCATAAAAGTGCCGAGACGCACGAAATTGAACCCGTCGTCGCGCAGCATCGTGCCGAATGTGACGCCACGAAACAGGTGCGAGCGGGACTTTACCCAGTCGCAAAATTCATCCGGCTTTTCCAGTATTGAATCCTTGTTTGCCATCGCATGGAATTCCAGCCATAGTGCGTTGATGTTCTCCCACATTTCGGTTGACATAGCGGAGCGAACAGCACGCGCGTTTTCCCGCGCTCGATTGAGCGCGCTAACAATGCTGGAAGGATTACGTTCATCCAGGGTCAGGTAATTTATTACGTTGGCGGCACTGTATTGGTCGTAATGTTCCTGAAAGGCAACTTCGGTGTCGGCGATTAACACCGCTGGTCGCCACTGATCCGCTTCATTTTGCGTAGCGTTGGGCATCAGCGACATGTGGTAGGTCACATCCATCACGCGGGCCATGTTTTCGGCGCGTTCAATGTACCTCGCCATCCAGTAAAGATGATCCGCAGTTCTGCTAAGCATTATTCAACACCCAAGTGTCCTTGGTGCCTCCGCCCTGGGACGAGTTCACGACCAGCGAACCCTGTTGCAATGCCACCCTGCATAGTGCGCCGGGTACCAGCGAGACAGTCTTGCCTGACAGGACGAAGGGTCGCAAATCGACATGGCGCGGCGCCACGCCCTGTTCGACCAGCGTCGGGCAAGTGGACAGCGCCAACGTGGGTTGGGCGATATAGTTGTCCGGGTTTGAATTGAGTCGTGCGCGAAACTCTTCTATTGCCGCCTTGCTGGCGGTTGGTCCGATCAACATGCCATAGCCTCCAGAACCTTGCACTTCCTTTACGACCAGTTCGTGCAGATGTTCGAGTATGTATTTGCGATCCTGAACGTTCGACGCTTTGTATGTAGGTACATTGGAGAGTATCGGTTCCTCTCCGAGGTAAAAGCGCACCATTTCCGGCACAAATGTATAAGTCGATTTGTCGTCTGCAACTCCAGTACCAACGGCATTTGCTAACGTGACACCGCCATTTCTGTAGACAGACAGCAATCCGGGCACACCCAGCATGGAGTCCTTGCGAAATGCCAATGGGTCGAGAAAGTCGTCGTCAAGGCGACGATAAATAACGTCTACTCGTACTGGACCTTCAGTAGTGCGCATGAAAACCGCATTGCCCTTGACGAACAGGTCCTGCCCCTCAACCAGTTCTATGCCCATTTGCTGGGCCAGGAAGGCATGTTCAAAATAGGCGCTGTTATAGGCGCCGGGCGTCAAAATTACTACGGTAGGTTCCTGTATACCGGGTTGGGCAACTGCGCGCAGGTTGTTCAGCAACACCTGTGGAAAATGCTCGACCGGGGCCACCGAATAGCGCCGGAACAATTCCGGGAAAAGTCGCATCATCATCTTGCGATCTTCAAGCATATAAGAAACGCCCGAGGGAGTGCGCAAGTTGTCTTCAAGGACGTAAAACTGGTCTTCGTCGGTTCGTACGATGTCGATTCCGGCTATGTGCGCATAGATGCCGCCTGGCACATCTACATTCTGCATTTCTGGACGGTACATCTCATTTTTCAGAATGCTCTCCGGTACAATGCCTGCTTTAACGATCTCCTGCTTGTGGTACAAGTCGCCGAGAAATGCGTTAAGCGCGCGAACGCGCTGTATGGCACCGGCTGATAATCGTTTCCATTCGCTTGACGAAAGAATGCGCGGAATAATGTCAAACGGGATAAGTCGTTCAGTCCCAGCTTCCTCGCCATAAACGTTGAAGGTAATGCCGACCCGTCTGAATAGTAACTCGGCTTCGCGTGTTTTTTGGATCAGATTCGCGTGGTTGGTGTGTTTCATCCATTCGTCAAAGCGACTGTAGACTTCGCGCGTAACCCCGCCAAAGCCATGACGCTCATCGTATGCCGTGGATTTTTTTTTCGTCATCATGGTTCAATCGTCAGCAATGGTCGTGCCAGTCACTTACATCGCTTCAATTCAATGGATTAATAGCGTCACTTATTGGTATAAGTGCGAATTGCACTTCATTGGTGCAGGGCTCCGAGCGTTTGCTCCAGAAAGAGGCACAATCGTAAGTGGGTGATTTGGTAGGTTGCGAATATCTTGCCCCGGTATGTGATGCTAAGTGGAAGTCAAGGTCCAATTTGTTATGCCTATAAACCTCGAGTTCAATGAGGCGGGAGTCTAAATATTTCAACAACTACTTAGAAATGGTTTCTGTTGTATTTCAGGGAAGTGTGCGTAGCATATGCTCATGTCCTTGAACACAATTGTCGCGCAATGTCCGAGCTGTCTGAAAGGTTATGTGAGTTTTTTTAGAGCCTTTCCTCTTTACGTGAGCATATGAGCCGTGCGATTATTGGCCAGCTTTGAAAGCTGCAAAGAAGGGATGTGCCACTTACCTCATCAATTGAGGCATGGGGCGCATTGTTATTTAACTAAGCTCTTGGGAGGAGATTACTGTGGAAGCAACGAACGCTACAGCAGTAAAGTACGACATGGATGTGGTCAGATGGTTCACCATCGCGGCTGTCATTTATGCGGTAGTAGGAACGTTGATCGGTGTGTACGTGGCATCGGAATTGGCGTTCCCATTTTTAAATTTTGATATTCCGGAAATTACCTTTGGTCGTTTGCGTCCTTTGCATACCAATGCGGTGATCTTCGCGTTCGGCGGTTGCGTGCTGATGGCGACAGGTTTCTACATCGTGCAACGCACAGGCGCGACCAAGCTGTGGAGCAATGGCATGGCCTGGTTTACCTTCTGGGGTTGGAACCTGATCATCGTTCTCGCGGTAATTACGCTTCCGCTGGGTTTGTCTCAAGGCAAGGAATATGCCGAGCTGCCTTGGTGGGTGGATATCATGATTGCAGTTGTCTGGCTGAGTTACGGCTTCAATTACATCATGACCATCGGCATACGTAAGACATCACACATTTATGTGTCCAACTGGTTCACGATGGGCATGATAGTGATGATCACTTATTTGCACGTGGTTAACAGCTTGGCAATTCCCGTGGATTGGGCAACTTCTTACTCCATCTATTCCGGGGTACAAGATGCGATGATTCAGTGGTGGTGGGGGCATAACGCGGTTGGCTTCTATCTGACCGGTGGCTTCCTCGGCATCATGTACTACTTCATTCCAAAGCAAGCGCAACGTCCAGTGTTCTCCTATCGTCTGTCAGTACTGCACTTTTGGACGCTGACTTTCGGTTATGTGTGGCTGGGTGCTCACCATTTGCAATATACCGCTTTGCCCGACTGGACCGGTTCTTTGGGTGCTGCAGTTTCCCTCGCAATGATTATCCCTTCCTGGGGTGGTGCGATGAACGGTATGATGACCCTGTCCGGTGCCTGGGACAAACTACGTACCGATTACATCCTGCGGTTCCTGGTAACAGCAATGGCGTTTTACGCGATGTCCACATTTGACGGTCCGGTTATGGCGATCAAGAGTGTGAACTCGTTGTCACATTACACCGACTGGACGGTAGGTCACGTGCATGCGGGTGCGTTGGGCTGGATGTCGATGATTTCCTTCGGCGCGCTGTATCATATGACCAAAAAATTGTGGAGTACCGAAATGTATTCCGACAGTCTGGTGAATGTGCACTTCTGGGTAGCGTTGATCGGCGCGGTAACATACATCGTTGCGATGTGGGTTTCCGGCATCATGCAAGGTCTGATGTGGCGTGATTATGACGAATACGGCACGCTGACCTACACCTTCGTTGAATCGGTATCCGCAATGCATCCGTACTACGTGATGCGTGCAGTGGGCGGTGCGATCTTCAATCTGGGCGCATGGATCATGCTGTTTAACGTTGTGATGACTGTACGTCAGGCAAGCGCACGCGGCGTAAGCGCTGTTGCAGCTAAGGCATAAGGGGAGAAACATGTCAGATCACGATAAGATTTATTCAACCAAGCTGCAGGACAAGATTGAGCGCAGCACTATCCTGATGTTCATACTTACCGCGATCGCTGTAGCGATTGGCGGTATTGTGGAAATTGTGCCGTTGTTCTACCTGCCAAATACAGGTATGGGCGTGGATCGCAATGGTCAGTTCACGGACTTCAACAAGACCTCTCACAAGGACTTGCAGGGAAACGCAATCCCCATGGACAAGATCGTGTGGAATCCTGCCACTTCCCAGCACAAGACGCTGGCTGAGTGGCAGCCAGGCGATGGCGTGCGTCCATACACAGCTCTTGAAACCGCAGGGCGTTACGTGTTTATCCGTGAAGGCTGTTTCCTGTGCCATTCGCAGATGATCCGTCCGTTCCGCGACGAAAAGGACCGCTACGGTCACTATTCGATCGCCGAAGAGTCCATGTATGACCACACCTACCAGTGGGGCTCCAAGCGCACGGGTCCGGATTTGGCACGCGTAGGGGCCAAGTATTCCGACGAATGGCATCGCAAGCATTTGAAATATCCGCGCGATGTGGTTCCGGAATCTGTCATGCCCAACTTCTTCTTCCTGGACAAGCGACCGATCGACGCGGTCAAAGTGACCAAGACATTGGAAGTAATGACAAAAATGCCGTTCAACCCTGTACCCAAGAGTATTTATACCGATGCTTACATCGCTGGGGCGAAAGCTGAGGTTGAAGGAAAAACAGAAATGGACGGAGTTATCGCTTACCTGCAATCCTTGGGTAATCACGTGAAGTTCGAGGAAGGTGTGAATTACCGTGACTAAACTGATTGATTACTTTCACACTGACTGGGCCGCTATGAGCAGCAACGACTGGCAAGGAGTATTCTTTACCATCGCTGCCTTCGTTGCAATGATCGTGGTCTATGTGATGGTGTTCAATCCCAAGAACAAGGATACGTTCGACTCGCAGAGCGACATGGCTCTGCGGGAAGACGGTGAGTACAACAATTCGGGAGATAGAAAATGAGTGACAATCATGATTCCGGTGGGGCGCAAACCACGGGGCATTTATGGGATGACGATTTGGCAGATTTTACCAATCAGCCACCTAAATGGTGGATGCTTGGTTTGACTGCAAGCGCGTTGTGGGTGGTGATTTACTGGATTATGTATCCGGCGATTCCTGTGGCAATCGGTGGAACATTTTTCAAAGGGTTCGGTTTACCGGGTTCAGGGCAGTGGACTGCGATCAAGGAGTTGGCGGAAGATCAGGCAGTACTTGACAAGGTGCGCAAACCGTACGAAGACAAGTTGAAGAACATGACACCGGCTGCAATTTTGGCCGATGGAGATTTGTCTGAATACGTAGTCCGTTCCGCTCGCGTGCTGTTCAGCGACAACTGCGCCGCATGCCATGGCCAGAATGGGGTTGGTACCCTTCAGAAGGGAAAATTCGCGATGCGCGAACAGGGCTTCATGGCGCCGATCCTGAATGACGATGACTGGTTGTATGGTGGCCAAATCGGTACGCTGTACGAAACGATTTCTGGCGGGCGCCAGGGTATGATGGTCGCGCATAAAGACACGCTGTCGGCTCAGCAGATCGATGATGTTGCCAAGTATGTCAAGGCGATGAGCGATGAGGGCAAGGAGAAAGCTGATACTGATTCGGCCGTGGCTGCTGGAATGAAAGTGTTTATGGAAAGCGATTGCACTGCTTGCCATGGTCCTGATGCCAAGGGTATGCACGCTATGGGTTCTGCAAATCTGACCGACAAGGTTTGGCGCTTTGATAGTTCCATCGAAGGCATCAAGCAGACCATTACCTATGGTGTGAATTCAGGAGACCCTAGCGCGCGTATTGCGATCATGCCAACTTGGTTGAAGAAGGATGACCAAGGGCACGTCGTCAGCAAGCTTGACGAAACTGCCATCAAGAAACTGGCGGTCTATGTGCACAAGCTTGGTGGCGGGCAACCTGATTAACTGGATGCGTGCGGCTAAGAAAATGTCCAATTGACCGCACGGATTATCGCCGTGCGGTTTAGATGAGAGGAAATCGAAATGTCACATGACTATGTATTCTGGAGTTTGATGATCGGGACGGCTGGTGCTTTCGGCGCAGTGATCGCGGCATTGACATGGCTGTTTTATAATGCCAAGAAGAAAAATCGCGGCGACAAGTAACAGCTGGCGACTGACGGTAAGGAGGAGGCTCGCCTCCTCCTTTTTTCATCCCGAGAATTTTTGGATTTCAAAGGCACTCTGTATAGGCAAGGTCTGATCGGGGCGGACCTATACAAAGTGACTTTATTTAAGCGGTCGTCACAATCAGGCGATCAGCACTTCAGGAGCAGGCATGAACGAACCGGTAAAGAAAACAAATTCCGAAGTGGTTGGATTAACCAGTCTGTACCATGAGCATGCCGAATGGACGGTGAACAGTGGTGAGACGACGGTTCACGCGAAACGCATGCCGGGTAAATTCCGCACCCTGAAATACATTACCGAATCATTCTGGTTGATTTTCTTCTTCGGTGCTTATCTGCGCTGGGAAGGGAAACAGGCAATATTGCTGGACGTCAATAATCGACAATTTCATATCTTCGAGCTCACGATCCTGCCACAGGATATCTGGATGGTTTCGTTGTTGCTGTTGTTGTTGGCAATGACGTTGTTTGCGGTGACATCGGTTGCATCACGTGTGTTCTGCGGCTATTTCTGTTTCCAGACCTCCTGGGTAGATATGTTTACCTGGGTCGAAGAAAAAGTTGAAGGCAGTCCCAATGCCCGACACAGGCTGGATGCCGCGCCGTGGAATGGTGAAAAATTGCGCAAGAAAATTCTCAAACATGCGATCTGGATGGTCATCGCACTGTTTACCGGTATCAGCTTTACCATATGGTTTGAAGATGCCTTCGTTTATTGGCATGATTTGGTTAATTTGAATCTTTCCTTGCTGGAATGGGTGGTGCTGACGGCATTTTTTCTCGGTACCTACATTCTGGCCGGATTCTTACGCGAACAAACCTGCATGTGGCTGTGTCCGTACGCCCGGATACAGGCGGTCATGGCAGATTCGCAGACGATCCTTCCTGCATACGATGAAAGCCGTGGTGAGCCGCGTGGCAAAATGCACCGGCATGCTGCTACGGACGCAGATAGCAAGCAGGGTGACTGTATAGACTGCTTCCAATGTGTACAGGTCTGCCCAACCGGTGTGGATATCCGCGACGGCCAACAGTTGGGCTGTATTACTTGCGGTTTGTGTATCGATGCCTGTGATTCCGTGATGGACAAGATCGGCCGTCCGCGCGGCCTGATCCGCTACGCTTCACTGGACGAGTTGGAAGGTCGCCCGGTACACAAGTTGTACCAGCACCCGCGTACCTGGGTATATATCGTTATTATTTTGCTCGCCTTCGGCGGGATTCTGTTCGGTTTGACGCACCTCGGTTCCTTGACGCTTCGGGTTGCCCCAGAGCGCCAGCCTCTATTTGTGCGTATGAGCGATGGTTCAATCCAGGACAAATACACCTTCAAAGTGCTGAACAAAACCGGGAAGGACCTCCATGTGACAGTTCGCACAGAAGGCGGAATAGCCGGCCAGACCGTGATTGGTGCCGAGGAGCCCAAGTTGGTAGCGCACGGCAGGGCGACTGCGTTTACAATTTTCGTCAGGGCGCCTGCAGAAAATATCAAGCAGGAGGTAACCGATATCGAGTTTTATATTGTGAACAGTGAAGACATTTCGATGGAGGCTGAGTACAACTCCAAATTTACCGGTCCTGCGCGTTAACAACCCTAGAACTTGCGGGAGAGTCATGAAGTTTTCTCAAAAGAATAAGCAGGGCTGGCGCAATCCTTGGGTGTTCGGCTTGCTGATCATTGTGTTGTCCGGCGTACTGATCAATGGCCGCATGATATGGAACGTCATAAACCATCCGATGCGATTGCTTGACGACCACTACAACGTCAAGGCACATAATCAGTATGACGCCAAGTGGGTGCAACAGCAGGCAGAACGATCAACTTTGGGGTGGCAAGCCAAGCTGCATTCGCCGCAACGTCTGGAGAACGATGGCGAGGCAACTCCAGGCGCCCAACAATTCATATTGATCGCGAATCCTGCGGAAATGAAGTTTGCGTTGAATGACCGCGAAGGAAAGCCGGTGGCGGGCGGAAATGTGGAAATAAGTGCCCAGTGGCCGGGGGATTCCCAGTTCGATTTCAAGAGCACTCTCTATGAGGCCGCACCAGGACAGTACGCGGGTAGCATGAAGTTTAGCCGTGCAGGGTATTGGGATCTGCTGATTCGAGTAATGTTGAACGACAGGGAATTCAACATGGAGCAAAAAGTTTTTGTTGCAATTTCCAAGTAGTCAATTCGCAGGTTTGAATGCACGCTGATGATAGGGTAGATAACGTCGCGACTGCCGGATGCTTTCATTGCGGCTTGCCAGTAGGTTCCGACGCGAACTATCAAAGCCCGCTGGACGAAGTAAATCGTCATTTCTGTTGTTTTGCCTGCCAGTCGGTGTGTGAGGCAATTTACGCCGCGGGTCTGCAAGGCTACTATCAGCGCACACCTCAGGGCACACTGCTTGCACCGCCGCCCACACCGCCAAAAGACATTGAGATGTATGACCTTGACGATTTGCAGCGCGAGTTCGTCAGCAGACACGGTGAGTTAAGCGACGCGCATTTGCTGGTTGAAGGGATACATTGTGCCGCCTGCGTATGGCTGATAGAGCGCTCCATGATGCGTGTTTCGGGGGTGCTGACGGCCAATGTGAATATGGCCGGGAAGCGTCTGCACCTGCGCTGGGATAGTCAACAGGTGAAGCTGTCTGACCTGATCAGACGACTGTCGCAAATCGGATACGCCGGAGTGCCGTATGACCCGGAAATTGCCGAGGGTGCAATGAAAAAAGCCAATCGGGCGATGTTGTTCCGTCTGTTTTTTGCTGGCTTCGCCATGATGAACCTGAATCTGATTGCGATTGCACTGTACAGTGGTGCCGACCGAGGCCAATTTGTCGAGTTCTTTCAATGGATGGCCTTGGCACTGGCTACGCCAACCCTGTTCTATTCGGGCTATCCATTTTTCAAGGGTGCGTGGAGCGGGTTGCGAAACGGGCAGCTCACCATGGACGCGCCTATCGTCATCGGACTGCTCGTCACCTATGGTTACTCGCTATATGTAACCATGGGAGGTGTCGGCGTGGTGTATTACGACACTGTCACCAACCTGACCTTTGTCATACTGATAGGGCGCTATCTCGAAGGGATGTTTCGCCATCAGGCGGTATCTGCGACCAATCGATTAATGGATATGCAACCGCGCGCCGCTACAGTCTTGTCCGAGGGAACTGAGAAGCTGATGTCGGTTCGTGCCGTGCAAATCGGCGACTGCGTAGTGGTCAAACCCGGAAGCAAAGTGCCTATGGATGGTGTTGTCGTTGCTGGCAGCAGTTCCGTGGATGAATCGATGTTGAGCGGAGAATCGTCTCCGGTTCGCAAGCAACTTGGAGATCACGTTTCAGCCGGCACGATGAATGTCAGCGGTGCGCTGGAAATTGAGGTTCGGGCTTCCTCGCAAAATTCCGCGCTGTCCAGAATCATCAAGCTGGTTGAAGAAGCTCAGTCGTCCAAGGCGCCGATACAGCGCATTTCCGACAGCATTGTGCCGTGGTTCGTGCTGGCAACACTCATCTGCGCCGCCGTAACCTTTTATATATGGTCGGATAATTTCGAACTGGCGCTGATGGCTGCAACGTCCGTATTGATTATCACCTGTCCGTGTGCGCTCGGTATGGCGACGCCGATGTCGATTGCGGTCGCTTCCGGCCTGGGTGCCAAGCATGGAATTCTTGTGAAGAACGGCGAGGTACTGGAGACCTTATCCAAGGTGACGCACTTTGTCTTCGACAAAACTGGCACCCTGACAGAAGGGAAGATGCGCATTGAACAATTGATCCCGGCGGCCGAACAGAACGAAACAAGACTAGTGTCGTTGGCGGCTGCGGTGGAACGCTATGCTGAACACAGCATTGCGCAAGCGATCGTCAAGGAAGCCGACGACCGAAAAATATTGTACCGCAACGTAAAAGTCATGGAATTTCATGCGAAGGCAGGTGCCGGGGTGCGGGCGATAGCTGATGGGGAGGCGGTATTGCTGGGAACGTCAGACTGGCTCGCGCAGCATGATGTGATTCTGCAGGACAGTCTGATGAGCACGCTGGACGACTTGGCGGAGCAAGCGAAATCGCCTGTACATTTGGCAATCTCGGGACGGCACGCTGCGGTGTTGGTAATGTCCGATCGCCTGCGTTCTGATGCGTACAATCTGGTGAGTACACTGCGCCATGCAGGGATAGGGATGACCCTGTTGAGTGGCGACCGCAAGCCCGTGGTTGAGGCTGTGGCACGACAACTGGGTGGCATGAATGTGATCGCCGAGGTGCTTCCCGAAGACAAGGATAGTGTCATACAACAACTGCGTCAGCGCGGGGAATGTGTGGCTATGGTCGGGGATGGAGTAAATGACGCTCCCGCCCTGATACGCGCCAACGTGGGTATTGCGCTGGGTTCAGGAACGGATGTGTCTGTGGAGAGTGCGGACATCGTGTTGATGCAAAACGAACTCGACAAGGTTCGCCAAGCCACATTATTGTCACGTCGTACTTTGCGAACCATCAAGCAGAACATTGGCTTGTCGTTCGTGTATAACAGTATCATGGTGCCGTTGGCGATGATGGCACACGTGACGCCGCTGGTTGCAGCGATCACCATGCCGATGAGTTCACTACTGGTGATCGGCAACGCAGCACGTATTCGCAACCTGTTTAAGGAATAGAACGATGGAAGTCATTTACAGTTTAATCCCGGGTATGACCTTTTTTGGCTTGGTTTTCGTCGTGATTCTTGTCTGGGCGGTGAAGAAGGGTCAGTACGAGGACATGGAGGGCAATGCCAGTCGTATCCTGCTGGATGATGATGAAGACGGCGGTCTGCTAAGTCAGAAACACGAAGCTGCTCAACAGAAAGACGCCAAGCCGGACCGTTCGTCCAAAGACGGTGCCTAATTCAGAATCTCACCATGCGCCAGCAACGGAGCGCGCAACTGTTCGAAATTCCTGGGCGGCAAATACTGCAGGAGCGGCTTTTGTTTCGCTCCGGTCACGACGTCGAGCCCTTTCTCCGGATACAGCCAATGCACCAGGCCTGTGTTCGTTTCGCGAATGCGCTGGGCGGGATCGCCGAACCGTTTGGTAATAATTGCTTCATCCAGACTTATAGTTGGCAAGTAAGTCAGTGTCGCGATCGGGAGCGACCGTACCCGTGCCAAGTCGTCGAAAGTCAGGGTAATACGCTTTCCGCTGGGTGTACCGTTCATGCGCAAGCCGCGTTCGTACATGCCCTGCAGTTCTTCGGTGGGTATCGCGATATTCATCACGATCTTCGCCTTTAGGCCATTGAAATTGACTTCCTCTATGAATGCTTCTACGCCGAGTTTGCCGTCGGTCGGTTTGAACAGACTGACTTCCAACTCGGCCTCGTGTTTGAATATGTTTGCAGCATCATCGAGTGTCGACTGTCCGAGCGTAATGCCGAACACGCGAGATGTGTCCGGGGTGGGATGGGTGATGTTCCACGGAAGGGTGTCCGGCGTGTGCACAGAATTGTCCGGCGCTTGGAGTATTACGAATATGGAAACGACAGCAAGGGCGATGACACCCAGAATTATCTTCTTGTCCATGAACTACTCGGATTCTGCCGGTGGCGGGTAGTTGACTAGCGCGCCTTTAGGAACTTTCCCATCCTTGGACTGATGCTCGGCGTCGAATTCGATGACAACCAGGCCCAATACGGCCACCATGAATATCAATCCCAGAATACTGGCAAATGCAATCACCGCAACGCCCTTTAACCCAATTGCCTGACCACCAAAATAAATGGCGAGACTGAGGGCACCTAGGGTCAAAAATAGAATGAGAAACATCCGCGCGCGCTTGGCTGCAAATTGCCAATGGCAGCGTATAAACCAGGAGGGCTCGCTGGTAAGAGAACGCCTTGCGCTGACTAGAATATAACCCAGTAATGAGATCGAAATGGCAACCATCAGGTACATCGGGATGCTGCTCATCTTGATGAGAGTCAAGGCCATCAGAAACAGGAATATATGGTTAACGACGAGGTTGAAAAGCAATACCGCGTGCAAATGGCGGGCGCGTTTTCTTTCAGCCCCACTGGCTTGAATGTCCATCGTGCGACGTCTCCGGGAATTATTTCAGGGGCCGAATAATCGCCTCAAAACGGCCCACTGTCAAACTAACGTGAGCTGGTGCGGCAGGCCTGAAGTCGCGGCAAATCCTCGATTACGATGGAGCGCACCTTGACCTTGATCAGGCCTTCTGCCTGGAAGTGCGAAAATGCCCGACTGACAGTCTCAAGTTTTAATCCCAGGTAGCTGCCGATTTCCTGACGAGACATGCGTAGCTGGAATCGAGTGGGTGACAAACCGCGGGCGGCAAAACGCTGCGACAGGTTTAGCAGAAATGTGGCCAGTCGTTCTTCCGCGCGCATCGATCCAAGTAACAGCATGATGCCCTGACTGCGGACAATCTCGCTGCTCATGATCTTATGCAAGTGCCGCTGCAGCCCGGGCAATTCGCGGCTAAGGACTTCCAGCTTGTTGAACGGCAATTCGCAGACCTCGCTGTTTTCCAGCGCGACTGCATCACAACTATGAATGTCGTTACTAATTGCGTCCAGACCGATGATTTCTCCGATCATCTGGAATCCGGTGACCTGCTCCAACCCGTCTTCGTGCAGGATCTGCGTCTTGAAGGAGCCGCTGTGTATGGCATACAGCGACTGAAGTCGGTCCCCGCTGCGGTACAAATAGTCCCCGCGGGAATAAACGTGTTTGGTTTTACTCAGTTTTTCTACTCTGAGCATTTCACCGGCGCTCAGATCGACCGGTAAACACAATTCGCGAAGATTGCAGTTGGAGCAGGCGATCTTAAGCTGATTGAGAGAAACACTACGTTGCACGCGATATTTACCTGATATTGTGGGAAAATTGCAGCTATGTTATGAAGCGCAAAAGCGCCGCAGGTAGCAAGCTGGGCAGGAATATGACACGGATTTTGACATATATCAAACAGCTGTTTGGTTTACTGTGGCAAAGTCCGGAATCGTCAATGGAGATATTATGAAAAATTCAAGTAGTCAATTGATCGTGGATCTGGAACTGATACGCCGGCTGGACAAAAACGGCCCGCGCTACACCTCCTACCCAACGGCCGATCGATTCGTAGAAGCCTTTAATGCGGAGAGTTACGCCGAATGGGTGGCGAAACGGGAAATAGGCGGCATCGCGCGTCCATTGTCACTGTACATTCACATTCCATTTTGCAACACGCTGTGCTTTTATTGCGCGTGCAACAAGGTGATTACCAAAGACAAGAGCAAAGCCGCCGAATATGTAAAGTATTTGATCAAGGAAATGGCGATGCAGGCAATGTTGCTGGGGCCGGATCAGGTGGTCGAGCAACTGCATTTTGGTGGTGGGACGCCGACATTTCTGAGTGACGACGAGATTCGCGCCGTGATGGATGCGATCCGCCAGCATTTCAAGCTAGTCAAGGATGGAGAGTATTCCATCGAGATCGATCCGCGCAAGGTTAGCAACGAGACCATCGCGCTATTGGGTGCAGTCGGCTTCAACCGCATCAGTATCGGTGTTCAGGATTTCGACGACGACGTGCAACGCGCAGTCAATCGTATCCAGAGCCAGGAAGAGACGCTGCGGGTTATCGACGCGTCACGCGCAAACGGCTTCAAGTCGGTCAGCATAGACCTGATTTACGGCTTGCCGAAGCAAACGCTGGACGGTTTCGGTACGACACTGGACAAAGTGATTTCCGCCAATCCCGACCGGATGTCGATATACAACTATGCTCACATGCCGACCATGTTCAAGCCGCAACGCCGTATTCATGAGGAAGATTTGCCGGCGGGACAGGTGAAGCTGGATATCCTCAGTATGGCGGTGGACAAGCTCACAAAAGCCGGTTACGTGTACATCGGCATGGACCACTTCGCCAAGCCTGAGGACGAATTGGCCGTCGCGCAACGGCAGGGACGGTTGCATCGCAATTTTCAGGGCTATTCGACGCATTCGGATTGCGACCTGGTGGCACTTGGGCTAAGCGCCATCGGCAAGATCGGCCCCACCTATAGTCAGAACTTTCGCGAGCTCGACGATTACTACGACGCGCTGGATCGGGATGTACTGCCCATCATGCGCGGTATGGAGTTGAATGCCGACGATCTGCTGCGTCGCGCGATCATCCAGGCGCTGATGTGCCACTTCGAGCTGACCAAGGAGTCCTTCAATATCGCTTTCCTGATCGACTTTGACCGGTATTTTGCGACCGAAATGGGTGAGTTGCGCGATTACGAACGCGAAGGTTTGTTGCAAATGACGCCGCAGGCGATCAACGTTACGCCCAAGGGGCGCATGCTGATCCGCAACATTTGCATGGTATTCGACAAGTACCTGCGTACCCGCCAGGAACATGCGACTTATTCCAAGGTGATCTAACGCGCAGTGAAAGAGGGGCGGGCGTCAGACCTGCCCTCGACCGACCGGCTCTCCGTTATAATTTGTGCCCTTCACTATTGATGGGGCGCGCATGAACAAACTACTCAAGTACCTGTTGCTGGGCATAGCCGCCGCGGTCGTAGTCGCCGCGCTGGGTATCGTCTATATCGCCCTGACTTTCAATCCTAACGATTACAAGTCCCGGATCATTCAGGCGGTGAAGGAAAGCAAGCAGCGAAACTTGCGGCTAGACGGAGATATCAAGCTGTCCTTTTACCCTAGTATCGGGGCAAATGTGAGCAGCGTGTCGCTGTCCGAATATCGCAGCGACAAAGAATTCGCCGCGATAGAGTCGTTGCATGTATCACTGGCGCTACTGCCTTTGTTGCACAAGGAAATCATCGTCGACCAAATCAACGTGAACGGCGTGAAGATCAGCCTGATCGGCGATAAGGACGGTCGAACAAACTACGACGATTTGCTGGGCAAAGGAGAGACTGCGGCGCAAAGTCAGGACAAGACTGTCGCTTCGCCGATCAAGTTCGACGTTGCATCGATAACCGTCGAAAACACGTCGTTCAGCTATCTCGATCAGCGTAGCGGAGCACAATTCGCGATCAAGGATTTGACGCTACACACCGGCCGTCTGGCCAATAAGCTACCGTGCAAAATCGATATCTCGGCACGGCTTCAATCGGCGCCCACGAAAACGGATGTCATGGTGCAAGTTGCGACCGAAGTTACCTTTGATCTCGACGCACAACGATATCAGCTTCGGAATCTGGACGCCCGACTCAACGGCAAGGCACTGGATTTCACTGATCTTAAAACTGCAGTGTCCGGAGATATCGATGCGGATTTGGGTAGCCAGAAAATATCGGCAAACAAACTGTCGCTTAATGCCAATCTGGACGCCGCATTTGGGAAGTTGGATGCCATTGTGACATTGCCTTCCATCCAGCTCAATGGACAGTCGCTCAATATACCCACCCTAAACCTGGACGCGAACCTGAAGCAGCCGGCGCAGGAATTCTCGATCAAGGCGAGCGCGCCGATTGCGGGCGATATGAAACTGCAGCAATTTGACCTGGCAAATCTCAAGGTCGCGCTGAATGCACGCGGCGACAAGTTGCCCAATAAATCGGTGAGCAGTGAACTGCAGGGAAACGTGCAACTGGATGCATTGAAACAAAGCGTGCGTGTCAGCCTTGCTGGCGGGTTGTTGCAAAGTCAGATCAAGGCACGAGTGGCGGTTAACAATTTCGCCAATCCGGCGATCAACTTTGACATTGCGCTGGATCAACTCGATGCCGACTTGTATCTGCCGAAGTCGGCCGCCGCTCCCGTGAAGACTGACGCTCAATCGCCGGAACAACCAATCGATCTTTCCGCACTGCGCACACTCAATCTGGATGGCAGTTTGCAGATCGGAACGCTCAAGGCGTTCGATGTCAAATTCCAGAAACTACACATGGATGTCAAGGCGAAGGATGGCATTGTGAAGGTTGCCCCGTTGGCTACAAACTTGTACAACGGAACACTGGCTGCGAGTATTACCGTAAATGCAGTCACGGCACAGTCCGGCTTTACCGCGAATGCCAAACTGGACGGCATTGAACTCGGCCCACTGCTAGGCGACGCGCTGAAGATGGATTTTCTGAGTGGTAAGGGGAATGTTGCTTTGAATCTAACGACGCAAGGCAATCTCGTCACCCTATTAAAGAAGAACCTCAACGGTACCATGTCCGTCACTCTCGCCGATGGGGCGCTCAAGGGAATTAATCTGGCCAAGTCCATACGAGACTTTAGAAGCGGAGGCGATAAGACTCAGGCAGCCAGCGAAATGGAAAAGACCGACTTCAGCGAATTGAAAGCCGGCTTCAAAATTACCGACGGCGTTGCGCACAACGATGACCTGTCGTTGAAATCGCCATTCATACGGGTTGCCGGCAACGGCGACATAAACATAGGACAGGACAATTTGAACTATCTGGTCAAAGCAACCGTAACTGGTAACATCGAGGGTCAGGGCGGAAAGGATGATGTCGCCGGATTAACGGTACCGGTGAGGCTGAGCGGTCCATTTGCGCAATTGAAATACAAGCTCGAATTCGTCGCGATGATATCCGATCAGGCGAAGCAGAAGGCAGCCGCAGCGGCGGACGCGGCAAAGCAGAAAGCGCAGCAAGCTATCGACGCGAAAAAGGAACAGGCCAAAGATAAAGTGCAGGAGCAGCTCAAGCAGGGATTGAAAGGCCTGTTCAAATAAGTGCGGTTATACCGCCTTGAGGTGATGTTTGCGTAGCGCAAAAGCAAGTAACGCGATCGACGTGTCCGGTGTAAGCAATTTTGCTTCGCGATTGATTGCGTGGCACCGACATCACGGTCGTCATGACTTGCCGTGGCAAACCGGGGATGCCTATCATGTATGGTTATCCGAGATCATGTTGCAGCAGACCCAGGTAGCCACGGTCATCCCTTACTTCCAGCGATTTATCGCCTCGTTTCCGAATATCAGCGATTTGGCGTCGTCCAGCGTCGAGCAAGTGCTCGAGCATTGGAGTGGGTTGGGCTACTATGCGCGCGGTCGCAACCTGCACGCGTCAGCGCAAATCATCGCCAAGCAGTTTCTTGGCAGGTTTCCGTGCTCATATGATCAAATTCTGGAGTTGCCCGGCGTAGGGCGTTCGACCGCCGCCGCAATTTGTGCGCTGGCCTTTCATCAGCGGCGCGCGATATTGGACGGCAATGTGAAACGCGTATTGGCGCGCTATTGCGGCATAGCAGGGTGGGCGGGTGACAGCAGGGTCGAGCATCGATTATGGGAGCAGGCAGAAAGCCTGTTGCCGCATCATGACATTGCCAGCTACATTCAAGCGCAGATGGACCTGGGCGCAACCCTGTGCACGCGCAGCAAACCCAAGTGTGACGCATGTCCGCTCCAGCCTGACTGCGTCGCCTGTCAATCCGGAAGAATCACTGAGTACCCTTCACCGCGTCCGCGCAAAACTGTTCCGCAAAAACGCAGCACCTTTCTGATAGTCATGCATGGCGACACGATCCTGCTCGAGAAACGCGCCCCACACGGGATTTGGGGCGGACTGTGGTGCTTTCCTCAACTCGATAACGCGAGTGATGACGTGACCGACTACCTGCAACACCACGGGCTGGGCGCCGCGGTCCAGCTTCCATTGACACCTTTCGCTCATACGTTCACCCATTTTAAGTTGCATATTTGCCCGATCTTGTTGCGAGTCGAACACGGACCACTCGCAATTCAGGAGGCCGGAAGCGTTTGGCTGGACGTGCGGCAGGCGCTAAAGGCGGCGATCCCGGTTCCGGTGCGCAAGATATTGCAAGAGTTGCAAATGAAATCATCCTGAGTCGTTCGCGACGATCCCGATTCGACCGTCGAGGCCGCGCGCCGCATAACCCGAGAACTTTAATCAACCATTGTTTGCCGCAAGGTAATTCGCTAGAATGGCGCATCGCAAATTGACGACTCTAGGAGAATAGCAATGGAACATACCTTACCCGCACTACCATACGCCATGGACGCGCTGCAACCGCATATGTCCAAGGAGACCTTTGAATACCACTACGCAAAACATCATCAGGCATACGTCACAAATCTGAACAATCTGATCAAGGGCACCGAGTACGAAAGTCTGAACCTCGAAGCAATCGTCAAAAAAGCGCCTGCCGGCGGCATCTACAATAATGCGGCACAGGTTTCCAACCATACCTTCTTCTGGAATTGCATGAAACCGAATGGTGGCGGTGCACCGGCCGGCGCTCTGGCTGATGCGATCAACAAGAAATGGGGCAGCTTGGATGAATTCAAGAAAGCATTCCAGTCATCCGCAGTGGGCAATTTCGGTTCTGCTTGGACATGGCTGGTTAAAAAAGCTGATGGCAGCGTAGATATCGTCAACATGGGCGCGGCCGGAACGCCGTTGACTACAGCCGACAAAGCGCTGCTGTGCGTAGACGTTTGGGAACACGCCTATTACATCGACTATCGCAATATGCGGCCGAAATTCGTAGAGACGTTTATCAATAGCCTGGTTAACTGGGATTTTGTCGCCAAGAATTACGCTTAACAATCTTATTTTTATTTCTGTAGAATAAAAGCGTAACCTGATAATAAAAGCGTAACTTTTGGCATACCCCGTAATAATAAAAGCGTAACCACCGTTGGCGCCCTTATTGGGCGCCTTCGCATTTTTGAAGGCTACAAATATGGAAACATGAAGTGTCACATCGCGCTATGAGCACTAGAACTTCAACTTGATTTTCCATTTGATTCATTGGAGCGTGAGCCGATGATATTTCTTCATCGCCGCTGTTAGGTATGATGCCAAGTAGCAGACTTATATGTTTTAATTGTCCAAACTACCACTGCTCGATCTTGTTGCGTTTGCATCTAGGATTGCGACAGTGTCCGGCAACGATTAAGAACTATAAAGCCATAAAGCATTATCAACTTAGCAATTAAACTGGTAGCTACACCAGTCTGCGTCGGCACACACTTTGAACAATTGACACGAGCGATTGTCACACCAAATATAAAAAAATAGTTTCGCCAAAATTCATTTTACTCTGAGAGACAGGAGGACAAAATGAAACGTAACGTAGGCGGTATAGATAGATGGATTCGGTTCGTGCTAGGGATTTTGTTGCTAGCTGTCGGACTGTTTGCTCCCGCGGGGACGGACTGGCGAGTTGGTATGTTCATTTTGGGGGGCATAGGGCTCTTGACAGCCTCAGTGCGATTTTGCCCCGTCAACGCAATATTCGGCTTCAACACTTTCAAAGGAGATCAAAATGACACTACGCATTAATGATCGCGCGCCGAACTTCAAGGCGAATACAACACAGGGGATGATTAACTTCCACGAATGGATGGGAGACGGATGGGCGATACTGTTTTCACACCCGAAAGACTTCACACCGGTGTGCACCACCGAGCTGGGATTCATGGCGGGCTTGTTGCCTGAATTTAAGAAGCGCAACTGCAAGATCATAGGGTTGAGCGTGGATTCGGTAGATCAGCACTTTAGATGGATCAAGGACATCGAAGAAACTCAGGGGTATGCTGTCAATTACCCGCTGATTGGCGATCCGGAATTGGTGGTCGCCAAACTTTACAACATGCTGCCCGCTGATGAACCGGGTTCATCGGCGACCAGATCTGCTGCGGCGAACTCCACTGTGCGTTCGGTCTATGTTATTGGTCCTGACAGAAGGATCCGGTTGATGATGACCTACCCGATGTCTACCGGTCGAAACTTTGACGAGATTCTCAGATCGCTGGATTCTATGCAGCTTACCGAGCGGTTCAAGGTAGCGACACCTGCCAACTGGAAGACTGGCGACGACGTAATAATCAGCTCTTCGGTATCTGACGATGCTGCAAAGACAATGTTTACCGGAGGATGGAAAACGGTAAAGCCGTACTTGCGGGTTGTCAGACAACCGCATTAGCGGGCCATAATATAGTAGACGAGCCTCTGACCGGCCGGACAACATTGAACTTGTCGACAGATGCTGTCTGGGCCAATCGCAATGAATGATGGCTCGTTGCTAATAAGACCAGATTGATAATAAATTGCTTTTTGCAAACTTCTGTCAGGTGTATACCCCGTGACTTTTGCCATGCTCCTTTAGGCTGTAGACGAGGTTGAGATATAGTTTGGACATGCGGGAAAATGCAACTAGACATGGCTCCTGAATTTGAAATTCCTAAGAGCGAATGAGAATGCTGGCACGCTTCACTACTACCAACAATAGTGACCAGGTGTCCGTCTAATCACTATAGCCGCCAATGCCGACACCGAAGAATCGAGTTGGAACAGCGTGAATTTTGATCTCAGTGAAGGAGCGAAATGACAACGCCAGTAAAGAATATAATTTGCCTCTGGTACGACGGTGACGCCGAAGAAGCCGCGCGGTTTTACGCCAACATTTTTCCTGACTCGTTCATCGGTGCAGTGCATCGCGCGCCGGGAGACTTTCCGTCGGGAAAGAAAGGAGATGTGTTGACGGTGGAATTCACCGTCATGGGCGTCCCGTGCGTTGGGCTCAATGGCGGTCCTACCTTTACACACAGCGAGGCGTTTTCGTTTCAAGTAGCAACTACCGACCAAGCCGAAACAGATCGCTATTGGAACGCAATCGTTGGCAACGGCGGTCAGGAGAGTGAGTGCGGTTGGTGCAAGGACAAGTGGGGGTTGTCCTGGCAAATATGCCCCATCGTTCTATTGAAGGCAGTTAACGACACCAACCCTGTTGTTGCCAAGCGCGCGTTCGACGCAATGATGGAGATGAAAAAAATAGACGTCAGTGCAATTGAAAAAGCGATTCACGGTGGAGATGGCGGCTAACCATTCGCTGCAGGCCAAAGTCCATAACAGGCCGCGGCCTGAGCTCAAACATTGACGGTCCACTTGTATGGTTTGGGTGGTGGTATCGGCTTTCTTATGTAACAGTTAAGAAGCCGGGGTGGAGGGGCTAGTAGCTGCATCTGCTCTCAGTACCGAGAGACAGACTCAGAACAAATTCCCCCACCCAAACCGCCCAGCGTCGAAGAGGAATCTAGCGGCTATGACCGCCGATTTGACCGCAAGCTCACGCAGGTGTGTCCACCCCAGCAACCTTTATGTTAATCATGGGAGAGACATCATGCAAACTCCAACTCAAGTACTCAACATCGGCGCTGATGTTGCCAAGGACGAGATCGTCGTGGCCTGCTCAGAGGGAAGTTTCCCGGTTCGCAAGCTCGTTAATCA
>JBARHR010000123.1:0-9293 GCA_049799335.1 Gallionella sp. | reverse complement strand
AACAGGGTCAGCACGAAGCGCCCGTTGCTGGTGGTCACGAAATAGTTGGTGTTTTCTATGCCCGATGAGATGCCCTGCAGATCAAGCAACTGACCCAGAGAATATTCGGATAGCCAAACGGACAGTTCCGCTTCGGAAACCTTGGTAAAAACAGCCACAAGCCCGACCTAAAAGCGATGTATCACCCAGCGCGGCGGGCGGAATCCGGAATCCAGGCTTTCCTGTCGAACAAACTTGCCGTCACCTTGATCGTCGACCAGGTAATAGGGAGGTCCCACTTTTGGAATGATTTTGATCATGTAGAGGTTGTTACCGATGCGGTACTCCTCAACGACCGCATCCTTCGGTCTGGTTATCGTGACTTGCGGTTCGTCTGTGGGCTGCGACGTATCTGCACCCGAATCGAATGCAATTGGAGTTGCCTGTGTCTCGGAATCGGCAGGACCATTGCTTGCAGCAATTGCCGCCATGGAAACAATGCCCAATAACACAATAAGCAGATAACGCATCGAAGTGGATTTACAGGATTGGTGTAACGCCATTTTATCCGATTACAGGTACAGCTGCTTCTCGCGTTCCGCAGCAGAAGGCTCAAAGCCTCGTGTCTCGTAATACTTGAATATCGCATCAACTACCGCTTTGGGATCGTCGATGACCTGCACCAGATCCATGTCCTCCGGGCTGATCACTTTCTCGTCCAGCAATGCAGTGCGGAACCATTCGATCATCCCGCTCCAGAATTTGCTGCCGACCAGAATGATAGGCATGCGGCGTGTCTTTCCGGTTTGCACCAGCGTCAACGCTTCCATCAGCTCGTCCAAGGTGCCGAAGCCGCCGGGCATCACGACATAGGCGCTGGCAAATTTCACAAACATTACCTTGCGTGCGAAAAAATGCTGGAAGGTCTGGCTGATATTCTGATAGTGGTTGCTGGACTGCTCATGGGGCAGCTGAATATTCAGGCCGACGCTGGCAGATTTGCCGTAATACGCGCCCTTGTTGGCCGCTTCCATGATGCCCGGGCCGCCGCCGGAAATCACCGAGAATCCGGCATCTGACAACAGGCGCGCAATTTCTTCGGTGAGTTTGTAATAGGGTTGACCGGGCCGGGTGCGCGCGCTGCCGAAAATGCTGACGGCCGGATGTATCTGGTTCAATCGTTCGGTGGCCGAAACAAACTCTGACATAATGCCGAACACACGCCAGGCCTCCTTGGAGTTCCATGCTTCGGATATTACAGGAGTGGGCAGCTTGGCATCGGAATTCATGAAATTATCCTTAACTAGAAAATGAAGACTTTACTGTTGGTGGACGGATCATCGTTTCTGTATCGCGCATTTCACGCGATGCCGGACCTGCGCAACCGCTTTGGTGAACCAACCGGCGCGATCTACGGCGTACTCAACATGCTGCGCAAGTTGCGTCAGGATTTTCCGACTGATTATAGCGTGTGCGTATTCGACGCAAAAGGTAAAACCTTCAGGGATGACTGGTATCCGCTATACAAGGCCAATCGCCCGTCGATGCCGAATGATCTGGTTCAGCAGATTGAACCTCTGCATGCCGCGATTGCCGCGTCGGGCTGGAATATCCTGACGCTGGAAGGCGTGGAGGCCGACGACGTGATCGGCACGCTGGTAAGTCTGGCCGCGAAAGGCGAAACCAGCAGCATTGTTGCGACCGGTGACAAAGACCTCGCTCAGTTGGTAAATCCCCAAGTTACGCTGATCAATACGATGAACAACGAAACGCTGGACGTGGCCGGTGTGCAGAACAAATTCGGCGTCCCGCCGGAACGCATCGTCGACTATCTGACACTGGTTGGCGATACCGTGGACAACGTGCCGGGTGTCGAGAAAGTCGGCCCCAAGACCGCGGTCAAATGGCTGACAGAATACGGAACTTTGGACAGTCTGGTCGGCCAGGCCGACAAGATTTCCGGTGTGGTCGGCGAAAATCTGCGCAAATCACTGGATTGGTTGCCTCAGGCGCGCCGCTTGTTGACGGTTAAGTGCGACGTGGAACTACCGCGCGCTTACACCGATCTGGCTGCGCCAGCCGCCGATACGGAAAAGTTGCGCGCGCTGTTTGAACGCTTCGAATTCAAAACCTGGTTGCGCGAGATCAATGGCGATGCCGTGGTAAACGACGCAAAATCGGCCAAGGTGTCGGATCGCAACCACGCCCCAATTGAGCAAGTTTCCACAGAACTGACCTCAACCGAGCATGCACACTACGAGACAATACTGACTTCCAGTCAGCTGGACGCATGGCTGGAAAAGATGGCGTCAGCCAAACTGGTTTGCGTTGACACTGAAACGACCGGTCTGGACATGATGAGCGCGCGACTAGTCGGCATGTCGTTCGCAATCGAGCCGCACCATGCCGCCTATCTCCCGCTTGCACATATCTACCCCGGCGCACCGGATCAGCTGAATTTTGCCGAAGCGCTGAACAAGCTGAAGCCATGGCTGGAAAGCGCACAACATTCCAAGCTCGGGCAGAACCTCAAATACGACATGCACATCTTCGCCAACCATGGCATTGCACTGGCAGGTATTCAGGAAGACACTCTGCTGCAATCCTATGTGCTGGAAAGCCATAAGCCGCACGACATGGACAATCTCGCACAGCGCCATCTCAATGTGAAAACCATCAGCTACGCCGAAGTCGTCGGCAAAGGCGCGAAGCAATTGTGCTTTGACCAGGTTGAGCTAGGCATTGCTACGCGCTACGCTGCCGAGGATGCCGATGTCACCTTGCAACTCAATTCTTCGCTGCTGCCGCAGATCGAATCTCAGCAGGGACTGCAGCACATCTATCGCGACATCGAGTTGCCGAGCATGCGCGTGTTATACACCATGGAACGCAACGGCGTACTACTGGATAGCGGTCTGTTGCAGATCCAGAGCCGCGAACTCGGCGAAAAGCTGCTGGCGCTGGAAGCCAGAGCGCACGAGGCCGCCGGCCAACCGTTCAATCTGAATTCGCCCAAGCAGATACAGGAAATCCTGTTTGAAAAACTCGACCTGCCTATTGTCAAGAAGACACCCAGCGGCACACCGTCCACCGACGAGGAAGTGCTGCAGGAACTGGCGCTGGACTACCCGCTGCCGAAAATACTGCTGGAATATCGCGGCATGGCAAAACTCAAATCCACCTATACCGACAAATTGCCACTGTCAGTGAATCGCGTTACTGGACGGGTACACACCAGCTATTCACAGGCGGTGGCGGTAACCGGGCGGCTCGCATCCAACGACCCAAACCTGCAGAACATACCGGTGCGCACCGCCGAGGGCAGGCGCATACGCGAAGCCTTTATCGCGCCGCAAGGCAGCCATATTGTGTCGGCCGATTATTCCCAGATCGAACTGCGCATCATGGCGCATCTGTCCGGCGACGATGGTCTGCTCAACGCATTCTCCAATAACGAGGATATTCACCGCGCTACCGCCGCCGAGATCTTCATGACGTCACGCGAAGAAGTCAGCAGCGAACAACGCCGTTACGCCAAGGTGATCAATTTTGGACTGATCTACGGTATGTCCGCCTTTGGGCTCGCGAAGCAACTCGGCGTGGAGCGTAGCGCTGCCTCGGCCTACATCGAACGGTATTTCGCACGCTACCCCGGGGTGAAAGCATACATGGACAGCACGCGCGAACAGGCCAAACAGCAGGGCTACGTCGAGACAGTGTTTGGGCGTCGTCTGTGGTTGCCTGAAATCAACAGCAGCAACGGCATGCGCAGGCAGGGCGCCGAGCGCGCTGCGATCAATGCGCCGATGCAGGGCACGGCTGCGGATTTGATAAAGCTGGCAATGATCGCGGTGCACCGCTGGCTGGAACAACAAAATATGCGCAGCCTGCTGATCATGCAGGTACACGACGAGCTGGTGCTCGAAGTGCCTGAGGCTGAGTTGCAGCAGGTGAAAGAGGCGCTGCCCAAGCTCATGTGTGGCGTCGCCGAACTGAAAGTGCCGTTGCTGGTTGAGTTGGGCGTCGGCAACAATTGGGATGAGGCGCACTAGCGGACTATAGGCTCGCTACAAGGCCTGACTCGCTGCGCGTCGGAGATCGCGTGAAGCAGAAGCAGTATCGCTAGGTACTGCCTTTAGGCGCAGCCGCCTTTTTGGCGACCGGTTTTTTCCTGACAGTTGATTTTTTCGCCTTGTCAGCTGGTACTTTCTTTGCTGCAGGCTTATCTTTTTTGCTTATCGGCTTAGTCTTGGTTTTGGGTTTTGCGGATTTCGCAGAAGATTTTTTTGGAGCGGGACCTTTCGCAATCTTCGCTGCGATCAGTTCCAAGCCTTCTTCGAGGGTAATCGCTTCCGGTGACAAATCCTTGGGCAGTGTCGCATTGATCTTTCCGTGCCGCACATAGGGGCCGTAACGCCCGCTGCACACTTCAACGCTGGCCTTATCTTCGGGATGATCACCCAGGACGCGCAGCACTGCGGCACCCTCTCTTGCCTGGGCCAGCAGTTCGACGGCACGCTCGAGCTGAATATCGAAGATGCTGTCAGTACGCGGTATCGATTTGAATTTGCCGTCGTGTCCGATATACGGCCCGAAACGGCCGATGTTGACAATGACTTTTTTGCTGGTTTCCGGGTGCGGTCCCAGGTCACGCGGTAACGCCAAAAGCTTGAGTGCGCCGGCTAAATCTGCAGTTTCCAGCGGCATTTCCTTGGGCCAGGATACGCGTTTGGGTTTGGCTTTTTCCCCTTCAACTACTTCGCCGAGTTGCACGTAATAGCCATAGGGACCGCGCAGCAGCAATACAAGTTGCCCGGTGTCCGGGTGTGCGCCCAGCTCGCGCCGCGCGTTGCCATCGTCCGGCTGGTCACCTTCGAGACTGCGGGTGAAATCACAATCCGGATAACCGGTGCAGCCGATAAAGCTGCCGCGCTTACCCAGGCGCTTGGACAGCGGTTTGCCGCACTTGGGGCAGTCCTCGCCTATCAACTCCTGGGTTACGTCCTTGCGCTCTATGCTTTGCTTTTCGATGACCAGCGCGTTGAATCCTTTCCAGAATTCATCCAGTACCGGTATCCAGTCGCGCTTGCCTTCCGACACCTCATCGAGCTCGTCTTCAAGGTGCGCGGTGAAGCCGTAGTCGACATAGCGGGTAAAGTGTTCGGTGAGAAATTTGTTTACTACACGCCCCACGTCTGTGGGCATGAAGCGCTTCTTGTCGATCAGCGCGTATTCGCGGGCCTGCAGCGTCGAAATGATGGTTGCGTAGGTCGATGGCCGACCGATGCCGTGTTCTTCCAGCGACTTGACCAGGCTGGCCTCGGAATAGCGCGGTGGCGGCTGTGTGAAATGCTGTTCGCCATAGAGCTTGCCGACCGGAAGGACATCTCCCTCAACCAAGGGCGGAAGCTTGCCACTTTCTTCTTCCGCGGGATCATCGACGTCTTCCATGTAGACGCCGATAAAACCGGGGAATACCAGCACCTGCCCGCTGGCGCGGAACAAGGTGGTGTCACCGCCCAGACGGATATCGACGCTCATCGTGTCGAAACGTGCTGCTGTCATCTGGCAGGCCAGCGTGCGCTTCCAGATCATTTCATAAAGGCGCGCCTGATCGGCGCTCAGATGAGAGCGCATTTCATCGGGTGTGCGCAGGATGGACGTCGGGCGGATCGCTTCATGCGATTCCTGCGCATTCTTGGTCTTGCTCTTGAATGCCGGTTGGGTGGCCGGCAAATATTCGCTGGAGAAGTTGCTGCTGATGTAGTCGCGGATTTCCTGCACCGCTTCTTTCGCCAGGGACACCGAGTCGGTACGCATGTAGGAAATCAAACCCACGGTCTGTCCGCCTATGTCGACGCCTTCATAAAGCGATTGTGCGGTGCGCATGGTGCGATCTGCGGTCATGCCGAGCTTGCGTACGGCTTCCTGCTGCAATGTTGATGTGGTGAACGGCGCGGCCGCATAGCGTTGCTTGGACTTCTTTTCAACGCGCACCACTTTGGGAGGCAATTTCGCGTCGTTCAGTTTGGCATAAATCGCGTCGTATTCGGCCTGGCTTCCTATGCTGAGCTGTTCGAGCTTCTTCCCCTGATACTGGAATAACTTCGCCGTGAATGTCTGATGATCCTTGCTGCTGTCAAGATGGACGGTCCAGTATTCCTGACTCTTGAACGCTTCGATCTCCAGTTCGCGCTCAACGATCATGCGCAGCGCCGGACTTTGCACGCGACCCGCTGACAATCCCGGACGGATCTTGCGCCACAACAACGGCGAAAGATTGAAGCCAACCAGATAGTCAAGCGCGCGCCGTGCCTGCTGCGCGTTCACCAGTGGCTGAGAGATTTCACGGGGGTGAGCGACCGCTTCACGCACCGCCGATTGGGTGATCTCGTAAAACACCACCCGCTGCATGAGCTTGTTTTTCATGCCGCGCTTGGCCTTCAGCAATTCGGAAATATGCCACGCAATCGCTTCGCCTTCGCGGTCAGGGTCGGGTGCCAGATAAATGTTTTCGGCGGTGCTGGCAGCTTTGGCAATGGCGTCCATGTGCTTGCTGTTGCGCGCGATGGTTTCGTACTTCATTGCGTAGCCGTTTTCGGTATCGACCGCACCGGTTTTCGGTATCAGGTCACGTACGTGACCGTAAGATGCCAGTATCTGGAAATCCTTGCCGAGGTATTTTTGCAGCGTTTTGGCTTTGGCCGGGGATTCGACGATCAGGAGGTTGGTGGTCATGCGTGCGATATCGTGCTCAATGCAATTGGGCTGAATGTAGCGGGGTAAGCAATTCTTCGATCAGCAGCGGATCAAGGTCATCATGGCGATTCCACAAAACCATCAGCATGATCAATTTGAGTTTGTCCAGTGCGAGGCTCTCATGCTGCAGAGCGACTGCCCGGTCGATGATCATTTCACGTTCTATGGCGCTGATAAAATGCTGCTGTTCGGTGAATACAAGAAATTGGCGCGCCTCGAAACTGATGCGCAACACTTCGAGTTCGGCAAAATGTCGCATTCCGTCGGACTCGATGTTTGTAGGGTAGCAGTCCGGACTCTGGCGCTGCAACGCGGACAGCCAGGTAAGCGCCTCGCTGATTTCTTCGTCTTCAAAACCGGCCGCAGAAAGTTTGCGCTCGAGCTTGTCTGCTTCGGGATAGCTGCCAGCGTCAAAGTAGCTTTCGAACAGGTACATTAGTATTTCAAACATGATATTTAAGGGTTCTATAGTATTCGTTGATAAAGTCCGCCGGGCAAAGTATGGACGCGACCTTCAAGTTCCAGCGACAACAGCATGGCCGATAGCTCGCTTACCGTCAAGCCGCTGCGCGTGCTGAGCGTATTCAGATCTACCGATTCGAAACCGAGATGTTGCAGCAGCATATCATCCGAATCAGGTTGCTCCTTTTGTGCGGTCCGGGATCCGTGCGGCGCGCGATTGAGCGGCGTCCCCAATTCTTCCAATATATCCAGGGCGGTTTCAACCAGCTTGGCGCCCTGTTTGAGTAGTGCGTGGCACCCTCTGCTTTGCGGAGAATGTATCGATCCGGGAATGGCGAACACTTCCCTGCCCTGCTCCAGCGCCAAACGTGCCGTAATCAGAGAGCCGCTCTGCAGGGATGCTTCCACTACCAGACATCCCAATGACATGCCGCTAATCAGCCGGTTTCGCCGCGGGAAATTTGCGGCAAGTGGCGGTGTACCCAGCGGGAATTCGGATATCAGCGCGCCCTTTTGCGAGAGTGCGTGAGCGAGTTCGTGGTTCGCCGCGGGATACACTTTATCCAGGCCGGTGCCGACTACTGCGATACTGCTGCCCAAGCCACACAATGCCCCTTGGTGAGCTGCGGCGTCTATTCCGTGCGCCATGCCGCTGATCACACAAATCCCCGCGTCACTAAGCGTTCTCGCAAATGCGCGCGCATTGCTGATGCCTTGGGGTGTTGCGTTGCGACTGCCAACTACAGCCATTGCAGCGCGTTCAAACAGGTCCAGCCGCCCCTTGACGTAAAGCAACACCGGGGGGTCGGGGATATTCAGTAGCGGCCGCGGATATTCGTCGTCCGCCAAGGTTATGACGTGATTGCTGTCTTCCTCCAGCCAGGTCAGCGCAGGGTGTAACAGGGTATCGTCGATGCCGGCACAGATTTCAGCGGCGACATCGGATTTGACCAGCGATTTAAGGGAAGAGCGGGAGGCGCTGAATACCGCATCCGCAGATCCAAACTCTTTCAATAAACGACGCGTTCCCTCGCCGCCAAGTCCCCTTATCAGGCTCAGCGCCAGCCAGGGTTTGACGGAAGGATCATAGGGCATCGGTGTGCTGCGCGTTGAAACGCGTGACGCGGTGAGGCGACGGAATTCTTTCCGCTAGGGATTTTTCGCGCGATCTAGTAATTGCACCGGTAGCTTGGTTTGCATCACCAGTGCATAGGATACTTTGTCGAAAACGCGAAACACGAACGCCAGTCCATAGCGTTCGTCGGGCAAGGTGTAGCTCTCACCGCTATGTTTTATGACTTCACCCTTGTGATACAGAGCCAGCACGTGGCCGATCTGCAATCCGTCCCGCGCTCCTTTGTTCAGGGTGATGGGCATGTTCTGGCCGGCCTGAGAGACGCCGCCATAGATCGAAATAACCTGCGCAGATACGCTGCTAGCTGGAGCGCGCGGCAGATAAGTGAGTGGCGTATCCACTGCTGGCGCAATCAGCCTGTCACCCGCGTGAATTTCCTGCACGGAATTTGTGATCGACAGCGTGCTTACATCGCCAAATTGTGTTGCGTCGGCATCGCCCAGATAGATCGCTTCTGTGCCCAGAACTTCCTTGCTGTCCGGATCGACAAATTGTTGTCCGGGGCGGTAAATTTGCCAATGGCCGCTCTGTTCCGAAGTCAGTCCGCGCGCGAAACAGACGTCTCCTTCTCCAAGTATTACCCGTCCCTCGCGTGCTCCAACAATTACCGGTGCGCCCTGCAGGCCGTTCTCTTCGATTGCCAAGGGTCTGCTCAGGAATGCCGCCAGCACGTTCACCGGTATGCTCGGAATGGCGTCGTGTATGCTCATGCCTTCGATCACTCTGGGGGAAAGTCTGACCGCCTTGCTATCGCCGCTGCGAACGCCCGCGGTTTCTGTGCCCCGCTCGTCCGCAGTGACGCTCGGCTCGTCCGCAGTGATTGTGCCGGGCTCGCCGAGGTTCAACGTGCCGGTGCTGCGGTCCAGGCGCACCACATCACCCGGGTAAATCCAGTGCGGATCCTTGATGGTATCTTTGTTCAAACCCCAGATGTAGGGCCACTTCCAGGGGTCCAGAT
>JBARHR010000122.1:0-3215 GCA_049799335.1 Gallionella sp. | reverse complement strand
GGCTGAAGCTGTCGGGTGCGCAGCAGCACCAGATTGTTGCCAAGCCTGGTGGGCCTCATCTGATGCTGAGCACGCCTGCCAACTTTCATGTCAATGATATGGTGACCTATCAGGGTAGCGGCCTGCTGGCGACGGACGAGCGCGGATTGTTGATCGCTGATGTCGCGCCTACCGGCAGGATCGCGGTGTCGACAGGATATGAAACGCAGGGGAAAGTGAACCGCGTTATCGTCGAAAATAGTTACGGGTGGCTGCTTAGTAACGGCACGGATGTCATTCGGCTGGATCTGAACGATCTGGTGCTACCGGAAAAACTGGCGGAGTATCGGAGCACGCAACCGATAAAGGACATTGCGGCCCAAGGTAACTATGCCTATTTGCTTCTGGACGACAACGAAATTGCCATCATCGAGATGGCAGCGTCTGCCGAGCCGAAAGTGGTCTCGCGGTTTCAGTTGGAGGAGCCGAGCAATCGCATATTTGTACGCGGTGATCATATCTATGTAACGCAACCCGGGTACGGTCTGGAAATTCTGGATGCCGGCTACAAGCCCCTCCTGAGACGGAATGGGCGTTACGCGGTCAGCGGCGGCGCAACCGACGTAGTGGTGCGGGACGACGTTGCGCTGGTTGCCAGCGGGAAAAACGGCATCGTGCTGTTTGATGTGGTCGATCCGGATCACGCCAGATGGTTGGGCAGCTACAGCCGTATGGGTCACGTAGAAGGATTCTCCACGTATGCGAAGAAAACGTTGCTATGGAATGACCAATCCGAACTCATCAGTCCGGATATGTCCTATCCTGAGCTCCCGTCCATCGACAAAATTTATCGCAATAACAAGAATCCATCCAGGTGGCTACACGCGATGTGGCTGAACAATACTACCGTCTTGGCTGCCTCCGATTCGGCGCTGGAGAGCATCGACTTTTTGGCAACAGCGCCGCAGTATTCCAATGAAAATCTTGATACCGGCCAGGGGGTGAATTTTGGCGGAGAACGCCGCGTGTTCATTGAGAACAACATTGCCTATGTTGCGGACTGGTTTTCCGGCTTGCATCTGTACGATATCAGCACCCCGACGCGTCCGCGCTTGCTCTCCAGTTTCCATACGCCGGGTTCGGCCAAGGGCGTGGTGGTCCGCGATGGCTACGCTTACATTGCCGATGATGACCACGGTTTGCAGGTGGTGGATGTGCATGACCCGCTGCTTCCGGCGCATGTTTCAAACCTGGATACCAAAGGGCTGGCTTATACGCCCAAACTTTCCGGTAACCGGCTTTATCTCGCCGGACACCGTGGCGGAGTACAGATCATAGATGTGAGCAATGTTGCCGATCCGAAGCTGGTTGCGAGTATTGATACGCCGGGCAAGGCATGGAGCGTGGAAATCGTTGGCGACATCCTGTTCGTTGCCGATGACACGGCGGGCGTACTGGTCTACAACGTCAGTGATGCCGCGAATCCGAGGCAAATCGCTGTATTCAATCCGGGCGGTGCGGCCGAAGATGTTGTGGTGCGCGGGGAAACCGCCTACGCGGCATTTTTTGAAGGCGGATTCTATGTGCTCGACGCGGGCATACCCGAACAGATGCAACAAATTGGTTACGTCGCAACACCAGGAAATGCTCGCGGCATTGCGTTGAGCGGCGATCACGCCTATGTCGCGGACTGGTTTGCCGGTGTGCAGGTGATCGATATCAGCAACCCTGCAACTCCAAATATCATGGGATCATACGATACCAGCGGTGCGGCCTGGGGGGTCGCCATCAGGGGCAAGCATGCCTATGTTGGGGACTGGTGGGGTGGCTTCGCGGTGCTGGATGTCAGCGTACCAGCCAAACCGGCGCTGGTTGACCGCTATCAATTTCGTGGCAAGGTGGCTCGTATCGCGGCTGCAGGCAAGTTTGCCTATGCGGCGATGGATAGCAACGGCGTGCAAGTCTTTGACATAACCAATCCGCTCAATCCGACGTGGATGACGGGCGTGGAAATAGACGGGACCGTCAACGATATATGTCTGGACAGCGGCCTGCTGTTTGTTGCGGTAGGCAATGGCAAGGACAGCGGTCTGGTAACGATCGATGTGAGCAACCCTTTTCAGGCGCGCCGTATTGCCCAATTTTCAGTCCAAGGCGGAGTGGAACGAGTCCGCAGCGCCGACGGTAAGCTGTATTTCAGCAATGAATTTCAGCTGGGTGTAATCGATCCGATCTATCCTGAGAAAACCCGGTTATGGTTCACACATGTTGCGAAAATTTACGATCTATGGGTGAATGCTGGACAAGTTTTCATAGCCAGCGGGCTGGGTATGGAAGTGCTCGACGAGCGACTTGATCTGGTGGCCAACTACCCCACCCCAGAGCCTCCGAGCTTGATACGCGCCCGGGGTGACACCGTTATGCTATACGGTGAGTCTCTGGGAATACAGGTGCTGCAAGTGTCCGGCAAAAACGTGGACGAGATTGCGATCTTTGTGCCCGGCGAGAAATTGACCGATCTTGCCTGGGACGACACCACCTTATTCGCGACCGGACCCGCGGGGAAAATCTTGCAGATGGATGTGAGTGACTACGACAACATCTCGCTCAAGGGGATTTATTCGCTGAGCCGCGCGGCAACCGCGATCAAGATCATGAATGGTAACGCGCTGCTTGCAGGCAACGACATCATTACCTCTGTGAAGCTCCCGCCATCAATCAAAATTGAGAAGCGCAGCGCCAAGGAAATTCACCTGCAATTATCCGCGGATATGCCTGCGGGTGACTACGACTTGGTTGACATCGCGCCCGATGGCAAACGTAGCGTAAGCTACAGCGCTTTGAGCATAGATGCACCGGCCTTCGAAAAGCCGGATATCACCACGGAAGAATTCTTGAAGCTGCTCAAGGTGCAGCGTAATCTCCCCGCGAGCAACGCTGAAGCGCCACAGCGGTAGCTGCTCAGGAGCCTTCGATCTATTCTTCCGGAAATCGGTATCCTGTGCGGTCAGACCGCTTGCTGTTTGGCATCCCATCTTCGTGGTTCCTGCCTTCAAGGTGCCGTCGCGCTGTCTTGAGGGCTTAGTCTATGCACGCTCAACCATTTTCGGCGCTAACCCCGGATGTTGTACTGGATGCACTGGACAGCATCGGCGCGCGCAGCGACGGTCGGTTGCTGGCGCTGAATAGTTACGAAAATCGCGTCTATCAGGCAGGTATGGAAGAGGGGCCCGCGC
>JBARHR010000121.1:0-10992 GCA_049799335.1 Gallionella sp. | reverse complement strand
TCAATTTCATCTGCTTCCAGTTCGTTGACCAGTTTGAACGGAAGCCGGACGCCAGTGTAGGTGGCAAAAAACCGGGGGGTGCCCCGGTTTTCGTTGTTCGATTCAGGCATTATTTTCAGGCACGCAGTAGCGCCTTGGCCATCTTTTCAGATAACTGATCGGCGGTAAACTGCGGTTCGTTGGGCGGATACATTTCATCCTCGATGAAGTTGAATCCCTGTTCACCGGCGAGTGTCAACAGCTCGCGCACCTTCTGGCATGCGGCGAGTTTTGCTTGCAATTCGCTGTCGGTTCTTGCTTTGTCTGAGAATGCTTTGATGTCCTTGATTGCCATTTGGGCCTCTTGTTTTTTGGAGTAAACGTAACAATGGACGGCATTTTGTGCCGTCCGTGTCGGTTGCAATGCGGTTATTTCAACCTTGGGAGATATTCAGCAAAATCCATGCCTTCCGAATCCGGATCGAATGCGTTGCCGTCGTTGGCGTATGTAACGGCGTGACGAATCGCCGCTATATCTGCCGCACTCTGATATTCAGCGTCTGGATGCGATAGGCGATTTGTCTGGGGGTCATGTCGAGCAGTCGCGCGGCCTTGGCTTGTACCCAGCCCGCCTGTTCCAGTGCGGCAATGACTTTTTCGCGTTCGTCCAGATTGGGATCGTCAAGATCCAGATTCTGGATTGCACCGCGATTTGAAGAAATCTTTTCATCAATACCGGTCAGCAAGATCGCGTCACGATCGATTTCGTCGCCTTCTGTCATTACTGCTGCGCGTTCCAGGCAGTTTTCCAGTTCGCGTACATTGCCCGGCCAATCATGATGCATCAGGACACGCAACGCAGTATCGGTAAGATGCAATGGCCTGCCTTGCTGTGTGCCCACTTTTTCAACCAGGAAACGCGCGATGTCGGGAATGTCTTCCATACGGTCGCGGAGTGGCGGGAGATACAATGGCATGACGTTCAGACGATAATACAAGTCCTCTCGAAACTTGCCGGCCTCAACTTCCGCTTCGAGGTCGCGGTGGGTAGCAGCTACCACCCGCACATCAACCTTGATGGTGCGCGTCCCGCCGACGCGCTCCAGTTCGCCTTCCTGCAAAACACGTAACAGCTTTGCCTGAAACGGAGCTGAGATATCGCCGATCTCATCAAGGAATACTGTGCCGCCTTCGGCTTGTTCAAAACGCCCCTTGCGCTGGTTGACCGCCCCGGTAAACGCGCCTTTTTCGTGGCCGAACAGTTCGGTTTCAAGCAGCGTCTCAGGCAGCGAAGCGCAGTTGAGTTTGACAAAATTCCCTCTGGCACGCGGCGAGTTGTAATGGATCGCGTTGGCGATCAGTTCCTTTCCGGTACCGGTCTCTCCGCGTATCAGAACAGTGGTATTCCACTTCGCCACCAAGCGCACCTGTTCGAAAATTCGACGCATTGATTGGGTGTGGCCGATGATGTTGTCGAACCCGAACTGTCCCCGCACGGCACGACGCAGCACGTCGCGCTCTTCGGTAATTTCCAGCTTTTCTTCGGCGACTTCCTGCGATAGACGAATACTCTGTCCGATCAGGTTGGCAACCATTTCCAAAAATCGCTCGTACTCGTTCAGTAATATTTCTTCGCCGGGCAGCGGTTGTGCGGCGAGAACGCCGACCACCTTTTTGCCAATACGTATTGGCACACCGACAAACGCCCCCAGCGGGTTGTAGATGCCGAGACGGCTGAGGAAGCGGGGTTCGTCGGTAATGCGTTGGACCTTGATGCTGTTGCCGGTCTTCAATATCGTACCGACAATGCCCTCTCCGGGCAGATAACTGATTTCTTCGGTCATCTTGTCGGAAAGACCGTAAACCAGCGAGACCTGGAGTTCGCCGCTTTCGGCGTCCATCAGTGTGACCATGCCTCGTTCCAGGCCGACACTTTCATGTACTACCTGAAGCACGTTTTCAAGCGTTTCTTTCAGGTTCAGCGATCGCGACAACACTTTGCTGACCTGATATAGGGTACTTAATTCCGTGCGCAGCAAGCTGAGCTCCCGATCAGACCAGCCTTCGATCAGCGCATAGGTAGATTCCAGGCTATCAGCCATGGTGACCTCCTGTTGCACGCGGTAACTGTACGCGTACCCTGCATCCGGTGCGGAAATTCGAGTCGATATCTATCGTTCCGCTGTGTCGCGTGATGATGTCTTGCGACATCGCCAGTCCCAGACCAAGATGACGCCGCGACGCTCCCTTGGTGGTGAAAAATGGCTGAAATACCTTGAATCGCAAATCGTCTGCAACTCCGGGGCCGCTGTCTTCGATGAAGACCTCCATGCAATCCGCGCGAGATTCACATGCGATGCGCAACTCACGGTGCGAGCCACGTTTTTCATTGATCGCTTCAATCGCGTTTGCGATAAGCTGCTTGAACAAATTCGATAGCTGTACCGGTTGGCCGATGACCGATTCCGATGTGGCCGCCGGTTGCCATTCAACAACGATGTTTGCGCTGAGCATTTCAGGGGTGGATAACTTGAGCACGTTGGAAAGTATCTCGTTCAGGTTGACGGGTTGCATCGATTCAGTCGTTTGATTGGGAATGCACGCGCGCAGCTTCTCCAGAGCATTGCGGCTGTTCAGGATGGCCTCGTCGAGGGCGGTTGCCGCCGGAATTTCACCGCCTGGTTCGCGCCGACGTTCCAGCATGTTCGATGCGGCGGCGAGCATATTGAGCGGTCCTTCTAGTTGGTATACGGCACCAGACAACGTTTCGCGCAGACCCTGAATGCGTTCATGTTCGGATAGGAGGGCCCGCAGCGAGTTGATGCGTATGGCTTCTTGCTGTCGTTTCAGCTCACTGATTTCGTGTATGGTAAGTAACAGGTAGTGGCGTCGCTTCGGCTCGTAGAAGGCATCCGCGCCGACATCCAGCTCTTCGAACCAGGAGATCGCGCAGGAAAACCACCTGGACTCGCGGCTGGCTAGCTCGATACACACTTCACGCGCGGGAATGTTGCGTCGTCTGTCTTGTGCGTTGGTAAAGGCTTTGCCCATCTGCGAGCGAATTATGTCCAGTAGCCTGATCGCCGGTTCCTTACCGAGATCGCCGATCAGTTTCTTGTACTCCTGATTATCCAGCAACACGTTTTCATGTTCGTCCAATAGCACGATGGCAAATTGAGCAACGTCAACAACCGTTTCGATAAGTGATTTCTGATTCTGCACTTGCCTTTCAAGTCGATGCACTTCGGTAACGTCGCGGTGCATGCCGAGGTAGTGCGAAGTCTGGCCGTTTTCGTCGACAACCGGAGATATCGTCAAATCCGCCAGATAGCGGCTGCCATCCTTGCGCTTGTTCACAAGCAGGCCGTTCCACGGGCGTTGCCGCTTCAGTTGCGCCCACATCGTTTCGTAGACCAGCTTCGGGGTGACACGATAGGAAAGTAGCGATTGATTCTGCCCGTGAAGCTCGCCGGCCTCATAGCCCGTGGTACGCTGAAACGCTGAGTTCGCGTAGACGATGTTCGCGCGGGCGTCAGTAATCGTGATCGCTAAAGCGGATTGGTCGACGACTTGCCTAAAGATGTATTGTGGTAACAGATCGTCGGCATTTGTCGTTGCCGCCGCGTCTTTCGCCGATGACTGCTTTCCCATGATGGTCCCGTATATGTGCGATAACTGACACTCAGCAATAACTATGCCTGCAACCATGTCGCTGGCGCGTATGCGCGTTAAAGGACGGCTGGTTGTCGTGTTTGCGACATTCTCCGATTCACCGCAGGGACCATGACAATAGATTAACGCTCTGGATTGGTGCACTTTCACGACAATTGCTTGATTTTCTATTGGTTACCTTCGTAGCGATTTGCTGGCACGACGTTTGCGGATGATAAGGACAGGAGATTTGTCGATATGAGTGAATATCTGTTGTTGCTGCTTTCCACGGCACTGGTCAATAACGTGGTGTTGGTCAAGTTTTTGGGTTTGTGTCCATTCATGGGCGTCTCCAAAAAAATGGATGGCGCGCTGGGCATGGGCCTGGCAACGACATTCGTGTTGACGCTGACCACGGCTGCGACATGGATGCTGGAACACTGGTTGTTGATGCCGCTGGGTATTCAGTACCTGCGCATCCTCGCCTTTATCCTGATTATTGCCGCGACGGTGCAGTTTACCGAAATGGTGATACGCAAGGTGAGTCCGGCGTTGTATCAGGTTCTGGGAATATATCTGCCGTTGATCACAACCAATTGTGCGGTGCTGGGCATTGCGCTGCTCAATGTGCAGGAAAAGAACAGTTTCGTGCATAGTCTGATGTACGGATTCGGTTCCGCGCTCGGTTTCATGTTGGTGATGCTGTTGTTTACCGGCCTGCGTGTGCGGCTATCGCTAGCCCAAGTTCCCGCCGCGTTCAGCGGCGCACCGATTGGCTTCGTCTTGGCTGGATTGCTTTCGCTGTCATTCATGGGTTTTGCCGGACTTGCAGGCCATTAAGAGGAACGCCAGATGCTCTTTGCAGCCATAACTAGCTTGACGATACTTGGAACCGTCCTCGGCCTGTTGCTTGGGATCGCGGCACGCTACTTTCGCGTCGAGGTTAATCCGCTGGTGCTCGAAATCGAGCAACTATTGCCAGGCACACAATGCGGCCAATGCGGCTACCCCGGTTGCTCGGGAGCTGCTCAGGCGCTGGTTGATGGTAATGCCCCGTTGTCGTTGTGCCCACCCGGTGGACGCGCCGTAGTGCAGGCGCTTGCGGCAAAGTTGGGGGTCGACGCCGATCTGTCCGGTGTGGAAGATGCCATTCCGATGGTTGCCGAAGTGAAAGAGGAAATCTGCATCGGATGTACCCGCTGCTACAAGGTATGTCCAACCGACGCGATCCTGGGCGCTGCGCAGCAAATACATGCGGTATTCCGCGAGGCCTGCATTGCCTGCGGAAAGTGCGAGGAAGTTTGTCCGACTGAATCTGTAAAGCTGCAGCCGATTCCAATTACCTTGCGCGGCTGGTATTGGCACGAGCCCGTTATACAGTCACTAAAAAACGCTTCCGCTTGAGGGTAATATGAAACTTTTCAGCCTGCGTGGTGGTGTGCATCCTGAAGGACGCAAGGAATTGTCTGCGGACAGCGCAATTCGCAGATTACCGATGCCAGACCGCCTCTATGTGCCATTACTGCAGCACGTCGGCGAATCTGCACTACCACTGATAAATGTGGGGGACAAAGTATTGAAGGGCCAACTTATTGGGGCCAGTAATGGGGCTATTTCCTCTTCGGTTCATGCCCCAACATCTGGCCGAGTTATCGCCATCGGCGATTATCTAGCCGCACATCCATCAGGGCTAACAGCTCCAGCAATTACCATCGAGGCTGATGGTGATGACCGCTGGATAGACACTGTGATTGCTTCCAATCCGTTTTCGCAGACACCTGATCAGATCGCAGAGCGCGTAGCCGCTGCCGGAATAGTCGGCATGGGAGGGGCGACTTTCCCCTCGGCCGTGAAGCTGAAACTTTCGCGCAGGAATAACGTACGTACGCTCATCATCAACGGCGGTGAATGCGAACCCTATATTACTAGCGATGACCGGCTAATGCGCGAGCGTGCGGCGGACGTCATCGACGGTGCTCGCCTTGTCTGTTACGCAGTTGGCGCAGTTGAAGTGCTCATAGGCATTGAGGAAAACAAGTCTCAAGCACTGGCCGCCATGCGGAAAGCAGCAATCGGATCGGATGTCAAAGTAATCTCGGTTCCTGCGATGTACCCGATGGGATGGGACAAACAGATGATACGCGTGCTTACTGGATGTGAGGTGCCGGCCGACGGGCGCACTGCCGATATCGGTGTACTCGTCCATAACGTGGCGACAGTGTTCGCCGTACGCGAAGCGGTTCGTTTTGGTCGTCCACTAATATCGCGACTTGTGACGGTGAGTGGCGGGGCGGTGGCAGATCCTGCCACTGTGGAGGCGCCAATCGGCGCGCCTATTGATAACCTGTTTAAGTTCTGCGGTGGCTTCACCGAACAACCAGCCCGTTTAGTGCTAGGTGGGCCGATGATGGGAACGCAAATAAGCTCATCCGCCGTGCCGATCGTGAAGGGGACGAGCGGAATACTCGCATTAACTTCTCGTGAAATACCTAGTGCCCAACCTGGGCCGTGTATCCGATGTTCCAATTGTGTGCGTGCCTGCCCTGTTGGTTTAGTTCCGTTAGAAATGGCTGCACATATTCGTGTTGGAGATGCAAATGGCGCGGTGAAGATTGGATTGAAGGACTGCATTGCTTGCGGCTGTTGCTCATTTGTGTGCCCATCGCACATTCCGCTCGTTCATTATTTTAATTTTGCCAAGGGCCATCTAATGGAACAGGAACGCGTGAAACTGAAACAAGAGGCTACCAAGAAACTGGCAGTTTCGCGCAGTGAACGCATTGCCAGGATTGAGCGGGAGCGCGTCGAAGCGGCGGCAAAGCGCAAGGCTGCGCGGGAAGCGAAAGAGCAGGCGGCGAAATTGGCAACTGCAAAGGCGACGGAAACAGCATGAACACGATTGCCCATTCTCCGCACGCGCATGCGCCAGTATCCATTGCAAAAGTGATGGCGACAGTGATGATTGCTATAACGCCAGCGACGCTGTATGGATTCTGGCTGTTCGGCCTGCCGGCGATCAACCTCTGGGCCATGTCGTTGATCTCGGCGATTGTTGCCGAGTTCTTCGTTCTCAGAATGCAGCGGCGCGCAGTACGTGCGGCGCTGATGGATGGGTCCGGAATACTGACTGCGTGGTTGCTGGCGATGTCACTGCCGCCACTTGCGCCATGGTGGATTGCCGTGCTGGGCAGCATGTTTGCAGTCGTTGTTGGCAAACAGATATTTGGCGGGCTGGGTCAGAATGTGTTCAATCCGGCCATGGCCGCGCGTGTTATGTTGCTGGTGTCGTTCCCGCTGGAGATGACCTCATGGGCCAAACCGGCAACGCTGGGTTCGTCGCAGGCACCAGGATTTGCCGAGAGTTTGCGCGCGACCTTCCTTAGCCAGCCGATCGACGGTATGGCCAGCGCATCGCTGCTTGGACATGTAAAAACGGAACTGACACGCGGCGTAGGACTTGATCATTCATTGAGCGGATATTTGGATCCGCTCACGGCAGTGTGGGGAATTCACCCCGGGAGTCTCGGCGAGACGGCAACATTGTTTTTGCTGGCAGGGGGACTCTTTCTGATTGCGCGGCGCATTATCACCTGGCACGCACCTGTAGCCATGCTGTTGGGAGTGGCTGCGCCAGCGCTGCTATTTAATACGCTTGATGGGAATCATTACGCCGGCCCATTGGTACATCTGTTCAGCGGCGGGTTGATGCTCGCGGCATTCTTTATCGCGACTGATCCGGTGACATCGCCTAATACTCCTCAAGGTCAATTCATCTTTGGTCTGGGATGCGGTCTGTTAACCTGGGTAATTCGCACCTGGGGAGGATATCCGGAGGGCCTCGCATTTGCGGTGATGCTGATGAATGCCGCAACGCCATTGATCGACCAATATGTAAGGCCGCGCATCTACGGTCGCAATCACAAGGGCGCACCGTTGCCTGAGGGGGAAGGGGCCCTGAGATGAAGATTGACGAGTTGCGTAAAAAACTGGGATACCAGGGCGTATTGCTTGGCGGCGCGGCGTTGTTGACCAGTGCGGCTCTGGCGCTAGCTTCACGTGCTACCGAAGCCGACATTCGCGCGGCTGAAGCGGAAGACCTCAGACAATCATTGGTGCAAGTTCTGCCGGGTACCTATGACAACGATCTGCTAAACGATACTGTGACCATCGCAGACAAGGAGGGCGAAGTGCTGGCTTATCGTGCGCGCCACGCGGGCAAGGTCGAAGCGGTCGTTTATCGAGTGACCGGCCACGGCTATGGTGGCGCCGTAGTTTGCGTTATGGGCATTTCGCGCGAGGGCAAAATACTGGGAGTGCGCGTAGTGAAACATACCGAGACGCCGGGTCTGGGCGACAAGATCGAAAAGTCCAAGAGCGACTGGATAACGTCCTTTGATGGCAAGTGGTTGGGTGAACCGACTGCAGACAAATGGGCAGTAAAAAAGGATGGCGGCGTGTTTGATCAGTTTGCCGGGGCGACCATTACCCCACGTGCCGTAGTCAAGGCGGTCAAGGGAGGACTGGATCTCTTTGAACATGAAAGACCTAAACTTCTCGATGAAATGTCCGTGAAGGGAGTGACGCCGTGAATGAGGCTTATGCACGAATAATGCGTGATGGATTGTGGAACAACAATGTGGTATTCGCGCAGATGTTGGCGCTGTGCCCGACGCTGGCGGTAACCTCGAGCGCTACCAACGGACTCGGCATGGGACTGGCGACCACGGCAGTGTTGCTGTTGTCGAACATGATCGTTTCCAGCGTGCGCCACCTGGTCAGCCCCGCCGTGCGCATTCCCGTATACATCGTGCTTATCGCGACGCTGGTGACTCTGGTAGATATGAGCCTGAATGCTTGGGCGCACGCGCTGTACAAGGTGTTGGGACTGTTTATCGCGTTGATCGTCGTCAATTGTGCGATTCTGGGGAGGGCAGAGGCGTTCGCTTCCAAATCAAGTCTGGCGGAATCCGCTCTGGATGGTCTGATGATGGGTCTCGGCTTTACACTTTCATTGGTGCTAATCGGCGGCGTGCGCGAGATATTGGGCAGCGGCACTCTGTTTGCCAACGCGCATTTATTGTTGGGTCCGGCATTCGCCTTTCTAGAAACCACTGTCGTGCCGGACTATAAAGGATTCCTGCTGATGATATTGCCGCCCGGCGGATTCATGGTGGTGGGCCTTCTGCTCGCGGCAAAACGGGTGATGGACCGACGTCGCGCTGTTCGTATCGATTTGATACAAGCGGCTGTGCCGGCGACTAGTTAGGAGAACGGCATGCAAGTTGGCATCGCTTATTCTGATCCTCTGCACCAATCGTGGTTGCGCATTGACGTAGCCGACGAGACGACTGTGCTCACCGCGATTGAGCAGTCTGGAATATTGCGCAAGTTTCCGGAGATCGATCTCGATATCCATCAGGTCGGAATATTCGGGAAAGTCACCAAACTGAACACCGTGCTGAAACCGGGTGATCGCGTGGAAATCTACCGCGGAATTACCGCTGATCCGGCGACAGTTCCGCGTCGCCAAATGGCTGATGGGGACGATGACGACTGATCAGTCGGTCCTCCGGATGGGAAATGTTTGGTGGGCGGTACTGGGTTCGAACCAGTGACCCCTGCCGTGTGAAGGCAGTGCTCTACCGCTGAGCTAACCGCCCGGAAAGGGCGCGGATTTAATCATAGCAACGCTGCTTCGGTCAATTCCGGCATCACAACGTGCTGCGCACACATCGCAAAGTCCGTAAAATGTGCATTCTCCTACTTACCCAGATGCACAGCTCATGACTATACGTACTCGTTTCGCGCCAAGTCCCACAGGTTATTTGCATATTGGAGGTGCTCGAACCGCTTTGTTTTCGTGGGCGTACGCGCGCAAGGTGGGCGGGAAATTCATTCTGCGTATAGAGGATACCGATCTTGAACGATCGTCGCAGGAATCGGTTCAGGCGATCATGGACGGAATGCACTGGCTGAATGTGGATTACGACGAAGGTCCGTTTTACCAGATGCAGCGTATGGATCGCTACAAGGCGGTGTTGCAGCAACTGTTGGAGGAGGGGAAAGCATATTACTGCTACACGTCACCGGCCGAACTGGATGCGATGCGCGAAGTGCAGCGGGCACGCGGGGAGAAGCCGCGTTACGACGGCAGTTGGCGGCCCGAACAGGGCAAGGTGCTTGCCGCGCCTCCGGCGGGCATCAAACCCGTCGTACGCTTCAAGAATCCGACGCACGGCGCTGCAGCATGGGACGACTTGGTCAAGGGCAAGATCATTTTCGAAAATAGCGAGTTGGATGACCTGATCATCGCACGCGCCGATGGTACGCCGACCTACAATTTTTGTGTGGTGGTGGATGATCTGGATATGGGCATCACACAGGTGATACGCGGAGACGATCACGTGAACAACACGCCTCGCCAGATCAATATACTCAAGGCCCTCGGTGCTCCACTTCCGCAATACGCGCACGTGCCGATGATTTTGGGAAGCGACGGCGAACGGCTATCCAAGCGGCATGGCGCGGTAAGTGTGATGCAATATGCCGAAGAAGGTTTTTTACCCGAAGCGCTGATAAATTATCTGGTCCGTCTCGGATGGTCACATGGCGACGAGGAAATATTTTCGATAGAACAGTTTGTTGAGTGGTTTGACCTGCGGCATATCAGCAAATCTGCTGCGCAATTCAACCCGGAAAAATTGCGCTGGCTGAATCAGCACTACATCAAGCAGGCGGACAATGCGAGATTGGCCGAGCTGACCCGCAAACAGCTGGATGCCAGAAACATACAGGTAACGGAGGTGCCGCGACTGGAAGCGGTCGTCGCGCTATATAAGGAACGTGTGGCGACAATTGTCGAATTGGCTGAGGAAGCGAAGTTGTTTTATGCGGAAGTACAACCGCCTCAGGAATTGCTGGATGTGCACCTGATCGCCGAAGTGATGCCCGCGTTGCGTGAACTTGCCGACCGCTTTGCCGATATCACGTGGGAAGCATCCGCGATTGGCGCGCTGATCAAGGAAATGCTGGCGAAGTACAATCTGAAGATGCCCAAGCTGGCGATGCCATTGCGCGTCATGCTCGTCGGTCAGACCCATACGCCGTCGGTAGATGCGGTACTGGCATTGTTTCCGCAGGATACGGTGTTGGAACGCATAAATAAGTATATTTGACGGTTTGCTTGTCTGATTTCCTTGACTAGTCTACGAAGTTTGGGTTCTACTTGCTCTACGTGACCGGAAATGGTTGGTTTGCAGTAGGTGGTTGAAGTTCAGGGCACACGCAGATGACACGAACACTATTTGCCATGCCTAACATTAGAGTGTGCTGGTGGACGATTTGACTCAAAAAGTTATGGAC
>JBARHR010000120.1:0-4416 GCA_049799335.1 Gallionella sp. | reverse complement strand
ATGTCATTCATGCCGCGCACGGCTTGTAAGGTTTCGTTACTCATAATCCAATTATTCTTGTAAATCTGTTGCGATCCAACCATCCGACCCAGGCTTTTTTCAGACATCGTGCCGTCTTTGACATGGTCAGTAATCGGAAGGACTAGCGTTTCACATAGGTTTTTGTTACATACTCGTCGACTATGCGGGTAAATTCCGTCGCGATATTATCGCCGCGCAGGGTCATCGCTTTCACGCCGTCAATATAGACCGGCGCTGACGGGCTTTCCCCGCTGCCGGGCAAACTGATGCCGATGTTTGCCAGCTTGCTTTCGCCCGGCCCATTGACCACACACCCCATCACCGCAACAGTCATATTTTCTACGCCCGCGTGTTGCTCACGCCACAGCGGCATCTGTTCGCGCAGGTGTGATTGGATGCTTTGCGCCAACTCCTGAAAAAAGCTGCTGGTAGTGCGTCCACAACCGGGACACGCCGTCACCATCGGCGCAAACGCGCGCAGTCCCATCGTCTGCAGAATTTCCTGTCCGACGAGCACTTCTCTGGTGCGATCGCCACCCGGCTCCGGCGTCAGTGAAATGCGTATGGTATCGCCGATACCTTCCTGCAACAGCACCGCCAGTGCCGCGGTCGAAGCAACGATTCCCTTTGAACCCATGCCCGCTTCGGTCAGGCCGAGATGCAATGCATAATCGCATTGGCGAGTCAGCGAGCGATACACAGCGATCAGATCCTGCACTTCGCTGACTTTGCACGACAGCACAATCCGATTGTGTGCCATGCCCAGTTGTTCTGCACGCGCGGCGCTTTCAAGAGCGGATGTAATCAATGCGCTTCGGGTAACCTCACCCGCTTCCCTGGGATGCGCCAATCGTGAGTTTTCGTCCATCATGCGCACTACCAGATTTTGGTCGAGGCTGCCCCAGTTGACGCCGATGCGGATCGGCTTGTCATAGCGGATCGCGGTTTCCACCATGATCGAAAACGGGTCATCCTCCTTGCGATTGCGCCCGACATTTCCCGGATTGATACGGTATTTTGCCAACACCTGGGCGCACTCGGGAAAATCGGTGAGCAGGCGATGACCGTTATAGTGAAAATCACCGATCAGCGGCACATCGCAACCCAGTCCATCCAGTATCGAACGTATTCTGGGCACTTGCTCGGCTGCCTCGGGCGTATTGACCGTAATTCGCACCAGCTCTGAACCAGCCTTGGCTAACTCGAACACCTGTTTAGCAGTTGCAGAGGCGTCGGCAGTATCGGTATTGGTCATGGACTGGACCACCACCGGCGCTCCGCCGCCAAGCATGACGTTGCCCACCAGTACCCGTTGCGACGGGCGACGCATAATCAATGTTGCACTCATGTTCACTGCAGCGTCACGTGTGCAACTTCGCTGTACTTATTGATATACGACGATAAATCCACTTGCTTACCCTCGTAGAACAGGCGTACCGACAATCCGTGGCCGATCAGCATTTTTAACGGTGCTCGACCACGAACCACCAACACGCTGCCCGGCTGGTTAACTTGCGAACTGATGATATTGTCGTCTCTGTCCCTGATCTCGGTCCACGACTCTTTGTCAAACTCCAGTCGCAATTTGCTGATGTCCGCGGCATTTCCTGATTGATTGGCCGCAGGTGCAAGCGGCTTGTTCAGTGATTGGATGTCTGTTACTGCAGCGGGTTTCTTGACAGATTCTATTGCTGCTGCCGGCACCGGTTTGGACTGAGCCTTTTCCGCGGACTTTATTTGGCTATTCGCCTCAGCCTTTACGCCCGGCTTGATCGGAAGACCCAGTCCTGGCGACACTGGCTTCGCGGCCTCCTTGGCAGTGGGCGCAGGCACTGCTACCGGCTCGGTTCTGGTTAAGGTAGTTGTATTGCCCTCAACCTTGACCTCGGATTTGGTTGCCGGCTTGGCCACGATCGATCCTGCCGGCGCGATGTCTGCTCCGATGCGGGATTCTTTGGGTGTGTTCGGCGCAGCAAGCTCAGTTCGAACCGCGGCATCTTTGCTTTCGTCCGATGTAGCCGACGCTGGCTGATGTTCGCCAACATCTGGCACCGTTGTTATCTCCGCCGTGTCTGGAGGCAGCGCTAACGGCGTTTCCACCTTGACAGCCGCTTCGTGGGTTCGCGGCGACACGTAATTCCACATCGCGAACCCTACGGCAACGATGGCCACCAAACCCGCGGCGGCCAGCAGAACCATGTTCGGTCTGAACAATGAATGCGCATTTGGGAATGGCACCCCCACAGATTTCGGAACCCGCAATTCCGTCGCAGGCGCCTTGTTCTGCGGAAGGGTCAACAATAATGTTTCCGCGTCGAGCTGCAAAATCTTGGCATAGCTGCGCACAAAGCCGCGCAAGAACGCAGATTTTGGAAGGTTCTGAAAATCATCCGCTTCAAGCGACTCAATCTGGCGCGGTGCAAACTTGATCTGATTGGCTACGTCCGCGATGCTGAAGCCAAGCGATTCTCGCTTCGCACGCAAGACTTTCCCAAGTACCATAGGCTTGGCTGCGTCAGGCGTGGCTCGTTGAGCAGGCTCGTTATCCTGGCCAGTATCTGGGCGATTTTCCATCATTCACCACGCATCAGCAATTGGGTTTCAGGTGCATCGGGAAATCGCTTGCGCAGCTGCAGCGCGAAGCTAGCTGCGGAATTCTGGTCTCCCACTTTGCGCTCGATACGAACCGCAAGCCAAAGTTGTTCTGCACTGAGATTGTCGAGCCTTTGTCCGAGCCCTGCAAAATAACGTTTCGCGCCGGAATAGTCGCCGTCTGCGAAGTGCATGTCCGCGAGGGCATACAGCGCCTGCGGCATATTGGGTTGCGCCGTCAATGCGCGCTGGAAAAATTCCTCGGCTTCGCGATTCGTTCCCATCTTCCTGGAACACAACCCGGCATTCACAAAGGCGCGTGCCGGGGTTTGATAAAGCGGATCTTTTACGGCCGCCATGAAATGGGGTATGGATTCCTTTTCCCTGCCGCGCTGACACAGATACCAGCCGTAATTATTCTGAGTATCCGAATCATTTTTTTCGATACGCAGGCTTTTCCTGAAATCTTCGTCGGCCTGATCGTCTTCCCGCAACGCCATATGCACCAGACCGCGCACGCTATAGGCCGGCGCATAGTTCGGATCGGCTCGCAGCGCAGTCTCCAGTTCGTCCAGTGCAATGCCAAACTGACTGCGTTCGAAATACAGTCCTGCCAGCTCGGTGTGTACTTTTGCACTTTTGGTATTGGCAGAATCTGCGGCAGTGGTACTGCAACCGGAAACAAATCCCAGCACCAGCAAAGAAAAGGCCAGTGTACTCACGAATCGATTACGGGTTTTCAATTATGCAACCACCGAGCCTTGCAGATTGCGCCGGGATTTGTCCTGAACCTGTCCAGCCAGCTGACCGCATGCCGCTGCGATGTCATCTCCCCGTGTTTTTCGCGTCGTCGTCACAATATCCGCCTGCATCAACACATCGCGGAAGCGCCGGATCGCCTCGGTGTTGGAACGCTGATAGCGGGTGTTCGGGAACGGATTGAATGGAATCAAATTTAACTTGCACGGCACCTCATTCACCAGTTTCACCAGTTCATGAGCATGTTTCACCGTATCATTCACGCCATCCAGCATCACGTATTCAAAGGTAATAAAATCCCGCGGCGCACGTTCCAGATAGCGATTGCAGGCAGCCATTAACTGCTGCAGCGGGTATTTCTCGTTGATCGGAACCAGCTCATCGCGCAACTTGTCGTTAGGCGCGTGCAGAGATACTGCCAAGGCAACCGGACACTCGTCACGCAATCTGTCCATTGCGGGAATAATGCCCGATGTAGATACCGTTACGCGGCGCCGCGACAATCCATACCCATGGTCGTCCAGCATCAAGCGCAACGCACTTACGGTATTCTCGAAATTCAACAATGGCTCACCCATGCCCATCAGCACCACGTTGCTGATCGGCCACAATCCCTCGGAATTATGTCCCAGTTGGTGGTTTGCCCACCAGAGTTGCCCGATGATCTCGGCGACGCCGAGGTTGCGGTTAAATCCCTGCTTGCCGGTTGAGCAAAACGAACAGTTCAGCGCACAACCCGCCTGCGTAGACACACACAGCGTACCGCGGGACTCCTCGGGGATGAATACCGTTTCAACCGCGTTGCCCGTGCCCACATCCAGCAACCACTTGCGCGTGCCATCATCGGACAACTCTTCCCGCACGACGGCGGGGGTGCTGATGCACGCGGAGTCCGCGAGCTTGCTGCGCAATACACCGGAGATGTCAGTCATTGCGGCAATATCAGCTTCCCCCTCCCGATATATCCAGCGCATCAATTGCCGCGCACGAAAAGGCTTCTCGCCCAGTTCAGTGAGATAGGCTGTGAGCGATTGCGCGTCGAGA
>JBARHR010000119.1:0-4751 GCA_049799335.1 Gallionella sp. | reverse complement strand
GAATAGCACAGGGCGCGCAGCGCCTGTTGCCACCAAACAGCGACCTCACGCGCAAAGCGAAGACATTCGGGATCTATTCGCTGGTCGTAATGCGTGTATCGATGGCGGTTTCCAGTTGCAATCATCTCCGGATTTCATTCGAAACCATTGCCGTGCCGAGTTTGCCTGTACCAGCCATTTTGCCTGCAACAGGAAAATTAAAGTTGCCCTCGATTCACGGAATTTGGAGCGTCGCATTCATGTGTTCTTTCTTGGTCGCCAAGAAGCCTTAGCCATGCGAGATGGATTGCCGGGTGTGCTGTAGTTGCTTGCATGAGAGTAAGGCCTCTGAACCGAAGCACTTTGCCAACGATTTGTTGCGCTTACCCGCGCATGCGCATGAAGTTCTCGATACGGCACATATCTATTGACTTTCTTACGCAACCTTTGCGAGCAAGATACTTTTGGCTTGCCTTCTTATTGGTATCTCCACAACGGGAAACAAAGCATGGATAATCATCTCAGGCACATCCTCTGTCCGGAGAACGCATGGAAATAAACTGCTACCGTGATCGCGAACTGGCAACTGAGTGTCTTTTCATGTCCGCTGCAAGTTACAACCTGGCGCACACCTTGCTCAGCCGCAGCCCGGATGGTTGTCTTTTTGTCCCGATTCGCTCCATGCAGTATCTTGCCATCCTGGATGCCGAGGAATTTGTTTTCCTGGACGGTGAACGCAAGTGCTGGGTCGATATCGCCTGGCAGAATTTTCGTCCGCAGGTGCGCGATACGCTCGACGACCCGGTTCCTTACCTTGCGCTGTATTACCGGCCCGATGTGGCGCCGCTTATGGCGCGGCTGCAGGCGGAACTGCCGCGGGCACTGCAAGCGCTGGCGGAGAAGGGGCGATTTGACGGGCCGACAAAAGTCCTCAAGTTTTCAACTCCGGCTCGACACTGATCGCCCGCTTCCTAGTCGTCCTCGCCCAATTCTGCATCCCATCCATTGTCGCGTGCAACGGTTATCGCCTGTGCATACAGTGCGGTGTGACGTTCACGCAGGTTATCGGGTAGACGACTGGGCAGGTGTGCATAGGGTTCCCACGCCGCGTAGACTTGCTCGTACAAGTTTTGCATGCGCGCCGAATCCCAGCCCGCGCAGGTTTCAGCATCGGGCAGTATGCCGAAGACCCAGGCATCGCGCACGATACGCCCCATATGGGTCAATCCGCCATTGGTATCCTGGTTGATACCGACGTAAGTTTGTATTGCCATCTCAAAAGTCCTTATTAAATTTCCGGTTTGGTTACCGTGTCAGTCCTGCATAGAGTAACGGCAACTTTTCCGGCAATCGTTCTACATGATCCACGACCATGTAGTTTCTGGCTCCGAATATGCGCGAAACATATTGGTCGGCGCGCGGGTCGAGCGTCATGCAGAAAGTGGTCACGCCGGAACGTGCCATTTCCTCCACGGCTTTCTTGGTATCGTAGCGCAGATACTGCGGGTCGCGTACGTCGATGTCCGCGGGTTCGCCGTCGGTAATTACCAGCAACAGCTTCTTTGCTGATTTCTGAAGTGTCAGGTAGTGGCCCGCATGGCGGATGGCCGCACCCATACGCGTGGAAAGCTTGCCGCTCATGCCGGCAAGTCGTGCTTTCGGCACGTCGTTGTACGGCTGGTCGAAGTCCTTGAAGCGGGAATATTCGACATTGTGCCGCCCGTCCGAACAGAACCCGTGTATCGCGAACGGGTCCCCGACTTTGTTGATCGCGTCGGCGAGCAGCACGGTGGCCTGACGTTGCAGGTCCAGCACGCTATATTCCTGACCGCTAACCATTTCGTTGGTGGATTCGGACAGGTCGAGCAGCACCATCACCGAGATATCCCGTAGCTTGCGCACCGACCGCATCATGATGCGAGGGTCGGGATGCCGGGCCATGCGGATATCGATCATGGAGCGAATCGCCGCATTGATGTCTAGTTCGTCGCCGTCTTCAAGTTTTCGGATGCGTGTCACGCCTTGGGGTTGCAGTGCGTCCAGCAGAAACTTCAATCTTCCTATGGTGCGCTTGTGCTGTGCGGTTATGTCGCAGATCAGTTGCAACTCACCCCGCTTGGCGCGCCGTTCCAGCACCGTTGTCCACGCCGGCCTTTCCAGCTGTATTTGGTAGTCCCACTCGGCATAATGATAGGGCTCCGACACCGGCTCCTTGCCCTCCAGTTCGTTGTATGACTTGCCAACGCTTTCGTCGCCGATATTTTCATAGGGGAACAGTTCGGTGCCGAGTATCCAGATTTCTTCGGCATCGTCGCCAGCGGTTTCGACATCAATCTCGTTGGCGAACTCCATCAGGCTGACGTGTTTGCGCACCTGTTTTGGCGTGTCGTATCCGGCGGCAATCGATTTATTGAAATCGAATTCCTCGAATTCCCAGAAGTAGCGGTTGTCGTCGCGGTAAGGTGCGGTGAGCACGTCGCCGGCCGGATTGAACGGTATCCGCTTTTCCGTGAACCGGTGCGCCAACTGCACACCGATATCCCATGAAACCTGATTGCTCCCGAGATTCTCGCGAGCCCGCTTGAACAACACGCGACCCTGTGCGATCCATGGGTCTGCATCCTGATACACCTCGTCCAGCAGTGCGCGGGCAAGGCGGTTCAGATAGTCACCGGCAGTGTTTACCTGATCGGCATGGATAGTGTGCAGTTGTACCCACAGTTTCTTCAGGCCCGGAAACTTGCGCACCGCCAGCGTTTCGACGCGCGCATCCTCGATCACGCTGATCACGGCCATCTGCCAGGGATTAAGCGCTTCAGCCGAGATCGGTTCGCTGGTATACACAAGATGCGCGGCACAGTGTGCGGCTGCGGCACGATACATTTCCAGCCCGCTTACTTTGGTGTCGCCCGAGTTGAAATCGTCATAGGCGTCGGGCAGATGCATGAAATATCCCTCGACGTACGGACGGTATCCGTAGCGTGTTTCGAAATCTCCCGAGGTGGGCTTCATGAAGAAGTCGCGTGCCCACAATGCACGCAGATACATATTGATGCGACGCTGTACATCAATGAACAGCGTACCTTTGCGTTCCTTCTGCAACAGCGCCTGCGATTCTCTGGATTTCAGGCTGAAGTAATTGGCCTGTTCCGGGTAATTGGTGCGATGGGCGTGCGCCCCCCATAGCGCCCATCTGCGCAGGCCGCCCAGCGTCAGTTGACTGAACAGCAACTCGAGGTTTTGCAGCATCGGTCTGACGCCGCGTGGTGCCTGTGCCAGCAGTAGCGCGAGAAATTGCAGGTAGGCACGGAACAGGTGTTCGTCGCCCAATCTGTTGGCCGCGGCAGGCGCTGTGCTTAGTACCAGCTCGATTACCGATCCGGAGGTCTTGGATGCAAGTTCAAGCGCGGTTTGCACCAGGTCTGGGATGCAATCTTCGCCGATCTCCTTGGCGACCAGGGGCGCATGGCTTATCCAAGCAGCAACCAGCTCATCACCTTTGCCCAGGGTTTTCAGTGCCGCTGCACCTTTGAGAAAGTTGTCGAGACCACGTGCACTGAATGTCCTGGTCGCTTCCAGCCAGGTGGAACGCAGACTTTCCTGCAATTCCGGGGACAGCGACTCAAGCATCTCCTGATAGTCTTCGAGATTGATAGCCATGTTAATTTTTCGCCAATGTCGTGGGCGGGTCGGCCCGTATTTGGCGCTACCCGCCCTGCCGGATCAAAAGAAGGTGGTGACGGCTGCGTCCAGCGCGTCGCGCATGTCCGGGTCATCGGTGATCGGGCGCACCAGTGTCACGCGACACGCCGTAACCGGGCTGACGCCCGTGGCAATCAGGCTGCCCGCGTAGATCAGCATGCGCGTCGAGATGCCTTCATCCAGTCCGTGACCCTTTAGGTTGCGGGCGCGCTCGGCGATGGAAACAAGTTTGCCGGCCACTTCCGCGATGACACCTGTTTCGTGGGTAACGATCTCGGTCTCGATGTCGTGTTCCGGATAATTAAAATCCAGCGCGCCGAAGCGCTGTTTGGTGGACTGCTTGAGATCCTTCATCAAGCTCTGGTAGCCGGGGTTGTAGGAAATTACCAGTTGGAAATCCGGGTGAGCCTTGATCAGTTCGCCCTTCTTTTCCAGCGGCAGCACGCGACGGTTGTCGGTCAGCGGGTGAATGACCACGGTCGTGTCCTGGCGCGCTTCGACCACTTCATCAAGGTAACAGATCGCGCCGTAACGTGCGGCCAGGGCGAGCGGGCCATCCTGCCAGTGAGTGCCGTCGGCATTGAGCAGGAATCGACCTACCAGATCCGACGCGGTCATGTCCTCGTTGCACGCCACAGTGATCAACGGTTTGCCCAGTTTCCATGCCATATGTTCGACAAATCTGGTTTTGCCGCAACCAGTCGGGCCCTTGAGCATCATCGGCATGCGCACGCTGTAGGTGGCTTCATAAATTTCCACCTCGTCGGCAACCGGGTGGTAATACGGCTCTTTTTCGATTCGGCACTGCTGGATAATGTCACTCATATTTGTCTCCAATTTTTCGGTCAATACAGGGGCGCAACCCGTCGTCCTAAGTTATGCAAACTGCCGGCAACAGCTTGCGTCCATGTGCTGGAGTTTGTCTGTAGAGTAAATAAATACCCGCCGCCGGAGGAGGGTGACGGCAGGGACTATCAACACTAGATCGTCTTGCCGCGGAAGATCACCATCGCCGCACCCTGTGACTGATTGAAGTTGTTGTAACCGACCAGACGCACGTGGTTGTCGGG
>JBARHR010000118.1:0-1624 GCA_049799335.1 Gallionella sp. | reverse complement strand
AGACAATATAAAACTGCTCTTCTATACCAAGCGACCAAAGGTGTAGCAGGGGTTTGCTGTCAGTGGATTTATCAAAATATCCCGCCTCTTGCCAAAAAGTGAAGTTTGAAATGAATGTTGCGCCCGACGCGATATGTTTGCCAAGCTGCTTATACTCGTCAGGTAGCAATGCGAACCAGCCAAACACAAAGCATGATGCCATTACCAAAATCAATGCAGGGAAAATGCGTTTAACGCGACGAGCATAGAACTCAGCAAAGCTGAACGTTCCTTGGTCTAAGCTATTAACAATAATACTGGAGATGAGAAAGCCCGAAATCACGAAGAAAATATCGACGCCTACAAATCCACCTTTAAGCCAATTGGGAAAAGCATGAAACCCTATAACACACAATACTGCGATGGCACGAAGACCGTCAATGTCTGTACGATATTTGGGGTGCGTCAGGTGTGTTTGCGCAACTGGCACTGGTAGCGACATAGATCAGAGATTCTCAGAAATTGATTTGGATAAAGTCACAGAGAACTTAAACGCGCTTTGTGATTTATGTTTGCAAAGTTTTCCTAGTAGTGTATCCAGTGAATACTGAGTAAGTGATGATTGGGACAAAGTGCGTCATCAAATATCAGCTGCCAGCAAGTGGCTGGTGAAATCATGGAACGCTTTCAGCTACTTCCTATGTGAAGTCATCACTCGGCCAGTTAGCAGATACCACCAAAGATGAACTAAAGTTTTCCCGGCTTTGAGAAACTTGCGTTCTCCCTGGTATTGGCGAATGAGCTCTCTGTAGTGTATTGCGCAAGCGTGTTTCAGGCTGGCCATTAATTTGGGTGGTGTGATCGCCGCCAAGTATCTATATGTGTCTATAATCAGGAGCAGCTGGGCGGCACGGTTTTTCTTGGACCATATTCCACCTCCAACTCTATAAACCCCCATTATCTCTTCCATATATTTGACCCGCCCGAAATTGAGATTGAAGATCTGAAATGGCCAATCGCCAATTTGAACCTTATAGAATATAGCCGGGAAAACTTTTGGTATATTGTTCCTGAGTAAGGCCGCCGAGGTGGGCACAATGTTGTGAGTTAGCAGCAGGTCTTCTAATTCATTTCTACCCGGGAAGTTGCTTGGATGGTAGGTTGGCTTGGTTTCCCTTACTGCGCCTGTTTCTGAATCTTCCAGGTATACGTTGTGAAACGTAAGGGAATATTCTTCATGCTCTTCCAGGAAATCGACCTGCTTCTGCAATTTTAATGAATCTATCCAGTAGTCGTCGCCATCAAGCCAGGCAATATATTTACCTTTGGCCAAGCCTAGGACATTGAGAAAATTATACCTCGCCGTCACGTGACCATTGATGACCAATTTTTCCCTATACCCAGACTGCACAACTCTAATCAAATCCGAATAGCGTGCCTGATAGTCTTGCGCTATCTGTAGCGTTGAATCGGTAGAATAGTCCTCGCCAATGATCACTTCGATTTCGAAATTTATTTTCTGCGACAAGACCGAATCTAGTGCCTCCGCAAGATATTGTTCGTGATCATATGCTGTGATGCATACGCTAACCATCGGTTTAGAAAGCATATGAGATCTTCCGCGTATTCGTAACTAACTTAGTGG
>JBARHR010000117.1:0-33434 GCA_049799335.1 Gallionella sp. | reverse complement strand
AACGGCACTGCCTACGTCGCCAGCAAGAATTTCAACTTTCAATGTTTCGCCGTTGGTTACACGATATTGCTTACCACCGGTTTTAATGACTGCGTACATAACAACCTCGATTACTAATGTGTTTTCTGGGCGAGTTTTTCGCGAAGGCGCGGATTATACATAAATTTCCGCGACCGTCAAAACCCTTTTTTAGCGCTTCATGGAGTCAAAAAACTCGGCGTTGTTCTTGGTGGCCTTGATTTTGTCGAGCAGGAATTCCATGGCCTCCAGCTCATCCATCGGGTAGAGCAGTTTGCGCAGCAGCCAGATTCTCTGCAGGATATCTTGCTTGATCAGCAATTCTTCCTTGCGCGTACCTGAACGGTTAACGTTGATGGCCGGGTAAATGCGCTTCTCGGCCATGCGCCTGTCCAGATGGATCTCCATGTTGCCGGTACCCTTGAATTCTTCGTAAATCACATCGTCCATGCGCGAACCGGTATCTACCAGGGCCGTGGCGATGATGGTCAAAGAACCGCCTTCTTCGATATTGCGGGCCGCACCGAAGAAACGCTTCGGGCGGTGTAATGCATTGGCGTCCACGCCGCCGGTCAGCACTTTTCCGGAAGACGGCACTACCGTGTTGTAAGCGCGCGCCAATCGTGTAATCGAATCAAGCAGGATCACCACGTCTTTCTTGTGCTCCACCAAACGTTTGGCTTTTTCCAGCACCATCTCGGCAACCTGCACATGCCTGCTGGCGGGTTCGTCAAAGGTTGAGGCAACCACTTCACCGCGTACGGTGCGCGTCATCTCGGTTACTTCTTCAGGACGTTCGTCAATGAGCAACACGATCAATACTGCTTCCGGGCAATTCGAAGCGATGGAATGGGCGATGTGCTGCAGCATCACAGTTTTGCCCGACTTCGGCGATGCTACCAGCAGTCCGCGCTGTCCTTTGCCGATAGGTGCAACGATATCAATGATGCGTCCGGTTATATTTTCCTCAGCGCGGATATCACGTTCGAGCCGCAACGGCTCGGTAGGGAACAACGGCGTGAGGTTCTCGAAAAGTATCTTGTTTTTTGCGTTTTCCGGCGGCTCGCCGTTGACCTTGTCCACCTTTACCAGCGCGACATAACGTTCACCGTCCTTGGGTGTACGTATTTCCCCTTCAATCGAATCCCCGGTATGCAGGTTAAAGCGTCGAATCTGACTCGGGCTGACGTAGATGTCGTCCGGGCCGGCCAGGTATGACGTGTCGGGCGAACGGAGAAATCCGAATCCGTCCGGCAAAATTTCCAGCGTGCCGTCACCAAAGATGCTTTCGCCTTTCTTTGCCTGGCTTTTCAACAGGGCAAAAATGACATCCTGTTTGCGCATCCGGTTGGCATTCTCAATTTCGTTGGCCGCAGCCATTTCAACAAGTTCGGTGACGTGTTTGGTTTTTAGGTCTGATAGATGCATAGCGATGCGAGACAGGTGATTGAGGGGGTGGTGTAGCTTTGGTTAAAACTGTTTAAGGTTGGATTTGGTTCGGATCGAATTGGGTGCTATTAATCACCCGCATGCCCTGTAACCTGATCGTTGTTGTGTTTTGAGCTGCTGGAGGACGATATCTGGGAGGCGATGCGGGTGTGACAGTAAACGGTTTAGATGTGGCTGTCAATAAAAGCTGTCAATTGAGATTTGGACAGGGCGCCTACCTTGGTGGCGGCAACGTCCCCGTTTTTGAACAACATCAGCGTCGGGATGCCGCGTATACCGAACTTTGCCGGCGTTTGCTGGTTTTCATCGACGTTGAGCTTGGCTATGGTCAAACGGCCCGCGTACTCTTTGGATATTTCATCCAGAATTGGCGCAATCATGCGGCAAGGGCCGCACCATTCGGCCCAGTAGTCAACCAGGACGGGCAGCGGTGCCTGCAATACTTCGGCATCAAAGGTGGAGTCGGAAACGTAATGTATATGTTCACTCATGGGATGTTCTCACTGTTTGAGGGTCGGTTCGGAATGCAACAGTTGGCTAGTTGGGGACGGGTTGCTGAATTTCAAGCAGCATCCTAACCAAAAATGCCGAGGCTGTGAAGTGAATTAATTCAACCCCACTCTGCTAAAATATCGGACAACTGATAAATTGGAGTGCTGTCATGACCTATGTAGTGTCCGAGCCGTGCATCAAATGCAAATATACGGACTGTGTGGACGTATGTCCGGTGGATTGTTTCCGCGAAGGACCGAACTTTCTGGTAATCGATCCTGACGAGTGCATCGATTGCACCTTGTGTGTCGCAGAATGTCCGGTAGAAGCGATCTATGCCGAGGACGACCTGCCGGACAACCAGCGTCATTTTCTCGCATTAAACGCGGAATTATCCAAGCAGTGGGCGCCCATCGTTGAGAAAAAAGACGGCCCGGCAGACGCCGATGAATGGAAAGATGTGAAAGACAAGCTGAATCTCCTCGAACGCTAACAGAAGGTGCCGCCAGGCATAACTGTGTCGCGCATCGGTTCAATATGTTCGTTCGCTTGAGCGCAAATCCCGACGCTTCGTCGTTTTGCGCCATGACCTGCACTTGCCAAGTGTTGCGCTGCGGCAAGTAAATCTGGATTCCACAAGAGAGCGGCGTTACGCGTGGCCGTTGTTGTTCACGAGCACAGTCAGCCACTGGATATACAGACGAGACTGCATATTCTGTTCGGATAGTCGAATGATTCGGCATGAAACGGTGCAACGCTTGATGTATGGTAAATCACAATGGAGCTAGCCAGTACCGTCAGTATGCAAACCCCCTCATCGGGATTCTACGATGTTGTCGCGCGGCGCATTCTGGCGGCGCATCCCGCTCCCGACTTGCGCGGAGCCACCGTCCTCCTCCCCAATTTCCATGCTGCCCAGCCATTGGCGCAGGCGCTGATGCGTGCGGCAAACTGTGCGGCGCTGCTGTTGCCGCAGATGGTGACCCTGAACGACTGGGCGCAAAGCGTTGCTTTGCAGGGGCGCGTCGCCACCGACAGCCAACGCAGTGCCTTGCTGTACCGGCACCTGCGCAAACACGCCTGGTTTGATCATGCTGACCTGTGGAGCATGACGCAGGAACTGCTCAAGCTGTTCGACGAGCTCACTTACGCGCTGCACGACTTGCCGCGCGACGCCGAAGCGTTCGCCGCCGCGGTGCAGCAAGCCTATCAGGCGCGTCAAAACACCACGCTGCAACTCGAAGCAAGGCTGGTGTTCGAGCTGTGGCATGCGATGCAGAGCGGTGAAGAATTGGAGAAGGCACGCGCCTATCAGCAGCGTCTGGCGCAACTGGCGGCACAGGCGGACAGAGCTTTGTACGTGCTGCGAACTTCGGAATGGGATGCACTGGAGCAACGTTTCCTCGAAGAATATGAGCAACGTGCCGTGGTGAAGGTGTTTGACCTGCGCGAGATGGAGGCGCCGACCAATCCCCCGCTGTTTTTTGCCGCCACCTCGCTGGAACAGGAAGCGCGTGCCGCCGCGATGCAAGTGCGGCTGTGGTTGCAAGCAGGAAAGAACAATATCGCCATCGTGGCTCAGGACCGCGTGGTGGCGCGGCGCACACGCGCACTGCTGGAGCGCGCCGAGATCCTGGTCGCTGATGAAACCGGCTGGACCTTCGCCACCCTGTCGGTAAGCAGCGTGATCGATCGCTGGCTGAGCGCATTGCAAAGCGACTTCTACCATCATGACCTGCTCGACCTGGTCAAGTCGCCGTACATCTTCGCCGACCTGACCGCGGGCGAGCGCAAAGCGGCCGTGTATAGACTGGAGCAACTGTTGCGCAAACGGGGCGTGGTTTCCGGACTGGAAAAATTCAGCGCACTGGTGGAACACGAGACGGAATTGCTCCGGCCCCTGGCGCGGCTGCGTCAGGCCACAGACCTGCTGGAACAGAAGAAAGACAAAACACTAGACGAGTGGCTGGCTGCGCTGCAACTGAGCCTGAAGGTGCTCGGCATCGATACCGGTCTGCAACAGGATGACGCGGGCCGGCAATTGTTGCACGTCATCGCAAGCTGGCAGCAGGAACTGCATGCCGACACCGGGCGCTACCGTTTTGCCGAATGGCGACGCTGGCTGGCGCAGCAACTGGATACCCAGACCTATCGCGACAACAGCATCGATAGCGGGGTGCGCTTTACGCATCTCGCGGCCACGCGCTGGCGCGGCTTCGATGCCGTGCTGCTGCTGGGCTGCGATGCCGGGCATCTGCCCAGTGCCGCCGAAGGCAGCCGCTGGTTCAACGATGCGGTGCGCAGCAGTCTGAATTTACCCACCCGCGGCATGCACGCGCTGCGCCAGCGCGACGACCTGCTGGGCGTACTGGCGCTCAACGCTTGCGTGCTGGTTACGTGGCAAAAAGACCAAGACGGCGAAGCCCGGTTGCTGAGTCCCTACCTGCAGATATTGCGCGACGAATATGGGCAGGCACATGGCGACGATCTCGCCGAAAAACAGCTGCATGCCTACCTTGCGGCGGAGGAAACCCGGCACGCCGCACTGCCGCCGGCAGTAAAGCCGGCACCGGTGGTGGCGACGGCGGCGGTACCCTCGAGCATATCCATCAGCGGCTACAACTCACTGGTGGCGTGCCCTTACCAGTTCTATGCGCGGCACGTTCTGCGTCTGAACGAGCTGGATGAAGTGCAGGAAACCATAGAGAAGCGAGATTACGGAGAACGCGTGCACCGCATTCTGCAACGTTTCCACGAGCACTATGCACAAGTCGGCGAAAGCGATTTGACCGAAATGGAAGCTGCACTGCGCCGTATCAGCGAGGAAGCGTTCGCCGATCTGCTGCAGCATGATTTCAGTGCGCGGGCATGGCTTGCGCGCTGGTACAAATCGTTGCCGGATTACCTCGATTGGCAAATCAAGAACGAGGCGCAGGGCTGGCGTTACGCGGGATCCGAGCAGGCGTTCAACTGGCCGCTGGAAGGCATATGTCTGCGCGGCCGTATTGACCGGCTGGACGAACGCGGCGGCGAAAAGCGCGTGCTGGATTACAAGACGCAGGGCGAGCCGCTGCTGCGCAACAAACTGCAGCAGCCGGGCGAAGACGTGCAGCTCGCGTGCTACGCCTACGCACACCAAGCGGCGGATGCCGCCTTTGTCAGCATCGACAGCGGCAAAGTGAGACTGGTGGCGCCGAAACACGACGTGCCGCTGCTTGGGCAGTTGAATGCCGAACGGCTGGAGCAGGTGATGGCACAGATACGCGGCGGTGCCGGGCTGGTGGCAAACGGGATTGATGCGGTGTGCGAGTATTGCGAAGCGCGCGGGGTGTGTCGGAAGGGGGAGTGGGTATGAGCAATTGTATCGCCCTCGACCCAACGCGCAGCTTCGTGGTCGAAGCCTGTGCCGGCAGCGGCAAAACCTGGCTGCTGGTATCGCGCATCGTGCGTCTGTTGCTGGACGGCGCGGAGCCGTCGCAGATTCTCGCCATCACCTTCACCCGCAAAGCGGCGCAGGAGATGCAGGCGCGCCTGCAGCAATGGCTGCGCGAGCTGGCGCTCGGCGATGCGCCGCTCGTGCACCAGTTCTTCGCCGAGCGTGGCATCCCAGAACTGACCGAAGAACAACTGCAATGCGCCCGCAGCCTTTACAGCAGCGTGCTGCTGGCACAACCCGCCGTCACCATCAGCACCTTCCACGGCTGGTTCATGCAAGTAATGCAGCGCGCACCGCTGAATGCCGGTGTGATGCATGGCATGAGTCTGCTGGAGCGGGCGGGGGCGGAGCAGGAAGAAGCGTGGGAGGAATTGCTGGAGCAGATGCGCAAGCAACCGGCGGGCGCAACAGCGCGGTACATGCAATGGCTGTTCGAAGAATGTGGTTTGTTCAACACCCGCACGCTGCTGTTCAACTTCGTCGGCAAGCGGGCAGAGTGGTGGGCGTACACGCAGGGGCAGCAAGATGCGCTGTCGTTCGCGCTGGACAATCTGCGCACTGGCCTGGAAGTGGACTTGAGCTTCGATCCGGTGACCGACTGGGGCCAGCGTGGTAACAGCGAGGAAGTGTTGTTTGCTTTCGTGCGGCAATTGGCCAACAACGGCACCGATACGCAGGCAGCCAAGGCGAGCGAAATGGAACGCGCCTGGACCGACACCAAACCGGAAGCACGATTCGATGCGCTGCATCCTTTGTTATATACCCAGGCGGACGAACCGCGCAGCTTCAAGCCAACCAAAAGGCAGGATGCGGGAGCATTCCCTGTCACACGCGAGGCACTGTTTGATAGCCTGCAGCAAGTGCGCGACATCCGCACCGAACAGCAAGCCTACCGACTCAACCAGGCCGTGCTGCACTGCGGCGCAGCGTTCCTCGCCCGCTACCAGGCGCTCAAGGCGCAAAAGCAGCAGATGGATTTTTCCGACCTGGAATGGCAACTGTGCCGCCTGCTGCAACAGAGCGAGCATGCCGAGACCATGCAATACAAACTCGACAGCCGATACCGCCATGTGTTACTGGATGAATTTCAGGATACCAACCCTCTGCAATGGCAGATATTGCGCGCGTGGTTCGACGCGGCAGTGGCGGTGGAATCGCGGCCCAGCGTGTTTGTGGTGGGAGACCCCAAGCAATCGATTTACCGCTTCCGCCGCGCCGATGCGCGCCTGTTCGGCGTGGCAAGGGTATACCTGCAAGAACATTTCAACGCTGGTGCCCTGGGTAACAGTCTCACCCGCCGCAACTCGCAGCCGGTGGTGGACGCGGTGAACGCCGTGTTCCGCGAACAACCGGATGGCTTCGAATTTGTAGAGCACCAGACACACCAGACAGAACTGCCCGGGCAGGTGCTGGTTCTGCCGCTGCAAATGGCAGAGCAGAGCAGGCAAGATGCGGCTGAAGATGTGCCGCTGGTGCTGCGCAATCCGCTTACCACCCGGCGCGACGAAGCCGAGGAGGGCGCACGCCATAAAGAGGCGGAGCAGTTTGCCGCATTTCTGCAGACCATTGCCAGTGACTGGGCGGTAAGCGAACAAGGCACACAACGCCGCGCCAGGTACGCCGACATCATGGTGCTGGTGCGCAGCCGCACCCATTTGCAAGTGTACGAAGCAGCCTTGCGCGCCAAGCACATTCCCTTCATAAGCTCGCGCCGCGGCGGCCTGCTCGACACGCTGGAAGCGGATGACGTGCAGGCATTGCTGATGTTTCTGATCACCCCGTTTGCCGATCTGCAGCTGGCGCAGGTGCTGCGCACGCCGATCTTTGCCTGCAGCGACGTAGATTTGATGCGGTTGGCTACGGGCGAAGATACCAACTGGTGGCAACGCCTGCAGCATTTGGATAGTCCATCACCCGCCCTGCAACGCGCTGCCTCTCTGCTGAAAAACTGGCTCACCCTCGCCGACAAACTCCCGGTACACGACCTGCTGGATCGCATCTATTTCGAGGGCGATGTGCTGGCGCGTTATAGCGCCGTGTTGCCGCTCGAGATGCGCGCCAAGGTGACTGCCAATTTGCACGCCTTGATGGAAATTTCCTTGAGCGTGGATGCCGGGCGTTACCCCAGCCTGCCGCGATTTTTGCAGGAGTTGCGCGAATTGCGCGACAGCTCGGACGACGCGCCGGACGAAGGCAAGCTCGGCACCGCAGGCGATGCGGTGCGCATCTATACCGTGCATGAATCCAAAGGGCTGGAGGAGCCCATCGTGTGGCTGCTGGATGCGAATGCGGCGAACATCGACAGGGATGGCAACGATGTGTTGCTGAGCTGGCCCACGCATGAATCACAGCCTTTACATTTCTCCGTGTACACCAACCATGCATCGCGCGGCAAGAAGCGGGCAGCGCTGTTCGAGCAGGATGCCGCTCAACAGGCGCGCGAAGAAATGAACCTGCTCTATGTCGCTATGACCCGTGCACGACAGGCGCTTATCGTTAGCGGCAGCAGCAAGGGGGAAGAAAAGGAGGCGAACAAAAAACAGCCGTCGTGGTACGGCCGGATCGCAGCCGCAGTGTCGCAACGCGCCAATTCCAGTTCGATGTCTTCGATGTTGTCAACGGCTACGCAGACCGTGGCCGGTGCCGCCGTTTTGTCATCAAAATCCCTGATTGTTTTGCCACCTGTTGTTCCGGCAGGTAAACGCAGCGCGCGCAGCACGGTGCAGCAACAGCGCGGCATCTGGCTGCACGCGTTGCTGCAACACTACACCGAGGGAACGAATGGTGTGGCAGCGATCATGCAGCGTCTGGCAATTCCGGCGGACGAAATGGAGCTGCTGCTTCAACACACCAGGCACCTCACCAGCTTGCCCGAACTTGCCCGTTTCTTTGACGCGAAACTATATCGAAGCGCATGCAATGAGATGGCCTACGTCAATATGCAGGGGGAGTTGAAGCGCATCGATCGTCTGGTCGAATTCGAAGACGAAGTGTGGGTGCTGGATTACAAGCTGGGAGATCGTGAAGACGCGGCACGCTACCGGGTACAATTGGCGGAATACCAGCGCGCGATGCAGCAGGTTTACGTTGGCAAGACAGTGCACTGCGCACTGCTGTATGCAGACGGATCATTGCTTCAAGTCCGGACTGGCAGTCAGTAGGTTCCGCGTCACGAAATGTTCCTCGCGTCGACAGGAGGCGTTTACACGCGCCTCGGCTTCAATTACACGGCGAAATTTCGATCCGTCGTGCAGCTGCGACTTCCTTTGTGACCGTTCCGATTTCCCGGGTAATCTTGTCGTCCAACTCCCCGGAAAACGGAACGCCGGACAACACCCCATGGGACATTTCCGTAATCGATTTCAGCCCACCATCATCTCCTGCCGGCGCAGTAGCCTGGAAATAGAGCATTCCTTCGCGTTGAGTGATTGCCAGCAAATAGACATCGTGCCCGTGGGATACGGCCTGTTTGTCGCGCACTTCGAAAAACTGCGTGCGACAGTTACCGATGCGCTGGCTTGCTTCCAGAAGGCGCTGGGCCACCGCTTCAACAAAAGGCTGAGCAAGATTAAGTTGCGGTGCAAGCGTGACATGATATTTTCCCGGACGTTCGATCACCAGCGGATTGCTCAAAGGTGGCGTCTTCCCGGGGCGGAAAAAGACTAGATAAAGGAGACACAGCGTGATGAGTGTCAGGGTTTCTATCATGCGGGCGAATTCCTTCCTTGTTCTTACCTTGGTTGACAAGAGGATTTTACATGGATTGATAGGCTGAAATGCATTTCAGCAGGCATCAATAGGTATTGGGTTCTGTGACAAAGCTGTTAGTCCAACTTGGCTCACCGCCCCTGACAAGCTTAATCGCCCCACTTCTTCATCAAATCTTGCTTGACTCCCAGATGATCAAGTATCCGCGCCACGACAAAGTCCACGATATCCTGAACATTGCCGGGATGATGATAAAAGCCGGGATTCGGCGGCATGATGACTGCCCCGGCATGCGACAATTTAAGCATGTTTTCAAGATGTATCGCCGAGAACGGCATTTCCCGAGGCGCAAGTATCAACGTCCGTTTTTCCTTGAGCATGACATCGGCGGCGCGCGCAATCAGATCATCACTGATCCCGCCGGCTATCTTTCCTAACGTGCCCATGGTGCATGGACACACAACCATTGCGTCGCCCGGGTTGGACCCCGAGGCCATCGGAGCATACCAGTCCTGAATGCCGTACGCGTTCAGTATTCCGCTGTAAGGTCCGAAGCGTTCAGCAAACATTTTTTCCGCATCGGCAGCCCGCGTTGGCAGGGCGAAATCCAGTTCCTGTTTTGCGACGATCTGTGCCGCTTGTGAGTAGACAAGTTGAACCCGCTGGCCGCTGTGCAGCAGCTGTTCGAGTAGTCTCATGCCGTAGGGCATCCCGGATGCGCCGGTCAACGCGAGGGTTATCGTCTTCACTCTGGAGTTTCGATCACAATTGGTTGGCAGTGCCGTCATTATCCATGAATCGCGCGGCAACCAAACCGTTTACCGTGCCGAAAATCAATGCTGCCGCAGCGAAAACGGGGATCAGGTAGGCGATTCCCGCATGCGGTATCAGCCAGACGTACACGACCAGCATCTGGCCGGCAATATGTGCAAATGCTGCATATATGCTGTAGCTGACCGGGCCGAACCACCGGGCAGGAAGATGCATGGCAACACCCAGCGCGATGAGACTGAGCACGGCACCGGATAGACTGAGAAAGAATCCCGGTGTAAGAAAATTGCCAAAGAACAGACTGCCCGCCAATACACGCAGCAGTGATACCCAGGCGGCGACGCGCCAGCCGTGACGCGCCAGGACGATCAATGTAACGATGTTGGCCAGGCCGGGCTTCACGCCGGGGAGCGGCGAGGGGATGGCGTTCTCCAGTATGGTCAGGCCGAGTGCTACGGCTGCCATTTTCGCGATTTGGTGATCCTCGGCCGTGGTGTTCAGCCTGATTGTCGCTTGCGAGACCGCAGAATTATCCGGTGTTCCTTTATTCAGCGGACGCATGTCGTTGTCGGTTTGCCCGCCGTTGCTAGTAGTTGAGGCTGTCATATCGCTTGTTGCCGCCGCTCAATTCGAGGCTCACCTGATTGGGAAGGCATAACGCGATTTCACCCGCATGTTTAAGCCAACCCTGGCGAACGCAGTATTGGCGGGGACTGGGGTCGGACGCGATGCGCGCCTGATGCTTTTCAATGACTATCAGGCTGGTGCCGAGCGGACCGGGCACTTCGATTTGCTGGTCGCGCGATAGCGGAACTTCGCGGAATATTTTTCCGCCGCTGCGGATGATGGCTTTGTCGGCAATGTCCCCGGTCCAGAACTTTACGGTGAGTGCTGCGACAAAAATGGCTGCAAGCAAGACTGTCAGCACGTCGCCCGGCTTGATGCGTTGCAACGCCGATCCGGACATGACTCAGGAAAGTTCGCGATGGCGAACCAGAACTTGCTGATCGGGTTCAAACAGGGCGGCAAGCCTGTCAGCAAGGTAGACCGAACGATGTTGTCCCCCGGTGCAGCCGACGGCTACGGTCAGATAGCTGCGGTTGTCGGCGACGAAGCTCGGCAGCCAACGATGTACAAAGCCATGGATATCGGCCAGCATGGCCTGGACATTTGCAGCCTGATCGAGAAATTCCATTACTGGCAAGTCGCGTCCGGTGAGTGGGCGCAAGTTGACTTCGTAGTACGGGTTGGGCAGACAGCGCGCATCGAATACCAAGTCTGCATCCTGAGGAATTCCGTGCTTGAACCCGAACGATTCAAACAACAGGGTCAGGCGTGCGCGATCGAGCTTGATGAACTGCTTGATCCACGCACGCAGTGCGTTGTTGCGCAGGTCACTGGTATCGATATGATGCCCGATGTCGCTAATTCCTGAGAGTAACTCGCGCTCGCGTTCAACGCACTCCGGCAGTGTAAGCTTGCCATCGCTGAGCGGATGTGATCGGCGTGTTTCGGAAAATCGTTTTACCAGCGTGCCATTTTGCGCGTCAAGGTAAAGCACGTGCACATCAATTCCGCGCAGCTTGATTTTCTCCAGCAACTGCGGAAGGCGTTGCACGCTGTTGGCGCTGCGCACATCGATGCTGACTGCAATATTGCTGTATCCGGCGCGCTGCAGATGGTCAACCAGCGCGGCAAGCAGGTCAGCCGGGAGATTGTCCACGCAATAGAAGGCACTGTCCTCAAGCACTTTAAGCGCCACGCTCTTGCCGGAGCCGGACAAGCCGCTGATCAGGAATAGCTGCATGGCTCGGCAATCACTCTTCCAGCAGCAGTTGATCGTGGCGGGTGATGAATTCCTGCATGCTGTCTATGCCGCGCTGCTGCAATACGAAATTGCGCGCTGCCGCTTCAACCAGTACTGCGAGGTTGCGCCCGGCCACGACCGGGATATTCACCGTGGTTATATTTACGCCGAGTATTTCCTGGTGTGTAGCGTTGAGCGGCAGGCGTTCAAGTTGGGACAGGTCTCCTCCGGGTGGACTGTGCAAATGGACTATCAGTTTCAGATTCTTTTTTCGCCGCACCGCAGTTTCGCCAAACATGGTGCGGATGTTCAACACCCCGAGACCGCGGACTTCGAGAAAATCCCGCAACAATTCGGGACAACGACCTTCCAGTGTGTCAGGTGCGATATGGTGCAATTCAACAATGTCATCGGCGACCAGTCCGCTGCCGCGAGTGATCAGTTCCAGTCCCAATTCGCTCTTGCCGACCGCGCTTTCGCCGGTGATCATTACGCCAACCCCGAGTACATCGAGGAATACCCCGTGTCTCGTGGTCATGTCCGCAAGTTCCTTGGTAAGGTAATGGCGGATCAGCCACATCAGCTGGACGCTGGCCTTGGGCGTGGAGAACAGCGGTATGTGGGTGTGGTTGGCGAAAGCGATCAGCTCATCGGGAATCTTGCTGTTGCCGGCGACGATTAAGCAGGTTGTGCCGCTTTGCTCGATCTGCCAAAAGGCCTCAGCGCGTTGCTCCGGGTTCAGCGTGCGCAAATATTCAAGTTCAGTGCCGCTCAACACCTGCACCCAATTCGGATGGATAAGGTTGAGGTGGCCGACCAATCCCCGGTTGGAAGCGGTTACTTCATTGCTGTCAATGATGCGTTCGGTTCCGTCATCGCCAGCGATGCGTCTAAGCTCTAGCCGGGCCTGCTTGTCGTCAAACAGTTGCCTGACGTTTACCTGACTCATGCGCCGCAGTTCCAGTCGTAGAACAATTGATGAATGCTGCTGGTATCGCCGCATGAAAGCAGCTGGTTGCGGAACCCGGTGTCACTGAACATTTGTGCCAGTTCGCCGAGGATTTGCAGATGCAGGTCGGTGGCGCGATCCGGAACCAGCAGGACAAATATCAGACTTACCGGCAATCCATCGGGTGCGTCGAAAGGTATCGGATTGGTCGCTTTTACAAATGCGGCGGTCGCATCACGCAACTTTGCAATTCGTCCGTGTGGTATGGCAACGCCCTGACCCAATCCGGTCGACCCCAATTTTTCGCGCGCAAACAGACTGTCAAATACCGCACTGCGCGCGATCTGCTGGTTGTTTTCAAACAGCAATCCGACGCGCTCAAAAATCCGTTTCTTGCTCGAGGATTCGTTGTCCAGCAGCACGTTGTCGGGAAGCAAAATCTTGCTGATTAGATTCATTGTGGCGACCGTTCAGGTTGTCTACGGGCGTCTGGAACGCCGGTTGGGAGGTTATTCGACGGACTCGTGCTTGCCGCTGTCGTCATGACGCCTTCCCGACTGCTTTTCCTTGTGGCGTCTTACTTGCCGCTCCAGTTTGTCTACCAGCAAATCAATTGCCGCATACAGATTTTCATCGGTGCATTCCGAGAAAAGGTTCTTGCCGCTGACGTGTATCGTGGCCTCGGCCTTCTGTTGAAGTTTTTCCACCGACAAAATAATGTTCATGTCGATTACATGATCGAAATGCCGCTTGATTTTACCGAACTTGCCGGTCACATATTCCCGAATCGCAGGAGTGATTTCAAGGTGGTGTCCGGTTAACTGAAGGTTCATTTCATGCTCCTTTGTATTAGATTGATTTACGGAGATTCACCGGGAGGATATGCAATGCTTCCCGATACTTTGCTATGGTGCGCCGAGCGATAACGATGCCCTGCTGCGCCAAGATTTCTGACATGCGGCTGTCGGTGAGCGGTTTGCGCGTATCTTCCTCGCTGACGAGTTGCTTGATCAATTCGCGTATTGCGGTGGAAGAACAGGTGCCGCCATTTTCAGTGGACAAGCCGCTGCAGAAGAAATGTTTGAATTCGAATATTCCGCGTGGTGTCAGCATGAATTTTTGCGTGGTGCTGCGGGAAATGGTGGATTCGTGCAATTCCAGCGTGTCGGCAATCTCGCGCAATACCAACGGGCGCATACCGATTTCGCCGTGTTCGAAGAAGTTGTTCTGGCGTTCCACGATAGCTTCCGCGACACGAAGTATGGTGTCAAATCGTTGCTGCAAATTCTTGATCAACCACTTGGCCTCCTGCAGCTGCGTGGAGAGTTGCGAAGAAGAGTTTTCGCCCCGCTGTTGCAGTATGTTGGCGTAAATCTGGTTGACGCGCAACTTGGGCATTGCTTCAGTATTGAGCCGCGCGCGCCACTTGTTCTTGTATTTTTCCACGACAACATCGGGAACCACGTAATCGGCGGTATTCTGGCTGAACTCTGCGCCCGGCTTTGGGTTTAGACAGACGATAAGTTGCTGGGCGGCGCGCAACTCGTCATCAGAGCAACGCAGTAGTTTTTTGATCTTGGTGAAATCGTGCGCCGCGAGGATTTCCAGATGATGATCTACCAGGTTGAGCGCGAGCGCACGGTGCGGCGTGTCTTCGGGCAGGGCCCTGAGCTGCAGGGACAGACATTCGCCAAGATTACGCGCCCCAATTCCGGGGAGATCAAGATGCTGCAGCTGCACCAGCGCGGTTTCCAGATCGTCCAGCGAAATTTCAAGTTCGGCAGGCAGCAGTCCGGCCAATTCCTCAAGGTTTTGCACCATGTAGCCATTTTCATCCAGCGCATCGATGAGCAGACCCACGACTTTGCGGTCGCGATCATCCATACAACTGGTGGTCAGCTGCGTATGAAGATGCGCTCTCAGGCTGGCCTTTTCCGCAGCCTGCTCGGGATAAGACTCGTCCTCGTCATCCTGGCTCTGCGAGGTACCGCTGGTGTTGTTCCATTCCGTGGGTTCGTTGTCAAATCCGTCGAAATCGTGACCATTGATCTCGGCAGGTTCGCCCTCGTCTCCGGATGAAGATTCGGTGCTTTTCACTTCTACGGGATAGTCTACCGTGGTGAATTCTTCAGCCTCCTCCAGCATTGGATTTTCCTCCAGCATGCGGGCAACTTCCTGGTGCATGTCCAGTGTGGAAAGCTGGAGTAAGCGGATAGCCTGCTGCAACTGCGGTGTAAGCGTCAGTTGCTGCGACATCCTTAGCTGAAGTGCGGGTTTCATTGCTTATATGCGTGGTAGGGACACTATGTCTGTCATAACTTGAAGTGTTCGCCCAGATATACTTTTCTTACACCTTCATTATAGATGATTTCATCCGGCTTGCCTTCCGCCATGACCGAGCCGGCATTAATGATATAGGCGCGATCGCAGATGCCGAGCGTTTCGCGAACGTTGTGGTCGGTAATCAATACGCCGATGTTGCGGCTCTTGAGGAATCGAATGATTTTCTGAATATCCAGCACGGCGATCGGATCAACGCCGGCAAACGGTTCGTCGAGCAGTATGAAACGGGGTTCCGTCGCCAAAGCACGCGCGATTTCGACGCGTCGCCGTTCACCTCCGGAAAGGCTGATTGCCGGGTTGCGGCGGATGTGCGAAATGTGCAGATCCTCCAGCAGGCTTTCCATGCGGCTGCGTATTGCGGCCTCTGATAATTGTTGCAATTCCAGCACCGCACGAATGTTTTGTTCCACGGTCAGACGTCGAAAAATGGAAGCTTCCTGCGGCAGATAACCTAGTCCCAGTCGGGCGCGTCGATGGATGGGTTGGTGAGTGATGTTGGTTTCGTCGATGAATATTTCACCGCCGCCCGCAGCAATCAGACCCACTATCATGTAAAACGTCGTGGTTTTTCCGGCGCCATTTGGCCCAAGCAATCCGACCACCTCGCCACTGTTCAGCGACAACGACGCGTCGTGCACGACCGTGCGTGATCCGTATTTCTTTTTCAGTCCCGATGCGCGTAGTTCACTCATTTCGGTTGCTTCGTCGCAGGACTCTTTTCGGACTCGATCGGGAGTTTCACCGGGCTTGATGGAGACGGCTCGTTATTCTCGGCCTTGGGCAGCAACACCGCGCGCACGCGCTGCGCCGGTGCGTCGCTGGAAGCCGGCGCACCGCTTACCTGGAAGGTTTCAGTTTTCATGCTGTAGGTGATGTGATCACCCCGCACCTCGTCCAGCGAGCGTTTGACCCGGGCGAGCCCATAGAAATCCACGGTTGCATTGCGCGTATCGTACTCTATACGCTCTCCAAAACCCTCAATGAATTCGTTCAGGCCTTCGCGCTTCTGGCGGAAACTGACGGTATTTCCGTGGATCTTCACCAGTTTGAACCCGTCCGCCTGCCTCAATACCTCAATCTTGTCACCGACAAGCTGCATGGTTCCCTGTGTCAATCGGACGTTTCCGACGAATGTGCTGGTTTGACCGATGTCGTCGATTGTTACCTGATCGGCTTCCAGCTGTATCGGCTGATCCCGGTCGGCACGTTCGGCCATACACGGCGTCGACAGCATGAACAGAATTGCGAGCATCTGGGCTGCTTTGGACAGGCAGCCAATAGTTGTTGCCGATTTTGTTGACATCAAGGCACTACCCAATTGTTTACGACTATTCGCATTCGTTTAAAGTCTGGTTGCGCGACTGCCAGAAACATGCAAAACGCTATCTGATTTCCGACACATACTCGACGGTCACCCTGGATAGCAACTGTATTGTGCGCGTGTTGTTGTTTAATGCCAGCCCGACGGCGTTTACGATCGAATCGGTTTTGGTAAGCTCGATAGCCTTGTCGGTATCCAGCAACCCCTGTTCAGGCAGTATCCGCAAAAACTCGGTCTTTAGATTCATCGCATTCTTTTCGTCACTGGCTCCGCGCTGCACCGCTACGCCTCCCGACAGGATGATTTCATTCCCTTTGCTGGTGATGTTGCCGGTTTGGGCAGAGGCGTACAGCGGCAGGTTATTTTCATCGAGCAGCGTTATATGCGGCGCGTCCAAATCGGTGCTGTCATCATCCGAAAAATGCAGCATCCTGTCCGCATTCAGGATGAAGCTGGGGGATCCGGCTTTGTTCAGATTGGTAACCGAGAAACCGTCCACGATTGCGTCAGGTTCGTGTCGCAGACCGCTAGCGGGTATATCGGGATCGGGTCGCGCCTGCTGGTCCAGCCAGTAGGTTGCGCCAAGCAATGCCAGTAAAGGCAATAACGGAAGCCAATGGCGGATTCGCTTGGTTATCCTCATCGCAGGTAGCAGGCGAGCTGCTTGTCCAGCGTTCCTTGTGCGGACATGATCATTTCGCAGGCTTCACGCACTGCCCCGTAGCCGCCTTCGCGCTTGGTGATGAAATCGGATTGTTCGCGTACCAGTTGTGGCGCGGCAGGAACCGTAATTGCCATGCCGACATGACGCATTACCGTAAGATCAACGACGTCGTCGCCCATGTAGGCGGCGGCGTCGCGAGAAAGCTTTAGCTTGTTGAGCAGGTCGATCATGGCCTCAAGTTTGTTTTCAATTCCCTGGTATACATACTCGATGCCCAGGTTTTGAGCGCGCACCGTAACGCAATTGGATGTGCGTCCGGTAATCAACGCGATCTCAACACCGCTGGCACGCAACATCTTCAGGCCGTGGCCGTCCTGCGCATTGAAGCGTTTGAATTCCTGTCCCGAATCGGAATAATACAATCCGCCGTCAGTCATTACGCCGTCCACGTCGAAAGCCATCAGGCGTATCAATTTTGCTCGGCTAATCGGCATGATTTTCTCCTGGAGTGAATTTTTCCGGCTATCTTTCAGCCTAGATTACCTTGGCGTGCAGCAAGTCGTGCATATTGAGCGCACCGACCAGCTTGTGGTCGCCATCGACTACCAGCATCTGGCTGATGTTGAATTGTTCCATTTGCTGCACTGCTTCGGCAGCGAGACTGTCGGGTGTTATGCAGTGTGGTTTGGAAGACATGACGCTGACGATTGCAGTCGTATTGAAATCCAGCTGCTTTTCCAGCGTGCGGCGCAAATCACCGTCGGTATAGATGCCCAGCACATGTTGCGAGGCATCAACGATGGCAGTCATGCCCACCCCTTTTTTCGAAATTTCCAGAACTGCGTCACCCAGCATTGCTGTCTCGCGCACCATCGGCAAACGTTCGCCGCTGCGCATGATGTCGTGTACATGGGTGAGCAATCTTCTCCCCAAACTACCGCCCGGATGCGAACGCGCAAAGTCATCCGCGCCAAAGCCCTTTGCATCAAGTAAAGCGACTGCCAGTGCGTCGCCCAGTGCCAATGCCGCCGTCGTGCTGGCGGTGGGAGCCAAACCCATCGGACATGCCTCCTTGTCGACCGCAGCATTGAGATGTACATCGGCAACTTTTGCCAGACTGGACGATGGGTTCCCGGTCATGCTGATGAGCTTGGCGTGCTGCCTTTTGATTGCCGGTACTATCGTCAACAGTTCCTGGCTTTCGCCCGAATAAGACAGCGCGATAATCACGTCTTCGCTGGTGATCATGCCAAGATCGCCGTGGCTGGCTTCGCCGGGATGGACGAAATACGCTGGCGTGCCTGTGCTGGACAGGGTTGCCGCTATCTTGCGCGCGATGTGGCCGGATTTGCCCATGCCGCTGACGATGACCCGTCCTTCGCAACCAAGTATGACGTTCAAGGCCAGCAGAAAGCTTTGATCAAGGCGCGTGGCAAGCGCCTGTACCGCTGCGGCTTCAATGGTTAACACTTCGCGTCCGAGATCGAGTGCGCGCGGCGTGGCAGAAAGTGATTTATTCATGGCGGTTATTATAGCAGCGGGATATGTTTGCGGTCTGCGGACTTGCAGCCGTTGTGGCGCCGGTCAACATTAGGCTACAGGGATTCCGGCAGATCGTTCCAAAGATGCGAAGTTTTGCAAACTCGGCAGTAGTGCGGCATTATCAGCGCACGACACCCAAACTCGAAGATTGATGGAAAGTTCACTGTCCCTGGTTCTGATATTGCTGGCAACCGCCGTGATTGTGGTGGTGCTTTGCCGCACCCTGCATTTGCCGGTCATGCTTGGATACCTGGCGGTTGGCATACTGATCGGGCCGCATGCTTTGGCGTGGATACCGGATGCGCTAGAAACCCAACATCTCGCCGAGTTTGGTGTGGTATTCCTGATGTTCAGCATCGGGCTGGAATTCAGCCTGACCAGATTGATGGCGATGAAGCGCACCGTATTTGGTCTGGGCGGTGCGCAAGTGGTCGCGACCATGCTGCTGGTTATGGCAATTACGGCAATGTTCGGTCTGAATTGGCGCGCAGGACTGGCGATGGGGGGCGTGCTGGCGATGTCGTCCACAGCCATCGTCAGCATGATGCTGGTTGAGCGTGCCGAGTTGAATCTGCCCTATGGCCAGCAAATGATGGGCGTCTTGTTATTCCAGGATCTTGCTGTCGTCCCGCTGTTGATCATCATTCCGGCATTGGCAACCAATCCCGACGACCTGTCCGCCACACTGGCTTTTGCCACGCTGAAAGCGATTGCGGTATTGCTGGTGCTGCTGGTATTCGGTCAGCACCTGATGCGACCGTGGTTTCATGTAGTTGCGAGGCAAAAATCTTCCGAATTATTCATGCTTAACGTGCTGTTGATCACGCTGGGTCTCGCCTATTTCACCGAGTTGGCCGGGTTGTCGTTGGCGTTGGGCGCGTTCGTAGCGGGTATGCTGATTTCCGAAACAGAATATCGCTATCAGGTGGAGGAAGATATCAAGCCGTTTCGGGACGTGCTGCTTGGGCTGTTTTTTGTCACTATCGGCATGAAACTTGATTTGGGTTTAGTAGCGGGACAATTCGGCTGGATATTGCTGGTGCTGGCAGCGCTGATTTTATTCAAGGCGTTGGTTGTTGCAGTCCTTGCGAGACTGTTTGAAGGTGACTGGGGAGTAGCCTTGCGCAGCGCGATCGGCCTGGCGCAAGCGGGCGAATTCGGCTTCGTGTTACTGACGCTGGCAGACGGTGCACACTTGTTCAGCGACTCGACGATGCAAATTGTTCTCGCTGCGATGCTGGTCTCAATGCTGACCGCGCCGTTTTTGATTCAGTACGGGGAGGCAATCGCCCGGCGCTTTTCCGCGGCCGAGTGGACCAATCGGGCGATGCAAATGCACAAGATTGCGATCCAGAGCATGTCGAGTACCGGCCATGTCATCATCTGCGGCTACGGTCGCAGCGGGCAGAAGCTGGCTAGCTTCATGGAAGTTGAAAATCTCAATTTCATCGCGCTTGATCTCGATTCGCGTCGCGTGCACGAGGCGATTGCGGGCAAAAAAAATGTGGTTTACGGCGATGCCGCAAAACGCGAGGTGCTGATGGCTGCAGGCCTGATGCGTGCCAAGGTGATGGTGATATCCTATCAGGACAAGCATTCCGCGCTCGCGATACTGCGCCATGTCAAGGAACTGCGACCGGATCTGCCGGTGGTAGTGCGCACCACCGATGATACCCATGTGGAAGCGCTCAAAAAGGCGGGTGCTGCAGAAGTGGTGGCTGAAGTTCTGGAAGGCAGTGTGATGCTTGCGTCACAGGCACTGTTGATGGCGGGCATTCCATTGAGCCGGGTGATACGTCGCGTCGAGGAAACCCGTGCGCGGCGCTATTCGGTGTTCAGCAGCTATTTTCGACGCGAAGAAATTGAAGAGATCAACGACAGCGAAAGTTTGCAGCCGCGCTTTCTTAGTGTGCTACTGAATCAGGATTCATATGCAGTGGGCAAGCGCTTGCGCGAATTGAATCTGGACGAACTGGGTATCGAAGTGAATGCGGTGCGTCGGCACAACCTCAGAGGTGCGCAGCCCAGCGAGGAAATGCTGTTGCTGACTGGAGATGTGCTGGTGCTGCTGGGACTGCCGGAGGCGTTGTTGCAGGCAGAGTATCGCTTGCACAACGCGTGATGGGAAAGGTGGTTTACTTAGGAATTTGTTGCTAACAAATTAGTCTAGCGGCATGCTGAATTTGTTTTGGGTGAATTTATCTTGGCAAAAAAGGCCCGCCATAGCGGGCCAGCTTCATACTAAGCAATGACTTAGTATCCCATGCACACCAAGAACGGGGTGTCATCATTCACGAGTGCTGTGGTCGGGATCGGATTTCCTCCAGTACTTCCAGCAACTCCTACAAACACGGAACCAGAGTTTGGCAACCCGTCATCCAGAGTGAGATCGATTTGCTTCGCAAATTTGCCGGGTATCGCGTTGGAGCAGACGATGTATGTTCCTTTTATACCGACAATAGGGATATTACCCACGGCGTTAGTTATTCCGATATTTCCCCCAACGGCATTCTTAGGTATGTAATCGGCTCCTCCCGGGGCAGTAGACCCTGGACCAAAACCCGCCAAACGGACGTGCTGCCAAAACACGTAGCTCTCGGACGTGGCATCGGGTGCGTTCCAATCGCCGTCAATGACACCGTTCCCCACATCACACTTGGTTGCGACAATAGTAGGAGCACCTGTGCATGGAACAGGTGCTACGTTGCCGGTCAAATGAGTGACGATATCCTTGTCATCACCTGGCAAGGCCTTGTACTTGTCCTGATACCCATAAATAAATACGGGAATATTCTTGAAATCGCCCGCCAGGTTCTTGACCTTGGCGCTGTTGATCAACTCCTGTCCCTTTAGCACGCCGCCGAGCAGCAGGCCGATGATCACCAGCACGATGGCGATTTCGATCAGTGTAAATCCGCGTTGATGCAGTTTCATTATGTTAACCTCCAGTTGTTGGTTTTCTTCCTAGACTGCAATCTGGTACGCAAAGACCATGCCAGCGCAGGATAAAAGTACCAGATTTGTTTCTGTTTGTAATTAATGCTTCATGGAAACAAGGTGATAAAGCTTGCCTCGTAATGGCCAAAATGCGGATATTCAGCGCGTCGGCGCAGTGTCGAGAATATGGCAGATTGCCCTTTGACGAAGAATTGACAGGGTGATGACGGGATGTTGACGATGAATTGGGGGAATCGCTTGCGTACTGGGCGCTGGCTATTGCTGGCAATGCTCGGTCTGCTCCAAAGCGCTTTGATGTTGGGCGTCGATAGCCCCTGGGCACACCCTTTGCTGCTTGCCCATCTCGGTCTTTTCCTGCTGTGGCAACCGTTGTGGCGCGGCGAAAGTCAGGCCGGTGGTGGCGCGCTGCTGTTCATCGCATCGGCTGCGGCAACCGCGGTGTTCTGGCTGAATTGGTGGGTGGTGGCGTTCTGGTTGACGGGATTGTTCGGCCTGGTGGGCTCGCGCGTATTTGCATTTCGTGATCGCTGGACGCGAATGCTCTACCTGGCGGTGATGTCTTATCTGCTCGCCGTGTTGCTGCTTTGGGTGGTGCCGAATCTGTTTGCAACGCAGTCCGGTGTCGAGTTGGCGCAGGCGCGTTCGAGTATCGAAGTCGGGCACGTGTTGATGTGGTATGTGTTGCCGATGCTGCTGTTTATTATATTTCTCCCCGTCAGCACTGAAAAAATCGAGAAAATCCAGGCGCTTGATCTGATCTACAGTCTGTTGCTGTTCATGTTGCTGGCGGTGGTGATACTGGGTAGTTTGGCGTTCATGAATCTCGGGCATCTGGAGTATCTCGATGCACTGTTGCGCACGCTGTTTCTGATCGCATTGGTGTTGCTGGCTTTGGGCGGTCTGTGGAATCCTTTGTTCGGGTTCAGCGGTCTGCAGGTGCTGTTTTCACGCTATCTGCTGAACGTCGGGACGCCTTTTGAAAGCTGGTTGACCAAGTTGGCCGAGGCCGCGCAACGCGAACCTGATACAGTTTCGTATTTGCACCACGTCGTGGTCCTGTTGGCGGATCTCCCGTGGTTATCGGGGCTGTCCTGGCAATCGCCGGATGGCGCCGGGCAAACGGGACAATTCAGTGGATATTCCGTGGTGGCTCAGGAAGGGGAGTTGCGCCTGACCCTGTATGCTAGGCAGCCACTTAATCCGGCGGTACAGTTGCACGTTCATTTGCTAACGCAACTGATAGGATATTTCTATCAGGCCAAACAACGCGAGCAGAGACTGCGGGAAATCACCCGTCTGCAAGCAGTTTACGAAACCGGTTCGCGGCTCACTCACGACCTGAAGAATATGCTGCAGTCGCTGCTGTCACTGACGTCAGTCGCGCAAAGCAGGGACAAATCGGCGCAGGCATTGTTGCAACAGCAACTTCCTCTGCTTACGCAGCGGATCGAGCGAATTTTGAACAAGCTGCAACAGCCGCAGCACGTCAATGAATCCAGTTGGCTTTCTTTGCATGCGTGGTGGCATGCCGTGCGCATGCGTAACCAGCACCAGGACATCATTTGGCGGGAACCCGCAAAATTCATCGACCAGAAGATACCGGCAGCATTGTTTGATTGCGTGATCGACAACCTGTTGGATAACGTGATCAGAAAGCGCCAATCGGAACCGGATATTGCAATCAGCGTCGGCATTCAGGTAGAACCGTTGCGTCTGGTTGTCTGCGACAACGGCACATCAATACCCGAAACTTTCAGGAACACGCTGCTACGCGGGGTCGTTGTTTCTGAAAACGGACTGGGCATTGGTCTGTATCAAGCTGCGCGGTGGGCGGAGCAGTTGGGTTATCGCCTCAGGCTCAGCGATAATAAGACTGGAAAAATTTGTTTTGAATTAGTTTGTTAACTTAAAATTGTCCGTCTACGTTCTGCTCGGAATAAACCCCCATGGCGCAATATCACGGACTGCTTTGTAGGGTAAAACCCTACAAGTGCGCCTATCTGAATCCTACAAAATAAACGGTGCTATTCTTATTCCCTTTAGAAATGTAAGGGTTAATACTGCTCCCGTCTGATTGCATTGGTCGATTTTCAGAAACTGAACGGATTCAGTTGTTGCGTTTGAGCCGATGCAGTCAATCGTTCCAACACGAATATAAGGGAGCTGCTATGAATACCCCGCAAATTCACGAAGGCGTACGTGACATCAACCTCACCTATTTGATGCTCGCACAGCAACTTATCAAGCAGGACAACGCCGCAGCGATTTTCCGTTTGGGTATCAGTCAGGATCTCGTCGATGTGATCGGCAATCTTACGCCTCCTCAGATTATCAAACTGGCCGCGTCGAATATGCTGCTATGCCGGTTTCGCTTTGACGAAAATCTGATGCTCAATTTGTTGACCGATTACAACAAGGACCGGCAAATGTCGCAGGCTCACGCGGCAATATTGATGTCGGCGCAACCGGTGGAAGAGCTGGCATAAACCGGACAGGATAGGGCTATGTCGCACAATACTGTGGTCGGTGAAGCTCAGCAGGTCGCGGTGGCGATCAGCCTGATTGAGTTGGGCGCCCGGCTACAATTGCTTCAGGAAGAGACCTCCCTCAGCAGGGAGCGGTTGCTCAGACTGTACAAGGAAATCAAGAACGAATCACCCTCCAAGGGTATGCTGCCCTACTCGACAGACTGGTTCATGAGCTGGCAACCCAATATTCACGCGTCGTTGTTCATGGATATCTACCAGTTCATGGTGAAACACGCCAATCTGACTGGCGTTCACGCATTGATCAGCGCCTATCGTTTGTACCTCGATCAAGTATGTGCACTCGAAGAACACGAACCTGTGTTGAGCATAACTCGGGCGTGGTTCATGATCCGCTTCTTCAAAGCGGAAATGTTGCAGCTCACATCCTGCACGGAATGCAACGGGCAATTCGTTGCACACACCGGGGATCTGCATGCAAATTATGTATGTGGTATCTGCCATCCGCCCGCACGCGCGGGCAAAACAAAACTCGCCAGAAAACTGGCGTCGGAGCGGGCTGCGTCAGCTTAGCCTAATCTGCGCCACGATCCGGGCGCGGTGTCTCGCATGAAAATCCTATCCATAGTACGGTTATGCATTTAGAATGCCGTCAACAAGCGCAACAACGTAATTGGAGCAGCGGATATGTTGGTAATTATCGGTTATGTCGTGGTATTGGCTTCGGTATTCGGCGGATTTGCGATGGCAGGCGGTCATCTGGGTGCGCTGTTCCAGCCGCTTGAATTGCTGATGATTGGCGGCGGAGCCGGAGGTGCTTTCTTTGTAGGCAATAACGGCAAGGCAATCAAGGCGACTCTCAAAGACATTCCGCTGATCTTCAAAGGATCCAAATACAGCAAAGATAGTTACATGGAGCTAATGGCTCTGCTTTACGAGTTGCTCGGTAAGGTCCGCAAGGAAGGCTTGATGGCAATCGAAGGCGATGTGGAAAATCCCGAAGAAAGTCCGGTCTTCTCAAAGTATCCCAAAATTCAGTCTGATCACCATGTCGTCGAATTCATGACGGATTACCTGCGCATCATGGTTAGCGGCAATCTCAATTCCATGGAAATAGAAAACCTGATGGACCTGGAAATTGAAACCCACCATCACGAAGCAATGATCTCGTCACATGCGATCGCCAAATTGGGTGACGGCATGCCCGCATTCGGTATCGTGGCCGCGGTAATGGGCGTGGTGCATACCATGGAATCAGTGGGTATCCCGCCTGCAGAATTGGGCATTTTGATCGCACACGCCTTGGTGGGTACGTTTTTGGGGATATTGCTTGCGTATGGCTTTGTCGGGCCGCTCGCTGGCCTGCTGGAACAAAAGGCGGAAGAAAACGGCAAAATGTTCCAAACCGTCAAAGTTACCTTGTTGGCAAACCTCAATGGATATGCACCGGCCATGGCGGTGGAATTTGGCCGCAAGGTGCTGAATTCGACCGAGCGCCCCGGATTTGCGGAGCTGGAAGAGCACGTCAAGCAAAAGCGCTGATTTATTCACCTGAATCAAGATCATGGCTGACGACAAGAAGCCCATCGTAGTAAAGCGCATCAAGAAAGTCGCGGGCGGCCATCATGGTGGTGCGTGGAAGATTGCCTATGCCGACTTCGTAACCGCGATGATGGCGTTCTTTCTGCTGATGTGGTTACTGGGTTCGACGGCCAAGGGGGACCTCGAGGGCATTTCCGAATACTTTCAGACCCCGCTCAAAATTGCGCTGATGGGCGGTTCTGGCAGTGGTGACAGTTCGAGTGTCGTGAAAGGCGGCGGCAAGGACTTGACCCGAAGCGAGGGGCAGGTCAAGCAGGGCGAGATCTCGCCGGAAAAAAAGATAACCAATACCAAAGCCGCCCAGCAGGACTTTTTGCGAAATGAACGGATGAAGGAAATCGAAAAGCTCAAGGACCTGAAAAAGAGTATTGAGAAAGCGATCGAAAACAATGTCAACCTGCAGAAATACAAGAACCAGATACTGCTTGATCTGACCAGCGAAGGACTGCGTATCCAGATAGTAGACGAACAGAATCGGGCGATGTTCCAGAGCGGACGCGCCAAGCTCGAGCCATACACCAAGGAAATACTGCATGAAATTGGCAGGACGCTCAACGATGTGAGCAACAAAGTAAGCCTGTCCGGACATACCGATGCTGCATCCTACATGGGTGGTGGTTCCGGCTACGGCAACTGGGAGTTGTCCGCCGACCGGGCGAATGCTTCCCGGCGCGAATTGATTGCAGGCGGTATGGCCGAGGACAAGATCGTTCGCGTTGTCGGGCTGTCGTCAGCAGTGTTGTTCAACAAGGAGCAACCGCTAAGTCCGGTCAATCGCCGTATCAGTATTATCGTAATGAACAAGCAAGCAGAGGAAGCCGCCCGTCATGATGGTGGTGTAGTTAATTTGGATGCTGCGTCAGGTGTTCCAGATCTCAACGACACTCTTGGCAATTCGGGCAACTCCGACCTGCCAGTTGCTGATCCCCCCAAAACTCCCGATTCTCCTACCACGGCAGTGCAGTAATCGGCGCATTCGCGTTGCCATACGCGCGCTGGATTTTCCTATTCCCTCGCTGCCGTGCCTGTTGGCACATCAACTTAAGCAATCCAGCGAATTGACTGATATTTCTTGGTCTTTCCCTCTAAAGAAATGCGAAAACTTGCCGTTAGACTGTATATGTCTGGTGGTGTGCATTCCAGTTGCTGTTTGCCCTGACGGCATTGGCAGGGTTGGGGAAGTACCATCGCTCCCGAAACAACAAGGAAATAAAGTGATTCGGGCTTACGCCGATTGGATTTACCACAGATACCGGCGGCGCCGATTGGATGACGCAATCTGTGAGTATGAATTCTAGCTTAGGGAGAACGAGAATGATGAATGACCTGAAAATCCGCACCCGACTGACGATATTGCTGTTCGCACTGATGTTATTGCCGATCATCGTTGGCGGATTGGGCTTATACGAATCCCACCGGGCTATGGACGTTATTGATGGTCTGTACACAAACCAGATGCTGACCGTTGACGAATTAGGGGCGATCAAGGAAAGAGCGCTGCACAGTCGTCTCGCCGTGACCAATGATGTGTTGCATCCGGGGAATGCCGACAAATACACCAGAGAAATTGAGGAAAATATTGCGGCGGAAGAAAAAAATATTGCGAACTACCTCAATAGCAAAATAGAAGGTGGGGAAAAGCAACTGGCCGACAATGTCGTGGCGGTTCACAAGCGCTATGTTGCAGAGGCCCTTAAGCCTGCGATCGAATTGATGAAACGCGGCAATGTTGCCGAACTGAATACGACGCTGGATGAAAAGGTACGACCGATTTACTACGAACTGAAAGAGCCGCTCGACAAACTGATTGCGCTGCAGCGCGACGACGCAAAAACAATAATGAATGCCGATGACGCGGCGTCATCCAAAATGCACATGTTTTCACTCATTGTCATCGTTACGGGTGCAATCGCCGGCGGCTTTCTGGGCTATACCATAATTCGCGGTATCGATGTCTCGGTGGGAGAAATGCGCGAGGTCATGGTCAAGATGGCGGGTGACGGCAATCTAAGCGCGCGCACCAAAGTTTACGGCAATGACGAGATCGGTCAGGCGGCTACCGCATTCAATAGTCTCATCGAAGGATTCGCGGGAATAATCAGCAAGGTCATAGCAAGTAGCTCAACAGTGTCCAATACTGCTGCCAAGCTGTCGGTTTCGTCCGCGCAGATACTGCACGGCTCGCAAACCCAAAGCGAGGCCGCAGCGTCTACAGCCGCAGCCGTTGAGCAGATTACCGTGAGCATCAACTCGGTCGCGGACAACACCGACGACGTAAGAAAACTCGCCGAAACCAGTCTGGAGCAAACCAAGCAGGGCAACCAGAACGTCAAGGCGATGATCGTGGAAATCAACAATGTACAGGTTGCGGTGAACCAGATCGCGGGTTCCGTCAAGGAATTCGTCGACAGCACCCGCGCTATTGCCAGCATGACGCAGCAGGTCAAGGATATTGCCGATCAAACAAATTTGCTGGCACTCAATGCGGCGATAGAAGCAGCGCGTGCCGGCGAACAGGGGCGGGGTTTTGCGGTGGTCGCAGACGAGGTGCGAAAACTGGCCGAAAAATCAGCGAAGTCAGCCAGTGAAATCGACGAAGTTACCAATTCGCTGAATCACAAGTCGTCGCAGGTCGAGGCTGCGGTGCAGACTGGACTTCACTCGTTAAATTCGACGCAACAACAAGTTGAGCGGGTCTCTCTTGTGCTGACCGAAGCGGGGGACGCGGTAACGCAATCGAGTCAGGGTGTCAGCGACATCGCTGCGTCGGTCAGCGAACAGAGTCTGGCAAGTACCGAGATTGCGCGTAACGTCGAGAAAATTGCCCAAATGTCTGAAGAGAATAATGCGGCGGTGCAATCAAACTCTGAAGACATCAGGCGTCTGGAAGTGATGGCCAAAGAATTGCAGGAAGCGGTTAGTCGCTTCAAAGTGTGATCGGTGCGGGTGAAGTTCTGAACAGGCCATCATGACAATTTGGAGCGAAGCGGACCTGTTGGCAGCGATACGGCGCCTCGCCTATCACGGTTACGTTTCACGAGGAGTGGTTGATGCTTAACAATATTAAAATCAGCACGCGCTTGACGTTCTTGCTGGTTTTACTGCTTGCGGTGGTAATGGCAGTCGGCGGCGCGAGCTTGTACACCTCCGGAAAATCGAATGCTGCCATGAAGTCCGTATATCACGACCGAGTGGTACCCATCATGAATCTGAACATGATGCACAGTGCAATTTTGAGCATACGTCTGGCGGTATCCAACGGAATATCCCTGGCCGATAACCCGAAGGTATACATACAGGAAATACTCGACAACAAGGTGTCGGTCGACGTTCAGTGGCAGCAATTTGCCGCGATCGTTTTGAGCGATGCCTTGGTCGATGACGAAGACCGGATGCTGGCGAAAAACTTTACCAACGCACGCGATCTTTTCTTCGACAAAGGCGTGACCCCTGCCGTCGCCGCCCTAAATGCGCATAATCTGATCGAAGCGAAGCGCTTGCAGGTTGAGGATATTTCTCGTTTGAGTGGTCCGTTGAATGACGCGTTGGACGCACTTATCGAAATGCAGAAGCGCGACAGCAAGAGTGCCAATGAGAAGACCGACGAGGCCTACAATGCCATGCGCATGTACTCCATAGCGCTCGCGCTAATTGGGGTGATGTTGGGCGCTGGGCTCGGATATTCGATCATACGCGGCATTGATCAATCCGTGAATGAACTGCACGGTGTCATGGTGAAGATATCCAGTGACGGGAATTTGAATTCGCGCGCTGTTGTCTACGGACAGGAGGAAATCGGACAGGCGTCAACGGCCTTTAATGCGTTGATCGAACGCTTCTCAAATATCATGCGGGAAATTGATGACTGCAGCCGCAACATTGGGCAATCCTCATATCAGGTTGCGACCATATCAAACGAAATTTCAGAAGTTAGCACACAGCAGGAAAGTCATTCTGGAGAGGTCATCAGCGCGATGCAGCAATTGCACCAGATATCTTCCACGGTACAGGTGCAGGCTGCAGCCGCCGCGGAGCGTTCGCGTCAGGTCGAACATCTGGCTCTCGAAGGCATCCAGAACGTGAATCAAAATATAGGCTCCATGGAGGCCACCACCAGGGAGGTCAGCGTTGCATCGGTAGAGATTCGGGAGCTCGAACAATCAGCCCAGCAGATACACAACATCGTAAAGACGATCAAGGAAATAGCCGGACAAACCAATTTGTTGGCACTTAACGCGGCCATCGAGGCAGCGCGTGCCGGAGAACAGGGTCGCGGTTTTGCGGTGGTGGCGGATGAAGTCAGGAAGCTTGCGGAACGGACCACACATTCGGCGACAGAAGTCAGCGATATTATCGGTGTGCTATCAGCCAAGGTCAATCGGGTAGCCGCAACCATGGGTGTGGTAGTGCAGTCGGTTAACCTCACACAGCAGGAAGCCGGGAAAACAGCCCGCACCATAGAAAGCATGTCCAGCAACGCGGTCGAGACTGCCCAGGCCAATCAGGCGATTTCCGGTGCCAGTCAGCAACAATTGGAGCAGTTCAAGTTGTTGCAAACGACATTGGAGGATCTGTTCCTGATCCTGAAGGAAAGTGGCGCCAAAGTGGAGATGACTGCCGCGATCGGTGACGACTTGCGTGCGCTTGCGGACCGGCTCAAAGGAATCATGTCTGGCTTCGCGTTTAACAGCGGCACCGTCATTCAGGAGGCTCAACATGAAAAACGCCGCGTACCGCGCGCGCAACACGGTCTGCTGGTAAAACTTGCGCAGAACGGCCAAACGATAGGTGGTGTGACCAGCGATTTTTCGCTTACCGGAATGCGTTTGCGAGTTCCGCAGCCGGTTAACGAGCAGGGTCCGGTCGAACTTTCGATCTACCTACCCAATGATGACTTGGCAAGCTATGAACGGCAGGAAGCGCTGCAAATCGCCGGACGGATTCAGTGGCAGCGCAAGGATGACAAGGGTTACAGCTGCGGGATTGAGTTTGTGAATGCAGATGATAGCGATCGCATCATGATCAAGAAGTGCTTCGAATTTTTCAGCAAAAACGCTGAATTTTGACGCGTCGCTTGACATGAACATCGGATTGCGCACGACGCTATCAAAGCAATCGGACAGGACATGCGAGGGATGCTGTTAAGGCGATATTTGAAAGGAATGCGATGTCAGATCTGCTAAAAAACATTGATGCGCGTACCAAGCTTGCGGGGACCAACAAGCTGGAGATACTGATGTTTTCTCTGGGCAAAGATACGCGTACCAATCGCGAGGAGACGTTCGGAATAAATGTCTTCAAGGTGCGCGAGGTGATGCGCATACCGGAAATTACCCGGGCTCCGGAAATGCCCGAGTCGGTGGAAGGCATGGTAAGTTTGCGAGGCTCGCTGGTGCCGGTGATCGATTTGGCCAAATACATTGGAATAGATACCGATTGCAAGCCTGGGATCATGATCGTCACCGAATATAACGGCCAGACACAGGGATTTTTGGTTAAGGCTGTCGATAATATTCTGCGTCTTGATTGGTCTGCCATGCGTGTGCCGCCGGCGATGTTGCAGGCAGAGATGGGCGGGTTGGTAACGGCGATTACCGAGTTGAAAGATAGCCGTCTGGTGATGATGATGGATGTGGAAAAGGTGCTTTCGGAAACCAGTCATTTTGACAGTGATGAGCTGATTTTCAAAAGTGTCAAGCCGCTGGGCAAGGATCGTACGGTGTTTTTTGCGGACGACTCGTCTGTGGCTCGCAATCAGATCGCACGCACTCTGGATGCGATGCAGGTCAAATATATTTCGGCGATTAATGGCCGGCAGGCATGGGTGGAATTGGCGAAGATGGCAGATCATGCCGAGGCGACGCGCACCCCGCTCAAAGAGTTGGTACAAGTGATTTTGACGGATGTTGAAATGCCCGAAATGGACGGGTACATGCTGACACGCAAGATCAAGGCGGATAAGCGATTTACAGGTATTCCGGTGTTGATGCATTCCTCGCTGAGCAGTTTGTCCAACCAACAGCTTGGAAAAACCGTGGGCGTCGATGAATACGTGGCCAAGTTTGAACCGCAAAAACTGGCGCAGACATTAGCGCGCTTATTGCATTGACATGCGGGCGATTGATATGCGCTGCAAGAATTTCTTGACAGCAGCAGGTATGGGAGAAGAACGATGACCTATTCGGAAGATACATTGCAGATTGGCCAGGATGGATTACTGGATCAGATTGACGCACGTTCCAATCTGGCCGGTTCGAACAAGATGGAGATCCTGTTGTTCGGACTGGGTAGCGGCGAGAAATTCGGTATCAATGTGTTCAAGGTCAGGGAGGTTTGTGTGGCAGGAAAAATCACCCGCACACCAAATATGCCCAAGGGCGTGGACGGTATCGTTTCCTTGCGCGGGCACGTAATGCCAGTTCTCAATTTGGCAAATTTCATGGGAATCTCCCAGCAAAGCGGTCTCCAGACCATGATGGTTGCGGAGTTCAATAATCACATTCTGGGTTTTCTGGTTAAGGAAGTGGACAGAATCATACGCGTGGATTGGGACAAGGTTCGTGCCACAGAAGGCATGCTTTCAGATAAAGGTGCGTTGATCACGGCGATTACCGAATTGGCAGACGGCACGTTGATATCAATACTGGACGTTGAGCAGATACTCGCCAACGCCTTTGGTGAGTCGGTGGTGGGGAATGTTGAACGGGTAGAGTCCGCTCACGACCTGTGCGTATTTTTCGCGGATGACTCAATGGTTGCACGCAGAAAAATCGCCGAGGTCTTGGACAAAATGGGCGTCAAGCATATACAGACTAACAACGGCAATGAGGCATGGGAACGGCTCCAGTCTATGGCCGATTCTGCCCAGAATGCGGATTTGAAATTGCATGACCAGATTCAGGTCATTCTCACGGACGCAGAAATGCCGGAGATGGACGGTTACGTGCTTACGCAGCACGTCAAATCTGATCGGCGTTTTGAGGGCATTCCGGTAGTCATGCATTCATCCCTGTCTTCCGAAGCGAATCGGGCGTTGGGAAGAAGGGTGGGCGTGGATTATTATGTGCCGAAATTCGATTCCACGATTTTGTCAGCTACGTTGCGGCCACTATTGACGTAGCGGTGTCCAGGGATAGATGGTAGCCGGTTGGCCGAAGGTATGTAGTTAATAGTAGTTTGTTTTGGGAGTTGTTATGGGTATCGAAGATACGAAGTTCCTGGTTGTGGACGATTTTTCCACGATGCGACGCATCGTGCGCAACCTGCTCAAGGAACTCAGTTTTATGAATGTGCAGGAAGCCGAAGACGGCGTTGACGCGTTGGAGAAGTTACGAGCCGATAAATTCGATTTCGTGGTGACCGACTGGAATATGCCGAACATGACCGGTATCCAATTGTTGCAGGCGATCCGCGCCGATCCGCAACTCAAGCATCTGCCGGTGCTGATGGTGACGGCAGAGGCAAAAAAGGAAAACATCATTGAAGCCGCGAAGTCCGGCGCGAGCGGTTACGTGGTGAAGCCGTTTACGGCCGCCACACTCGATGAAAAGTTGAAGAAGATATTTCAAAACATGCAAAAGTGAGCAAGCCATGAACGCACAAACTGCAACCCAGGATTCCGAGGACCTTGAAGCGCTGTTCGACAGTATCGTATCAGCCAATTCCGCCGAGACAAATACGTCGTCTGCCCCAGTCGTGGTTAGCGAAGTGAAGCCGGCGACAAAGTTGCCGGAGAATGTCGTGCCGATAGGCGGCGACGCAGCGCCTGACAAGGTCATCAACCAGATTGGGCAAATGGCGCGTTCGTTGCACGAAACATTGCGCGAGTTGGGGCTTAACAAACAAATCGAAGCGGCCGCTTCGTCCATTCCCGATGCCCGTGACCGCT
>JBARHR010000116.1:0-1847 GCA_049799335.1 Gallionella sp. | reverse complement strand
CCTAAAGGCTGGACGTTGTGGCAGGAAGTCGAGCAATACATGCGGAGAAAATTCCGTGAGCACGATTACCAGGAAGTGCGGACACCGACGATCATGGACAAGGTGTTGTGGGAAAAGTCAGGGCACTGGGAAAACTATCACGACAATATGTTTACCACCGCCTCGGAAAACCGTGACTACGCGGTCAAGCCGATGAATTGCCCCGGACACGTCCAGATATTCAATCACGGGCTGCACAGCTATCGTGATTTGCCATTGCGACTGGCCGAGTTTGGTTCCTGTCATCGTAACGAGACTTCAGGTTCGCTGCACGGATTGATGCGCGTTCGCGGATTTACCCAGGACGATGCGCATATTTTTTGCACCGAAGATCAGGTGCAGTCGGAGGTATCAAAGTTCATCGTGATGCTCAACGAGGTGTACGGGGATTTCGGATTTAACGAGGTACTGGTGAAGCTGTCGACGCGTCCGGAAAAGCGGGTTGGTTCGGATGAGACCTGGGACAAGGCAGAAGCGGGTCTGGCATCGGCGCTCAAGCAAAATAAACTCGCGTATGAAGTTCAACCGGGCGAGGGCGCGTTTTATGGCCCCAAGGTGGAGTTTACGCTGCAGGACAGTCTGGGACGTCTGTGGCAATGCGGAACCATACAGCTGGATTTCAATTTGCCGGTGCGACTGGATGCTGTATTTGTCGATGAAGACAATAGTCGCAAACCCCCGGTAATGTTACATCGCGCGATACTTGGTTCGATGGAGCGCTTTATCGGTATCCTGATAGAACATCATGCAGGTGCATTCCCGCTGTGGTTGTCTCCGACGCAGGTTGTTTTGATGAATATTTCGCAGGGGCAGGAGGAATACGCCAATCTGGTTGCCGTGCAATTGCGCAATGCAGGCCTGCGAGTGCAGCTGGATTTGCGTAATGAGAAGATTACCTATAAAATACGCGAACATAGCTTGCAAAAATTACCTTACCAGCTGATAGTTGGCGACAAGGAAGTTGCAGGAAAATTGGTGGCCGTGCGTACCCGCAGTGGCGAAGATCTCGGACAAATGACTTTGGAAGCATTGCTCCAGCATTTGCAAAACGAGATCAGGAACGGGTAGCACGGCTTAAGTATTGTTTAAGTGGAGACATTGCAATAGCACAAGATAAATCGCAGCGCATGAATGAGATGATCACCTCACCCCAGGTTCGACTCATTGGTGTAGAAAAAGAGCCCCTCGGGATTGTAGATATCGCTGAAGCATTGCGGTTGGCAGATGAAGCAGAGCTGGATCTGGTTGAGATTTCGCCGTTAGCAGAGCCGCCGGTATGTCGCATTATGGACATCGGCAAATTCAAGTATGCCGAAAGCAAAAAGCTGCACGAGGCAAAGCTCAAGCAGAAACAGGTTCAGATCAAGGAGATCAAGTTTCGCCCGGGCACTGATGAAGGCGACTACAACATCAAGCTACGTAACTTGATCAAGTTTTTGGACGATGGCAATAAGACGAAAGTAACTCTGCGATTTCGCGGGCGTGAAATGGCGCATCAGGAAATCGGCATGCGTTTGATCGAACGTGTCAGAGGGGATTTGGAAGAACACGGCGTCGTCGAGCAGTTTCCGAAAATGGAAGGTCGCCAGATGGTGATGGTGTTGTCTCCCAAGGCGAAAAAGAAATAGGTTTGATCGGATCGGCATCAATGGGACGGCCGGTGCGGTGAGGTAGCAAATAGTCCCAAAAAAAGTGGTTTGCGGGTTAACAAGTTTTTCCATCGGAAAGCACCTTCGACCATAACTTAAGGAGTAATCATGCCTAAGATGAAAACCAAAAGCGGAGCGAAAAAACGCTTTGTTGTTCGC
>JBARHR010000115.1:0-11065 GCA_049799335.1 Gallionella sp. | reverse complement strand
GTGCGGATTTCTGTTTCGACCTGCACAATCACCTGGGATATGGCGCATATATTTGCGGCGAAGAAACGGCTTTGCTCGAATCGATTGAGGGCAAGAAGGGTCAGCCGCGATTCAAGCCGCCCTTTCCGGCAAGTTACGGCCTGTATGGCAAACCGACCACGATAAACAATACTGAAACCTTCGCCAGCATTCCCTACATCATCAACAATGGCGGGCAGAAGTTTCTCGAGTTGGGCAAACCCAACAATGGCGGAACCAAGCTGTTTTCCGTTTCCGGACATGTAAACAGCCCGGGTAACTTCGAAGTGCCGATGGGTACCCCGTTCAGCAAACTGCTGGAAATGGCTGGCGGCGTGCGCAACGGTCACGCGCTCAAGGCGGTAATACCCGGCGGGTCCTCGATGCCGGTATTGCCCGGCAATATCATGATGGATCTGACCATGGACTACGATGCCATTTCCAAGGCCGGTTCAGGTTTGGGTAGCGGTGCGGTGATCGTGATGGATGAAACGGTCTGCATGGTGAAGGCGCTGGAAAGATTGTCCTATTTCTATTTCGAGGAATCCTGTGGGCAGTGCACGCCGTGCCGGGAAGGCACCGGCTGGCTATACCGCATCGTTCACCGTATCGAGCACGGCGAGGGGCGCAAGGAAGATCTCGATTTGCTGCTGAATCTGGGAGACAACATCGCAGGACGGACCATCTGCGCGTTGGGCGAGGCCGCGGTGTGGCCGGTGCAGGGGATGCTCAGGCATTTTCGCGACGAATTCGAATATCACATCGAGCACAAGCGTTGTTTGGTGGGAAGCTGACGAGTTAGGTGAGTAATGATCAATATTGAAATTGACGGCAAGAAAGTCGAGACCGAACCCGGCTCGACCGTAATGGACGCGGCACACAAAGTCGGCGTCTATGTCCCGCATTTTTGCTACCACAAGAAGTTGTCCATTGCCGCCAATTGCCGGATGTGCCTGGTAGAAATCGAAAAGGCCCCCAAGCCGCTGCCCGCATGTGCAACGCCGGCAACCGAGGGGATGAAGGTGCATACGCATTCTGAAATGGCGGTCAAGGCACAAAACGGCGTGATGGAGTTCCTGCTGATCAACCACCCGCTGGATTGCCCGATCTGCGATCAGGGTGGTGAATGTCAGTTGCAGGACTTGGCTGTCGGCTATGGTGGCGGTGAATCGCGCTACCAGGAAGCCAAGCGCAGCGTGATGCACAAGGACATTGGTCCGCTGATCTCAACCGAGGAAATGAACCGCTGCATCCACTGCACGCGTTGTGTCAGGTTTGGTCAGGAAATCGCCGGTGTGATGGAACTGGGCATGGCATTCCGCGGCGAATTTTCCGAGATCATGAGCTTTGTCGACAGTACCGTGAATTCCGAATTGTCCGGCAATATGATCGATCTGTGTCCGGTCGGTGCGTTGACCAGCAAGCCGTTCCGCTATACCGCACGTAACTGGGAATTGTCGCGACGCAAATCGGTAAGTCCGCACGATGGACTGGGATCGAACCTTGCTGCGCAGATCAGGGATCACAAGGTGATGCGCGTGGTGCCGGTTGAAAATGAGCAAGTCAACGAATGCTGGTTGTCAGATAAGGACAGATTCAGTTACGAAGGCCTCAACTCCCCGGAACGGCTAACCAAGCCGATGCTCAAGCAAGGCGGCAAGTGGATCGAGGTAGAGTGGCAGATTGCGCTTGAATACGTGGCCAACGGACTGAAACAGATTTCGAGTGGCGCTGGAGCCGATCAAATCGGCGCACTGGCGACCCCGCACAGTACGTTAGAAGAGCTATATCTGTTGCAGAAATTGATGCGCGGCATCGGTACCCATAACGTTGATTTTCGCCTGCGTCAGGCTGATTTCAGTGCGGATGGCAAGCAGCAAGGTGCGCCGTGGTTGGGCATGTCGCTTGCCGAGATTAATACCCGAGACCGGGTTTTGATTGTCGGCAGCTTCCTGCGCAAAGATCACCCCTTGCTAGCCATGCGTGTACGTCAGGCGGTGAAGAAGGGCGCGCTCGTTAGTATCGTGCATTCCTGCGATGACAATTTGTTGATGCCGGTGGCGAACAAAGTCATCGTTGCGCCAAATGACTATACGAATGTACTGGCGCAGATACTCAAGTCGCTCGCGGCAGAAAAGTCCGCTGCGCTTTCCGCTGAATTGACCGCGCTGCTCGGGAACGCGCAACCATCGCAACAAGCGCGCGCCATTGCTCACAGTTTGGCAAGCGGCAAACAGGTTGCAGTGTTACTCGGAAATTTCGCGCAACAACATCCACAGGCCGTCCAGATTGCTTTGTTGGCCGGCAAGATTGCCACGCTGAGTGGCGCGAAATGTGGTTACCTTGGTGAGGCGGCAAACAGTGTTGGCGGCTATTTGGCTGGTGCCGTGCCTTTTTCCAACGGTGCCGCTGGTATGAATGCTTCACGGATGCTTTCCATACCGCGCAAAGCGTATCTGTTGCTGAATGTTGAACCGGAGTTGGATCTGCACGATTCCCAGCAGGCAATGGCCGCGATGTATGCGGCTGATATGGTCGTGGCGCTGTCCGCATTCAAGCATCACGCGGTCGACTACGCCGATGTGTTATTGCCGATCGCGCCGTTTTCCGAAACTTCGGGGACTTATGTGAATACTGAAGGGCGCGTGCAGAGCTTCAGGGGTGCGGTGAAACCGCTCGGTGAAGCCAGACCGGCATGGAAAGTGCTCCGTGTGCTGGGCAATTTGTTGAATATCCCCGGATTTGAATTTGATAGTAGCGAGGCAGTGCGGGATGAGCTGTTGTCGACAATGACTGTTGCCGACAAGCTGGACAACGGGATTGCCGGCGTTGAACTCAAACCATTGTCTGGCACCCCCGCCGAAGGATTGCAGCGTGTCAGTGACGTGCCGATCTATGCGGCGGATGCGTTGGTTCGAAGAGCTGGATCACTGCAATCGACCAGTGATGCGCGCTTGCCGGTAGTGCAGATGCGCGACAGTGAATTGAATAAGTTAGGCGTGAAGTCCGGTGACATGGTCACGGTAAGCCAAGGTAAAGCGCGTGTGCAATTGGCGGTGCAAGCCAGCGATAACCTTCCACCAGGTACTGCTCGGGTGGCGGCAGGCCATTCTGCGACTGCCGAACTGGGTGCGATGTTTGGAACAATATCTGTGGAGCGTGCCTGATGGAATTGCTGCAAACTCTGCTGAACGCCGGACAGGATCTATTGGGCTTGGCTTGGCTGCCGCTGTGGACACTGGTCAAGATCATGCTGATCGTCGCGCCGGTGATGGTAGGCGTGGCTTATTTGACGCTGGCCGAGCGCAAAGTTATCGGCTACATGCAAATTCGTATCGGACCGAATCGGGTAGGTTACTGGGGCCTGCTGCAACCTATCGCCGACGGCGTGAAATTGTTCCTGAAGGAAATCATTATTCCTACCGGTTCCAGCAAGTTCCTGTTTGTGCTGGCGCCCATCATGTCCTTGGCTCCCGCGCTGGCTGCATGGGCCGTGGTCCCGTTTGCCGACGGGATGGCGCTGGCCAATGTCAATGCCGGTTTGCTATATCTGCTGGCAATGACCTCGCTGGGCGTCTACGGGGTGATCATCGCCGGCTGGGCATCGAATTCGAAGTACGCTTTTCTTGGCGCGGTGCGTTCGGCCGCGCAAATCGTCTCCTATGAAATTGCGATGGGCTTTGCGCTGGTGTGCGTGCTGATGGTGTCGCAGAGCATGAATCTGACCGACATCGTACACGGGCAGCAGGGCGCTCATGGTATGCTGAACTGGTATCTGATACCACTGTTCCCGATGTTCATGGTCTATCTGATTTCCGGAGTGGCCGAGACCAACCGAGCACCGTTTGATATGGCCGAGGGTGAATCGGAAATTGTCGCCGGGTTCCATGTTGAATATTCCGGGATGGCGTTCGCGCTGTTCTTCCTGGCCGAGTACGCCAACATGTGGCTGATCGCGTTTCTCACCTCCATCATGTTTCTGGGCGGTTGGTTATCTCCGGTGCCGTTTCTGCCAGACAGCTTTATCTGGCTGTTGGCCAAGGTCTCATTCATTCTGCTGATGTTCCTGTGGTTCCGGGCGACCTTTCCGCGGTACCGCTATGACCAGCTGATGCGTCTCGGCTGGAAGGTGTTCATACCGCTGACCATCATCTGGGTGGTCGTGATCGCGGTATGGATGCAAACCAAACTGTGGGTTTGGTAAGCGGAGGAGATTTATATGGAAATGATCAAAAACTTCTTCAAGACCTTTCTGCTATACGAGCTGGTCAAGGGCATGGCGTTGACTGGTCGCTATTTCTTTGCGCGCAAGATCACGGTTCAGTTTCCGGAAGAAAAAACCCCGCAAAGTTTTCGTTTCAGAGGTTTGCATGCGCAGCGGCGCTATGCCAATGGTGAGGAACGCTGCATTGGGTGCAAGTTGTGCGAAGCGGTTTGTCCGGCGCTCGCTATCAAGATTGATGTTGCAGAGCGCGAAGACGGTACACGTCGCACCACACGTTATGACATCGACCTGACCAAATGCATCTTCTGCGGATTCTGCGAGGAATCCTGCCCGGTCGACGCGATCGTGGAAACGCGAATTTTCGAATACCACGGCGAAAAGCGTGGTGATCTCTACTACACCAAGCCGATGTTGTTGGCAGTCGGCGATAAATATGAAGCGCAAATCGCCGAGGATCGTGCGGCGGACGCGAAGTACCGATAAGCAGGACAAGGGATTAACTTAATGAATTTCATTGCCAGCAACTTTCAGGAAATCATCTTTTACACATTTGCCGCGTTGACCATCTTCGCGGCGTTGCGCGTCATTACTGCGAGAAATCCGGTGCATGCGGTTTTGTTCCTGGTTCTGGCATTCATCAGCAGCTCGGGAATCTGGTTGCTGCTGGAAGCCGAGTTTCTCGCTATCGCGCTGGTCCTCGTATACGTAGGTGCGGTGATGGTGCTGTTCCTGTTTGTGGTGATGATGCTGGACATCAATTTGGCGCGGCTGCGTGAAGGTTTCTGGCGCTGGCTGCCGTTTGGCGCGGTGCTGGCCGGTCTGATGGCGTTCGAAATGATCTGGGTGCTGGGGTCCTACGAAACTTCGGTGGGCACCGTTGCGGTTCACCACGCGACTGACTACAGCAACACCAAAGAGCTGGGGCGGCTGATTTATACCACTTACGCCTACCCATTCGAAATAGCCGCGGTGATCCTGCTGGTGGCGATGGTTGCGGCGATTGCGCTTACGCTGCGCAGACGCAAAGACTCGAAATCGCAGGTCGTGGCCGATCAGGTGTCGGCCAAGAAGGCCGATCGCATGCGTATCGTAAGCATGAAATCTGCAAAACAACTGGACGGGAATGCACCCGCGCTAAAAGAGTAATCAGAACAAAGGGGCGAGCAGAGTGTTAACACTTTCACATTATCTGGTATTGAGTGCCGTGCTGTTCGCTATCAGCGTGGTCGGCATCTTCCTGAACCGCAAGAACCTGATTGTGCTGCTGATGGCGATCGAAATGATGTTGCTTGCGGTGAATACCAACTTTGTCGCGTTCTCGCATTTTCTGAACGATACGGCCGGTCAGGTTTTTGTGTTCTTTATTCTGACTGTGGCTGCAGCCGAAGCCGCCATTGGTCTGGCGATACTGGTGGTGCTGTTCAGGAATCTGAACACTATCAATGTCGAAGATCTCGATAGTCTGAAAGGTTGATGAGTATGTATAGCCTTTATTTGCTTGTGCCCCTGGCTCCGTTGCTTGGTGCCATCGCCGCCGGTTTCTTCGGGAAAGCGCTGGGTCGGGTCTGGTCGCATCGCATCGCGATCGCCTTGGTTGCGGTATCTTTTTTTGCTTCCCTCGCAATCTTCCAGGATGTATATGCGGGCAATACCTTCAACGGACCGGTATACACTTGGCTGATTTCAGGCGACACCAGCTTTCAGGTCGGCTTCCTCATTGATATGCTGACGGTCACGATGATGCTGGTAGTGACCTTTGTATCCCTGATGGTGCATATCTACACCATCGGCTACATGGAGGAAGACGCGGGCTACCAGCGCTTTTTCAGTTACATCTCGCTGTTTACCTTCTCGATGCTGATGCTGGTAATGGCCAACAACTTCATGCAACTGTTTTTCGGCTGGGAGGCAGTCGGCCTGGTGTCATATTTGCTCATCGGCTTCTGGTACACCCGGCCGACCGCAATTTATGCAAACCTCAAGGCGTTCCTGGTGAATCGTGTCGGCGACTTTGGTTTTCTGCTGGGCATAGGGCTGGTACTGATGGTTTTTGGTACCCTGGATTACTCTGCGGTATTTGCCAACGCGCAGAATTATGCGCAGGATATTGCGCCTATCCCCGGTGTGTCGGTTGGCCTAATCACGGCGATCTGCGTGCTGCTGTTTATTGGTGCCATGGGCAAGTCGGCACAATTTCCGCTGCATGTGTGGTTGCCGGATTCGATGGAAGGTCCGACGCCGATTTCCGCATTGATCCACGCGGCAACCATGGTGACTGCGGGTATTTTCATGGTCGCGCGTATGTCGCCGCTGTTTGAGCTATCCGACGCGGCACTGTCATTTGTGCTGGTAATCGGCGGCATTACCGCGCTGTTCATGGGTTTTCTCGGCATGATCCAGAATGACATCAAGCGCGTGGTTGCCTATTCGACGCTGTCTCAATTGGGGTACATGACGGTCGCTTTGGGCGCATCGGCTTACTCCGTGGCGATATTTCACCTGATGACCCACGCCTTCTTCAAGGCGCTGCTATTTCTCGGTGCCGGTAGTGTAATCATCGCGATGCATCACGATCAGGATATACGCAACATGGGCGGACTGCGCAAATACATGCCCATCACCTGGATTACTTCGCTGATCGGTTCGCTCGCTTTGATCGGTACGCCGTTCTTTTCCGGGTTCTATTCGAAGGAAAGCATCATAGAAGCGGTGTACCTGTCACACATACCCGCTGCCGGATTTGCGTACTTTGCGGTAATGGCCGGGGTGTTTGTGACGGCATTCTATTCATTCAGAATGTATTTCCTGGTGTTTCATGGCGAAGAGCGGTTTGGCAAGGCACATCATGGCGCGCACGATGATCACGCAGCTCATGACGACCATCACGGATTGGCGCCCGGGCAAAAACCGCACGAAACTTCCTGGGTCGTCACCGTGCCGCTCATCCTGCTGGCGATCCCTTCCGTGGTGATCGGGTATCTCGCGTTCGACCCCATCATGGACGGCGAATATTTCGGTGGCTCGCTCTATGTTGCGCTGCAACACATGCCCGACGAAACGCATCACGAGGTTCTTGAAGGTGCCCTCGGAATGGCGATGCACGCGTTTACCACGCTTCCATTCTGGCTGGCGGCGTCCGGGGTGCTTACATCATGGTTCTTCTATATGAAGCGCCCGGAGATACCAGCTGCGATACGGAAGCAATTCAGCATGATCTATACGCTGCTGGACAACAAGTATTACTTTGACCGCTTCAATGACTGGTTTTTCGCCGGTGGTGCGCGCGGTGTCAGCGGCATTCTGTGGAAATTTGGCGACGTCAAACTGATCGACGGATTGATGGTGAATGGCACGGCAAAATTGATCGGGCTGTTTTCTGGCGTTATCAGACACCTCCAGTCAGGCTATATCTACCACTATGCGTTTTCCATGATCATCGGCGTGTTCGTGCTGCTGAGTGTGCGCAACTGGTTTTAATAACGCGGCAGTCGCGTGAAAATGAAGGAATGACAGCATGATTTTTGGGTTACCCGTACTTAGCATAGCGATCTGGCTACCGATCATATTCGGCATACTGGTATTGGCTACCGGCGACGACAAGAACGCGGGTCTGGCGCGCATCATCGCCATGGTAGGGTCGGTACTGGGATTTCTGGTGACGATACCGCTGTACACCGGTTTTGAGCGCGACACGTCGCAGATGCAGTTCGTCGAGATGCACGACTGGATTGCCCGGTTCAGCATCCACTATCACCTGGGTGTCGACGGCATTTCGCTGCTGTTTATCCTGCTCACCGCATTCTTCACCCCTATCGTGGTATTGGCAGGTTGGCAGGTCATCGAAAAACGCGTTGCCCAATACATGGCATCGTTCCTGATCATGTCCGGTGTCATGATAGGCGTCTTTGCCGCACTGGATGCGGTGTTGTTCTACGTGTTTTGGGAAGCGATGCTGATTCCGATGTTCCTGATCATCGGTATATGGGGCGGGCAGAAACGCGTGTATGCCGCGGTCAAGTTCTTCCTGTACACGTTGCTGGGGTCGTTGCTGATGCTGGTTGCGTTGATCTACCTCTACAACCAGTCCAACGGCAGCTTCGAGATCCTCGATTTCCATCAGGTGCCGTTGACGATGAGCGCGCAGATACTGATATTCATCGCGTTTTTCTTCGCCTTTGCCGTCAAGGTGCCGATGTTTCCGGTGCATACCTGGTTGCCGGATGCGCACGTCGAAGCGCCGACCGGCGGGTCGGTGATACTTGCGGCCATCATGCTGAAAGTCGGTGCCTACGGGTTCATCCGCTTTTCGATGCCCATCGTGCCGGATGCCAGTCATCACCTCGCCGGCGTAATGATCGCATTGTCGCTGATTGCGGTCGTCTATATCGGACTGGTGGCGTTGACGCAAACCGACATGAAAAAGCTGGTCGCGTATTCATCCATTTCTCACATGGGCTTCGTAACGCTCGGCCTGTTCATCTTTAACGCCTATGGTATGGAAGGCGCACTGTTGCAGATGATCTCGCACGGCTTCGTGTCCGGTGCGCTGTTTCTGTGTATAGGCGTTTTGTATGATCGCATGCACACGCGCAACATTGCGGACTATGGCGGTGTCGCCAACAGCATGCCGGTGTTCGCCGCATTCTTCATGTTATTCGCAATGGCCAACAGCGGCCTGCCGGGGACCAGCGGATTTGTCGGCGAGTTCATGGTTATTCTCGGTGCCATAAAGGCAAATTTCTGGTACGCCTTTGCCGCTGCTTCGACACTGATATTCGGTGCTGCGTATACATTGTGGATGTACAAGCGGGTGATATTCGGCGCGGTAGCCAACGAGCATGTTGCCAAACTTGCCGATATGAATCTGCGCGAAAAGGTGATCTTTGCGATTCTGGCCGTAACGGTGCTGGGTATGGGCTTATACCCGTTGCCATTTGGAGAAGTAATGCATGTGTCGGTGAACGACTTGCTGATTCATGTTGCGCGCTCCAAACTGCCTTGATCTGGCTGTCGGGCGGGCGAACAGCTAACGAACAATTACTGAAGTAGAGACGAATATGGATTTGATGACTGAATTGATGCCGGCGGGTGCGGAAATATTTCTGCTGATCATGGCGTGCGTGATTTTGATTGCGGACTTGCTGGTCAAGCAACAGTCAAAAACCTTCACCTTTGTTATGGTTCTGATGACTCTGTTATGTGCATCATTGATCACCGTGGGTACGCACAGCGAGGGTGTGGTCTACGCGTTCAGCAACATGTTTGTCGATGATCTGATGTCCGACGTCCTCAAGCTGCTCATCTATCTGGCGGTGGCGATGATGCTGGTATATTCGCGACAATACCTGATGGTTCGCGGTTTGTTCACCGGCGAATTCATGGTACTCGCTTTGTTTGCCATGCTGGGCATGATGGTGATGGTGTCGGCCAATCATTTTCTGACGTTGTACCTGGGTCTGGAGCTGCTCTCCTTGAGTTTGTACGCGATGGTTGCATTGCAGCGCGACTCCGCGGTTGCTACCGAGGCGGCAATGAAGTACTTCATTCTCGGCGCGTTGGCTTCGGGTTTGCTGTTGTACGGCATGTCGATGATTTATGGCGCGACCGGTACTTTGGAGCTAGCTCTGATCTCCAAGGCGATTCTGGCTGGAGGGGCAAATCAGACGCTGCTGATTTTCGGTCTGGTGTTCGTCGTATCCGGACTGGCATTCAAGCTTGGAGTCGTGCCGTTTCACATGTGGGTTCCGGACGTCTATCACGGCGCACCTACGGCAATGACCATGCTGATCGGTTCGGCGCCCAAACTGGCGGCATTTGCCTTCGTGACGCGCATACTAGTTGAGGGTCTGCAGCCGCTGGTGCAGCACTGGAGCGGTATGCTGATTATTCTTTCCATCGCCTCGATGGCGATAGGCAACATTACCGCGATTTCGCAGACCAACCTGAAGCGGATGTTTGCCTACTCCACCATCGCGCACATGGGATTCCTGCTGCTTGGCATCTTGAGCGGTGGAATCGAAGGGTACGGATCGGCGATGTTCTATGCGGTGATTTACGTATTGATGTCGCTGGGCGCATTTGGCATGATCATGTTGCTGTCCCGCGAGGGGTTTGAAGCAGACACACTCAATGACTTCAAGGGGTTGAGTCAGCGCAGTCCGTGGTTGGCCGTCCTGATGTTGTTGCTGATGTTCTCAATGGCGGGGGTGCCGCCGACCGTGGGGTTTTACGCCAAGTTTTCCGTGTTGAACGCAGTGATTCAGGCCGGCTACACCTGGCTGGCGATCGCCGCAGTGATGTTCTCGCTGATAGGCGCCTTCTACTATTTGCGCATTGTAAAGTTGATGTATTTTGACGCGCCCGAAAGCCATGCGCCGATAATTTTCGAGCAGGACACGGTGTTGCTGATCAGCGTAAACGGCTTGGCGGTTTTGTTGCTCGGGCTGTTGCCCGGTGCGCTGATGTCGGTATGCGCGGTATCGGTTCAACAATCTCTGTTATTGCATTGATAGCAAAGTCGCGTGCGTGTCGCGACGGTCGAATCCCTGAATTCTCGCCCCGTCTGAAGCTTAATTTTCACACCCCAATTATCCCTGTTTAGATTTTGTAGGCAGGGGGAATTGGAGTATCATCGCGCCCCATGACCAAGTATATTTTTATCACCGGCGGCGTGGTTTCCTCATTGGGGAAGGGCATTGCCGCCGCCTCCCTCGCAGCTATCCTCGAATCGCGCGGTCTAAAAGTAACGATGCTCAAGCTGGATCCCTATATCAATGTGGATCCCGGCACCATGAGTCCGTTCCAGCACGGTGAGGTGTTCGT
>JBARHR010000114.1:0-1620 GCA_049799335.1 Gallionella sp. | reverse complement strand
CGTAAGGTGTAGGGTGTCGCGCAATGCCCAGAGCAGTGGAGTATCAGGATCGACATCGACGTCAAGCTGTTTTCCGTTCACATTGAGATGAATCATAGGAAGCGCTCCAGTCACAAATTAAGAAATACTCATCAATTATCTGGAATCAATGTGTGCAAATCTATCCTCGAGTGAAATTGTACGCTTGACGATAATACTAGGGTATTGGGTGCGCCATGTGCTGAACCGAGTCCTGGCTTTGGCCAAGCGGCCGCTTGCGGATTATCACGAAGGCCGAACGTCCGCAATGGAGGAGCGGTGGTGACCTGCCCCCAGTAGCCGTACCAATCATTCGTCAGAAAATCCGTTTGCAAGATTAAATGATTCCTTCGGTGGTGGGTTGCGTTACATCGGCAGCATGCTGCCGATGTAACGCGGCAAACATGGCTGGCGGCATTCGCCGACAACTGCTGTGCGGTCTGATCTCGTTGTAATCCTTTCGCCAAGCAGCGATAGCGGCTCGGGCTTGAGGCAAGGTCTCGAACCAATGTTCGTTCAGGCATTCATCGCGGAACTTGCCGTTGAAGCTTTCTATGTAGCCGTTCTGCATCGGTCGTCCTGGTTGGATCAGAAGGTGACGAATGCCATGCGTTTGTGCCCATGCCATGAATGCCCGACTGGTGAACTCGGGGCCGTTGTCGGTACGCACCGCGCTGGGATAACCACGGAAGATAGCCGCCTGATCCAGTAGCCGAGTCACGTACTGGCCGGAAATGCCAAAGTCAGTTGCAACATCGACGCACTCGTGACTGAAGTCGTCCGCCACCGTCAGGCACTTGATGCGCCGACCCGTGGCCAGGCTGTCGCTCACAAAATCCATACTCCACACGTCATTGACGGCCTTGGCAATCTGAAGCGGCACGCGCTCGCTGGTCGGTCGCTTGCTCTTCTTTCTGCTACGCACCGCCAGTTTGGCTTCGCTGTACAGGCGATACACGCGTTTGTGATTCACGTTCGGAAATTCAGGGCGCAGCAAGTCATGAATACGACGATAGCCAAATCGACGCCGAGCCTGGGCGATGTCAATGATCGCCGTGCTCAGCGTCACCGTCATTTTGTCTGGCACCGGCGGATGCCGGAAACTGTCTCGGGAGAGCCCCACAAGCCCGCATGCGTGACGTTCGGAAAGTTCGAACTGCTCGATCATCTGCTTGATCGCCACGCGCTTGACCTGTGGGGCTAGCGTTTTACATTGAAGACGCTTTTGAGTGCGTGAATATCCAGATGGGCTTCCGCCAGCAGCTTCTTGAGCTTGGCGTTCTCGCCTTCCAGGTCTTTCAGTCGCCTGGCATCCGATGCCTCCATGCCACCGAACTTGGCCCGCCACTTGTAAAACGAGGCATCGCTGAAGCCCCCTTGGCGGCACAGTTCCTTGATCGGCATACCCGCATCGGCCTGCCTGAGAAAGCCGATGATTTGTTCTTCCGTAAATCTGCTCTTCTTCATGCCCGTCATTCTCCATGGTTTGACGGACTTTCTACTTCAGATTGGTATGACTGGGTGGGAGCAGGTCAATAGCACCCAACAGGGTGCAAGTTGCGCGGTGCGGCAGTTGCTTGACGGCCATAGTCACGGTCATTT
>JBARHR010000113.1:0-2352 GCA_049799335.1 Gallionella sp. | reverse complement strand
GGTGTAGACAATTGATATAAAGTGCGCGCCATGAATCGCAACAAAATCTTGAACCTGCTATTGGTATTCACCCTGCTGTTCTCGCAGATGGGTGGACTGGCACACGGTGTTACACACACGCATGGTGAGAAGTCCAGTGATTCGGAACATTCACTACCGCATGACAAATATTGCGATCAATGCGCGGCGTATGCGCAGATCGGGAGTGCCGTAGGTAGCAGCAGTATCAATTTCGCAAGCAATGAAGTTTTTGCAGCGCCGTTCCTGCACGAAACCAGTTCATTCGTTTCCCAAACGTTCGTCGCATTTGCGGCGCGCGCCCCGCCTTACTCCATTTAAAACGACACAACTTCCCCGCAAACCTAACTGCGGGGCTTTGTCATTTTTTTTGGAGTAAACCATGTTCAAGAAAGTTTGTTCCGGTACGGCAATCGCCGTACTGCTGGGTTATACAAGTCAGACCTACGGCGCAGATTCCGTAAGCAGCGAGAGCGCCTTTAATCCGGCATTTTCACTGATCCTGTCGGGCGCTTACGGTAACTTACAACGCAATCCGGCTTTGCCCGTGACCGGATTCGCCATGAATCCCGTTCCCGCACACGAGCAGGGTTTCAATCTTGGTGAATCTGAACTGGGGATCAGTGCCAACATCGATCCGCAGTTCCGCGGTGTGGCGACGTTATCGCTGGATCCTGCCGGTGGTCTTAGTGCGGAAAACGCATTTGTTCAGACCATCTCGCTAGGCGACGGACTCAATGTAAAGTTTGGCCGGTATTTTTCCGGGATAGGCTACCTGAATGACCAGCATGCGCATACCTGGGACTTTGTCGATCAGCCGCTCGTCTATACCGTGCTGTGGGACAACCAGCTGAGTGAAGATGGCGTCCAGTTGAAGTGGCTAGCGCCGACCGATACGTTTCTCGAAGTAGGTGCCGAAGTCGGCAAAGGTCGCGGCTTCCCGGGAACGGATCGGGCGAAAAATGGCAGCGGTGCCGCTGCCGCATTCGCGCATGTTGGCAACGACATCGGCATCGAGCAAAGTTGGCGCGCGGGTGTTTCACTGCACAAAACACGCCGCGTCGACGCCGAGAGCGCGAATGTTCCTGATCTGAGCGGCAATCCGGTAACGGACCTGTTTAGCGGAGACAGTCGGACTGCCGGTTTGGATTTTGTGTGGAAGTACGCGCCCAACGGCAATTTCCGCAATAAGTACGTCAAGGTTCAGGCTGAATATTTCCGCAGAAAGGAAAACGGTGATTTGATCTACGATGCGACCGGGACCGCTGCCGTTACCGACACCTATACAAGCAATCAAAGCGGCTGGTATCTGCAAAGCGTTTACCAGTTTATGCCGACATGGCGTACCGGCGTGCGCTATGACCGGCTCGACCCGGGTGCGGCGTCAGTAGGTGCAGCCAACGCCGCCAATGTCGTCAGCAACTATGGGTACACCCCGACACGATGGACCTGGATGGGCGATTATAGTCCCAGCGAATTCAGCCGAATCCGCCTGCAACTGGCCCATGACAACTCGCGGCAGGGCATGGCCGACAACCAATTATTTGTGCAGTACATCATGAGCCTGGGCGCACACGGCGCACATCAGTACTAGCCACTAAATTCGAGGACCCCATCATGAAAAAGACACTCTATTTGATTTTCTTGCTGCTACTCAGCAGTCCTGTGCATGCCGCACTCAATGTATTTGCCTGTGAACCGGAATGGGCGGCGCTAACCCAGCAGTTGGGGGGTGACGAGGTCAGCGTATACACCGCTACCGGTGCGCTACAGGATCCACATCAAGTCCAGGCCCGCCCCAGTTTGATTGCCAAGGCACGCAGTGCGCAACTGGTGGTTTGCACCGGTGCCGAGCTGGAGATTGGATGGATGCCGGTGGTGCTGCGCGAGTCCGGCAACAACAAAATCCTGCCGGGCAGCATCGGGTATTTTGAGGCGGCACAGCACGTCACGATGCTCGAGGTACCTGCTCGACTGGACCGCGCGGATGGCGATGTGCACGCGGCCGGCAATCCCCATATCCAGACAGACGCCAGAAATTTTCTGCCGGTAGCCGCTGCGCTGAGCAAACGTCTTGCCGAAATTGATCCGACAAACGCTGGCTATTATCAAAACCGGTTGCCTGCGTTCACGCAGCAATGGCAGGCAGCGATTGCGCGTTGGGAAAAACAGGCTGCGCCGCTGAAAGGCATACCCATCATCGTGCAGCACAAGGGGTTTCCTTACCTGAACAACTGGCTGGGGTTGAATGAGATTGCAGAACTCGAACCCAAGCCGGGCCTGGAACCCAGCGCTGCCTATCTTGGGGAGGTATTGGATGCAATAAAGCAGCAC
>JBARHR010000112.1:0-3505 GCA_049799335.1 Gallionella sp. | reverse complement strand
CCAGCGCCTACAACAAGTGGCGTGAGCTAAAAGCCAAAGCGGAAACTTCCCGCGAAGATAAACTCAAATTTGAGGCAATTCAGGCAGGTGAACAGTTTGCGCAGGCCAATCAGGAATTTATTGATATGCAGAAGAGCGTTTTGGTCAATACTTCCGACAGCGTCAATCTGGTTGCTGCAATTAACGCGCTGAACGCGACAGCTCCATCAGCTGCGGGACGCTAGAGTGCGTTGACAGTTCCGATAGTGCACTAACAAGACGGGAGCTTAGGCTCCCGTTATTTATTTGGAATGGGGAATTGTCAGGCTATTTTTTTCGATTGATTTGCTCGCTACAAATTTCTGGCTACTGAAGGCGGTGTGGCAGGGTTGGGAAGCAGTTTAGAACGAAAGTCCTCAAACATGCACTCCAAGATTACGCTTACATTTTTAATAATTAAGAGTAGCATTCCATGCTAGTTCACAGATTGTAAAGATTAATCGGATGCAACCCGACTCACCGCTTGAACTGATACTTCATTCCGTAGGCGTCGTTCTTGCGTTATCTGCCGCAATTATCGCGATCTATCTGATACCGCTCGCCAAAAGGGTGTTGGCGTGGACGTCAATGTCTGCAGCTTTTGTTTTGTTTGCCATAGAACGTACTCTGGAACTACTTGTTCATAAGGGGATGGTTATGGATGAGACGACGTGGGAAACGGCAAACGATGTACTCCACCTGAGCATCCTGATTTTCTTGCTGTTCGGCATAATCTTGATCCGCAATTTGTTCGTCGAGAGGGAAAACGCCAATCGCAAGATGCTGGATAGCATCGACGAATTGCAGCGTTTCTATGATGCGACGATTGGGCGAGAATTGCGCATGAAGGAACTGTACGAGGAAAATCAACGGTTGAAACAGCGGCAAGAGGTACTTTCAGTAGACGCCGACGAGGACTGTCATGGCTGACGCCAGGACGCCAATCAAAGGAGTAGCCAGCCCGGCGAGCAAAACGACAAGCGATCGGTCGGCTTTACTCTTTATGCTCGAGGATCTGGAGCGGAGTCGCCAACACGTCGAGCAGGCGCACCAGGAGTGGATGGCGGCGCTGGATGTGGTGAGTGACGCGATATTCCTCCACGACAAGGAATTTCGTGTGCTGCGATGTAATCGGGCCTACCAGAAGTTGGCGGGTATTCCATTCAAGGAAATTCTCGGTCAGCCATACTACAAAATTTTCCCCAAGATCGATGCACCATCGCGCAGTTGTTTGTGGTCCGCGGAAATGGTCGAGGGACAGGAAGAGGTTGTTTCCGGGGGACGCACATACCGTTCACGTGCCTTTTCCATCAAGGACAAGCGGGGCCAGTATCTTTGCTCCGTGCACTCGTTCGACGATATCACCGAGCGCAAGCAAAATGACGCAAAATTGGCCGAAAGCGAGGAAAAATTCCGCTCAATTACGGCGACTGCGCAGGATGCCATCGTCATGATGGGTGCGGATCGGCGCATTTCGCTGTGGAACGCGGCCGCTGAGCGCATGTTTGGCTATACAGGGGCTGAGGCGATCGGGCAGGACTTGCACGCATTGATAACTTCGAGCTGGGATCAGGCTGGATTTGCCCACGCCTTTCCTCAATTCATGGTTGGAGGAGAAGGACGGCTGATCGGTAAAGTCACCGAGGTAAAAGCGTTGCGCAAGGGCGGTGAACTGTTTCCAGTTGAGATTTCATTGTCTGCCACCAAGATTGGCGGGCAATGGCATGCAATCGGCATCCTGAGAGACATCACCGAGCGAGCCCGGGCTGCCTATGAGATTGCCCATGCAGCGCGATCGATCGCCGCGCTCGGCGCGGTAAACCGCGAATTGGTGCATGCGACCAATGAGGGGGAGTTGCTGCTGGCAATTTGCCAGATCATCATCGAGCAAGCCGGCTACAAGCTTGCCTGGGTGGGGTACGTTCAATACGATGAAGAAAAATCTATCCGCGTTATGGCGCATGTCGGTGACTACGACGAGTTCCTCGACCATGCTGTCTTTACCTGGGCAGAAGATGAGCGCGGGATGTGTCCAGCCGGCCGTGCAGTCCGTAGCGGAGTATCTCAAGTCTCGCAGGATATCGCGAATGACGAAAACTACGCGGTACATCGTGATTCAGCGGTCGATCTGAATTTTGCTTCCAGTATTGCAATACCGCTATTGCGTGAAGGCAAGCAGGTTTTCGCCGTGCTGCACATTTATTCAGATGAAGTGTACGCATTTACGCCGGGTGAAATCAAGTTGCTTGAAGAAATGGCCGGAGACTTGTCCTACGGAATTCGCTCACTGCATACCAGTCGCGAACGTGATCTTGCCCTGCGCAAGATTGAGAACAACATGGCCCAGCAGCAGCGTAGTCTGGAAGATACGGTTCGCGCTATCGCCAGCATTGCGGAAATGCGTGATCCGTACACTTCCGGTCATCAACTCAGAGTGGCGGATCTGGCTGCCGCCATTGCACGAAAGATGGGTCTACCCGCTGATCATGTGAACGCGATTCAACTTGCCGGCACCGTGCATGACCTGGGAAAAATACGCATCCCGGCGGAAATTCTCAGCAAGCCGGGCAGAATTACCGAAATTGAATACAACCTTATCAAGATTCACCCGCAGGCAGGTTACGAGATACTCAAAGGCATAGAGTTTCCTTGGCCGATTGCGGATATGGTATTGCAGCACCATGAAAGGCTGGACGGCTCGGGCTACCCCAACGGGCTGAAAGGAGGCGAAATATTGTTGGGAGCGCGCATCCTCAGCGTGGCGGACGTGGTGGAGGCAATCTCTGCACACCGGCCCTACCGCCCCGGACTGGGTATAGACGCGGCTCTGGAAGAAGTGACTTCCAAACGCGGCATTTACTATGATGCTCAAGTAGTCGATGCGTGTCTGGCGGTTTTTCGCGAGCACGGATATGCTTTCCCTGGCATTAGATTTTGAACCGCAGCGGAAACGCGGAGGTAGATGATGGCTGAAAACCCGGTATGGAATCTGGAATGGAACGACAGCATCGCGATGCAGGTTCCCGAGATCAATGCAGATCATCAGCGTTTTCTGGAGTTGATCCACGAACTGAACGCGTCCATCATCGCACGCTTTGAAAAGGAAGAGATCAAAGCTCGTGTCAGGACGCTTGTCGATGATGCGGTTACCCACTTTAGCCATGAAGAAGAACTATTCCGCAAGTGGAATTATCCCGGTGCGGAACGTCATGCACAGAGGCATGCTCAGATTCTGGAATCTTTGCAGGAGGTTCTGGTGATGTTTGACGACGGCTTGTCGGAATTTCAGTTGATAAAATCGGGTTTGAAAGTCAAGGCGGCGCTGATAGAACACCTGGTCAAGGAAGACATCATCGAGTGCGAATCCATACGAACATCGCCCGTTGACTGATAGTTATGCATGATTGAATTGTCGATCCGGTTCGGATGTGCTTTGCGCGGGTACTCATAGCAGCGGCAGCCTGTATCGGATTCAATAATCTCGAGA
>JBARHR010000111.1:0-5472 GCA_049799335.1 Gallionella sp. | reverse complement strand
TTCCTTGCCAGAAAAGTACGTGCTCGTCGTGCACAATGTTTCCGCAATGGGCTTGGCGCCCGTTTTCAGCTTCGTAGCCGTGGAAGTGGCAATCACCTGCGATCCATCATAAACTTTCCAGGCATTGCCTTTGCTATGCGTCGTCCAGGTCCCCAGAGAATCGGTACTCGGGTCAACCGGGCGCGCGCCTATCAGGACGTCGATACGATTGGCAACCACATCGTTAATAATGGCGCTATACGGGATTGTCATCGTCCACATGCCCTTCTCTTTACTCAACACGTAAACGTACTTTTGCTGAAACAGGATATCGCTGAAAAAGTTGTAGTGCCCGCGGATCACTTTTGCCTCAAGATCACTCGCCAGCAACGTCGTCTTATCGCCTGAATTGCCCGAGCCCGTTATCTTGGAAACCTCGTTTCCATTTTTGTCGCGCATGCGATTACATTCCACAATGATCTCATTCCAGGTGCGATTTCCCCAATAGGCAGAATCCGGGAACAGTTGCTGATAGAAATCCACGTCGTTCTTGACGTCGACCGGCGTGTGTCCGCCACCGGCGTTTCCCTTGCAGAGATTGGCGTATGCATTACCGCCGAAGAACAAGAGACAAAACGACACCGACACGATTATTTTGTTCATCAATTGACCCTCCTTACCGTAATTGTTCAATAGCAGGAACACCAAACTTTGGTTCACGCAAGGCTCGGCTATGCAATTCCTGTCCTGATAGCTCCGAGCGTGCCCTGTGTGAAACACCTGGAACAATTGAAGCAGATGAGAAATGTCCGGGTCGCCTGTCGGGAGTTGCGTAGCGATGCAAGATCAGTCGCAACATATGCGCGGCAAACTCCGGACTTGTGCTAACCGCCTCCCATACCTTATCTGCCGGAACCGAGGCCAGTTCGATGTCGGTTATACACATCGCGGTGATCGTGCTTTGCCGATCATCTCTGAATGCACTTGTCTCGCCTATTACTTCACCCGGGCCCATCACTGAGCCGGATTCTACAATTCTGATCTGACCGGCCAGAATCAGGAGCAGCTCGTTTCCTGCAGTGCCGTTGCTGAACAGGACTGTTCCGCGTGGTTCTTTGCGCGTGGTCAGATAGGGAAGCAGTGAGTCAATCGGGAATTCCTTGCACGCGATTACTTTGAGCTTATTCATGCGGGCGCGAAGCTGACCAAGGCGCCAGAGATTCATTGGCAGCAGCAATGCGTGCAGAACCGCTATCGGCAGGGCATCGGTCATCAGCCCGTAACTGAGAAAGGCCAGATTACTGGCGATCGCCACACAGCGCAGCGGCAGCATGGTTTGCAGGTAAAAAGTCGTCAGTACCAGCCCCCCGGCCGCCCATCCGATAACATCAGCGACGCTCACTTTGGTTCTCTAGCCCGGGACTGCTGTTGACGATACGGGCACCCGTTCCCGCTCAGGCTCGTCCAGCTCACAGGCACCATTGCTGCAGACCTCATAAGTGTCATCGCGCCCCATCCAGCCGCGCCGCACCAACAGCCGGTAGATCTCGCAGCCCAGACACAGGCCAAGCACCGCCTCCAGCCACATCAGCGTCATGCACAGCAGGCAAATGCTCAACGGGAGTCCGCCGCGAATATTGACATTGGTAATGATCATCATCGCCAGCGACAGCACCAGCCCCATGCTCCAGGCAAAACGCTTCGGCCTCGCCGAAACCCAGAGCGGTGTCCTGCTTTGCGTCAGCCACTTCGCCACGATCCCCACCGGACTGTATTGGATTCCAAACGCGACGCGAACGAAGAATTCAACAAAGAAGAACGTGGTAACCGTTTTTATCGGCACGTATTCCTTGCCGAAGTAGGCGTACACAAAAGCGACCGCGCCGAGAACCAGCGTGATGCCCGCGGCCGCCTGAACCCGGCGCTCGTCGAACACCCCGCCTTTGATGCTGCGGCCGTTGATCACCAGGCCGTCTATTGTCTCTCCGTAGATATTGCTCATATCGGTCTCCTTTTTGTTATGCGCAGTCTGCGATCAGCACACCGCGCGGTTAAGAAATTGTCGAACGACCCGTCCATACATATCGCTATTTGTAACCGTGCGTAACCACCACACCGTTCAGCGTAGTAACCAGCAATTCACCGTCAGCATTCACGGCAACGTCGTTCGGCGCGTCCAGGCTTGCGGGCAGGTCGCCGAGCATCACACCGCGTCGCCCAAAAGCACCGATTACGGTGGTGACGTCACCGGTCGTGCTGATCTTGCGTACAGCGTTATTCGCGGTGTCGGCAACAAACAAATTGCCGGCATCGTCCACGGCAATGCCGCTTACGGTACTGAATCGTGCCGCCGTGCCGGCACCGTCCACGGCGCCCGTAGATCGCATGGTTCCGGCGAAGGTGGTAACGATGCCGCCCGGTGCGATTTTGCGAATCGCAAAGTTGTCTCGGTCTGCAACATACAAAGTGCCGCCCGCATCGCACGCCACCCCCTGCGGAAACCGAAATCGGGCAGCCGCACCGGTATCGTCTATGTTGCCGAGCGCACCGGGCGATCCGGCGATGGTGCTCACATCGCCGTTGGGATCGATCATGCGGATCGTATGATTGTTGGTGTCGGCAACGTAAACGTTGCCTGAGCCGTCGACAGCAACGCCGCCCGGATTGTCGAAACTGGCGGAGGTGCCATTGGCGTCGATCCATCCGGGGTTGCCGGAACCGGCGAGGATGCTTTCTGTTCCACCTGCTTCAAGCTTGCGAATGACATGATGATAGGTATCGGCAAGATAGGTATTGCCGGAGCGGTCCCGCGCGACTCCGCCGGGAACACTGAGCGTGCTGAGCAGAGTCGTGACATCTCCAGTCGGTGTGACTCGGCGCAGGCGCCCGTTCAGCCCACCATCGGCGACATAGGCGTTGCCGACTGCGTCCGTCGCGATCCCTCGCGACACATCGAATCGCGCGTCCACGCCTGTAGCATCCACATAGCCTGCAATTGCCGGTGCGCCGGCAATGGTTGTCACATCGCCATTGAGTGATATTTTTCTGATCGTATGATCACCGTATTGGGCGACATACAGATTGCCAGTGGCATCCGCGCCAATTGCACCGGGATAATCGAACCGCGCTGCAGCGCCGTTTCCGTCGTCATAACCCTGCTGGTTTGCCGTCCCCGCAAATGTCGTCACGTCACCGGTACTGGTGATTTTTCGCAGCACGTGATTGCTGCTATCGGTGACATACAGGTTGCCGCTACTGTCCAGCGTGAGTGCGGATGGCCCGGAGAATTGCGCGTTTGTACCCGCAGCGTTCAGGAATCCAGGCGCACCATACATACCCGCCAGCGTCGAGACGTCAATCCCGCTCCCGCTGGTCGCGATCGCGCGAATGATGTGGTTGTTGCTGTCGGCTACGTAGACAGTTCCGGCCGTATCGACGGCCACCCCGGTGGGATAATTGAACAGCGCAGAATTTGCCGTGCCGTCCTGCCAACCCGGCGTACCTGGCGTTCCCGCCAGCGTGGACACGTCGCCGGTCGGGGTGATCATCCGGATGACCTGATTGGTCTGATCCGCAACATACAAATTGCCGGACGCATCGCAGGCCAGACCGGTGGCACCATCGAACTGCGCCGCACCACCATTGCCGTTGGCGTAACCGCGGGAACCCGGAATTCCGGCATAAGTCGTGACAACGCCGGCGGGCGTTATTTTGCGAATGCTGTCATCATCCGCGACGAACAAATTGCCGCCACTATCCACCGCTAGGCCAGTCGGATACGAGAATCGCGCCGCATCGCCCGTACCGTTATCAGTGCCAGGATGCCCCGCGCTGCCGGCAAATGTTGTTACCGCGCCCGAAGGTGAAATCTTGCGTATGGTAGAGTTGTCGGAATCGGCCACATACAGATTGCCCGCCGCATCCGCAGCCACGCCCATGGGCGAAGTAAAGCGCGCCGCGGCTCCGATGCCGTCGATGTTTCCCGATCCACCGATGTCGCCGGCAAGCACTTCCAGTTGAGCGGTCGGCGGCACCACGGCGGTGTTGCCACTGCCCCCACCGCCGCACGCCACTACCAGAAGACTCACCAAACCACACAGCGATAGACGCATCGCCCCGCGCAACTTCAGCGAACGAAGGAAACCCGATTCCAGCCGGGTGTGGTTCAACATATTTCTTTCGTTCACATTTGTCGTGGCGCACGTCAGACGTTTATTGACGATACCGAAACAAATTCGCTGGTCATTCATAGCGATTGGCCCGGATGTTGCTGCTTGTGCCGTCGAACTGTTCCCATATCGCCATGGCATTGCCGCTGGCGTCGACGGCAATCTGCGGACCGAACGCACCACCGGTGTCAGTCTCAATGAGTTCGGCGGTGCCCCAACCGGTGCCGATGGTGTAGCGGTTGGACCAAATACTGAAACGGGTACCGTCAAACTGATGCCACACTGCGAGTGCGTTGCCGCTGACGTCTATGGCGTACTGCGGAGCAAAGGCATTTCCCGCGTTGTTGGTCACTATCAGCATGGCTGTGGCCCAACCGGCGCCGGCGGTGTAACGGTTAGACCAGATATTTTCCCGCGTGCCGTCGGACTGACGCCACACGGCTAGCGCATTGCCGCTGGCGTCGAAGGCGATCTGAGGAAGAAGAGCAATGTCCGGATTGTTGGACTCGATCGGCACCGCCGTGCCCCAGCCTGTGCCGGCAATGTAGCGGTTGGCAACGATGTTGTTGTGCGTGCCGTCAGACTGACTCCACACGGCCAGCGCATTGCCGTTGGGGTCGGAGGCGAGCTGGGGGTCTGCGGCATTGCCCGCGTTGTTGGTCTCGATCAGGGCGGCACTGCCCCATGCCTTTGGCACAGCTACGGAAGCAGGTGCGCTGCCACTCCCACCGCCGCCGCACGCAGCCAACAATAATGCCAACGGCAGCACCCCGCGCCACTTCAGGGGCTGCTGAAAAGCGCGACTCAAACGTATGGGATTCGACAAGTCATTTGAGCGTTTCATTTTTATCATGGCAAACCTCTGGTGTTGATAAACATGCCGGTGAAACCGAATCGCTGTGAACCGGAATCCTGTCACCGCGTGCAGTCGGCAATGCGGTACCTGGAATTATTTTCGTGTTGCCGAATTTCATGTTGCTCATCCCGCTCATCGCTGCGCCTGATTGCCGGATCTACTCAAAGCGGTTGGCCAGGATGTTGTAGCGCGTGCCGTCATACTGTTGCCACACGGCCAGCGCATTTCCGCTGGCGTCAAAGGCGATCTGTGGGTCAGAGGCATCGCCCGTGTCGTCGGATTCGATCAGCTTTGCGGTGCCCCAACCGCTGCCGGCGGTATAGCGATTGGCCAGGATGTTGTAGCGTGTGCCGTCACGCTGTTGCCACACTGCCAGCGCATTGCCGCTGCTGTCGAAGGCGATCTGGGGAGAAAGAGCACTGTCCGTGTCGTCGGTCTCGATCAGCTCTGCCGCGCCCCAGCCTGTGC
>JBARHR010000110.1:0-2880 GCA_049799335.1 Gallionella sp. | reverse complement strand
GGAAGTGCGGGCGTATCGACTCGCGGCGAAGCGTCAAAGTTCGAGTTGCGGACACTGCAAACGCGCCTCGAAGTCTTTCAAACTGACGGCATATATTCGGCAGGTCAACCCATATACCGCACACAATACAGTTCCGCACCGATATTTTCCTGTCGAGTCTAAAACCCTTGTGAAGGCTGCACGTGGTTGCGGCTATGCCAATGGACTCAATTGCAGAAGATGCTCATCCTTGGGCGTGTTATCTCCCGCTTCGGTTGTGCTGGATTCAATGTCGCGTATTCGGATTTCAGTCGCTGCTTGATTTTCGGGTTGATGTCCGGCATCTCCATCAACCCCTGGTACGGCGTTTTTGGTTCGTCATACTTTTTCCTGACCTTGGCCCCGTTGCGCTCCTTGGCTTTCAGTTTCACGACCGGCTGGAAATAGTTGGTGTACAGCCGCAAATGCCCGTAGAGCTCGTTCAGCAAGCGCAATTGCGCCGGTGAATCGTAGCGGGCATACCCCACCGCCCGGCGCACCACCGAGTAGTTCTTCTGCTCAACGAAACAGCCGTCATTTTTCTTGCCCGCACGCCCCCGGGTGAAGGTGATCTTCTCTTGCAGGCAATAACGCAGCAGATGGTTGTTGATGAATTCTGAACCATTGTCCGAGTCGATGCCCAGCAGGAGAAAGGGCAGGTGTGCGCGAATGGATTTCAATGCGTCAAATACCCAGATCTGCGCCTTGTTGATGACCGCTTCGGTTTCCGTCCATGTGCTCGCCACGTCTGTCACATCAAGGGTTTGACAGTAGGCGCCGCTGGCATCGCCCCCGTCGTGCCCGACCAGGTCTATTTCCACAAACCCCGCTTGTTTCTCGTTCCAGTCGGCAAAAGTGCGGATCGGTATCTGATGTTTGAGCAGGGTTCCAGGCTTGGTGCCGGAACGTCCCCGCGGCACCCATTTCCGCCGCTCTGCCGCCAGCAGGCGATCAATTGACGAGGCGCTGATCTGGAGCGGTTTCTTCCGTGTAGCAGTATCCAGCACGATCTCCCGGTGCTTCTCCAGTATCGGGATGACCTCCGGCAGGATCGCCGCCAGCCGCTTGCCGCAGAGGTAGTCCATGATCGCCCATATCTGCTTCAGGCTACCCAGCTCCGCCTCGCCGTACAGCCGAAGTCTGGTGCGCTTGGCCTTCTTGCACAAATCGCCTACCAGGCGCACCCGCCGCCCGGCACGGATCACTTTGCCATCCCATCGCAACAATCCGACCACGTACCAACGGTTGAACCACGTCAGCGCGACCAGCTCGTCCAGAATAGGCACCTTTTCTTTCTTGCTGGTCTTCCGGTACTGGCTTGACCATGCCTTGATTGCCGCTTTCCTGTTGCTCATCGCTAACCTCATTTTGCCTCCCGCCCGAACATTCTGAGCCGGACATTTCACTCAGATTTCTTACGTAAGGCAACAAATCGGTTTCTCTCAGATTTTTGATGGGGCAATTCGTTGGGTTGCGTTCGAAGGATCGACTGATTACTATACGCACGCAGTATTCCCTCCTCGAACCAAAATAATAGCAATAACCTCGTTGAGGGGGAGCTTTTGCCTTTGTTATAGGCCAGCAGTTATACAAGGGGGTATGTAATGGTCATGCCGCAGGTAGGAATCGATAACCCGCATCGTCTTAATTGAGTCGGGCATACGGGTTTATGCGTACACTGATTACCGCGACTGCAGTCACCGCGTTTCTTTCGTCATGCGTAAGCGCAGGTAGCGACGATTTGGTTCGGGTCTATGGTTCTGATCAACCTCCTGTCGGAGAATACAATACTACCAAAGCAAGGTCTGCCACACCGCACGACAAGTTTTTCACCGTAAATGCCACCATTGACGCGCTAAGGGGCTATGGCCTCAGTCCGGCGCGAGCAGTGGCAGAGATCACCACGGATATCGTCTCGACACACGGCTATTGTCCACATGGCTATAGCGTGTCCCATCCACCGTTTACCGGCTCATATCGAAACGGCATAAGTTGGACCATCATTTGCAATGATTAGGCACAAAATAAGCCAGAGGCTCCCAACCCGAGTTTCGTGTGTTCCGAGTTGCAGCGGTGCTTTATTACAATTGCTATGCGGCACCTATGATTGCATAATTTGACGCAAAACCACCGTATGGACCGCAGGGGAAAGCTCTTGCAAATATTGCACAACGGGGAGCACTGATTTCAACAATCAGCAACTTTCAATGGGTCTGCGCTTACTCCGTGTACAATCGTTGCATTTGTGGGCAGAAGACTGGTTAGCGTGTCTTAAGTAATCTGGAGGCAATAGTGTCTGTCAATTCGATAGTGAATACGGGTTTGCAGGGTGTCCACGCAGGGATTGCGCTGTCGGATCAGGCCGCCCGGCAACTGTCTGGTCTGGGTAAAAACTCTGACGTCAATGCTGTTGCAACTTCTTTAGTGGATTTGAAGATCGGCGAAATTCAGGTTAGGGCGTCCGCATCGGTTCTGAAAACGGCTGACCAGATATTGGGCACCATCATCGATGTAAGCGCATGACTACCACGCGGGAACCTCCGCGATAAACGATAACTCCGTCTACTGGATCAGAAACTCAGGATTCGCCCTGCTCTTTACGGGGCATATGTGTGAATGCCAGCAAGCGCCTGTCGATTTCCTCACGCCAAAATATCGCTACTTTCCAAGTATGCCGACCGCATTGAATTCCAGAGAAACCATATCGCCTAGTGCTTCCCTTACTGCGATGCCGTGCACACGCGTAACCAGTGAACGATAGTTCAGACCGCAGTCGAAATCACAATATGTCAACCTTGCCGGAATTGATTGAGCTGGAGCAACTGCTGGAATTGGGTAAAGGACATCTGGAATTCTCAGTGA
>JBARHR010000109.1:0-2916 GCA_049799335.1 Gallionella sp. | reverse complement strand
GTTGGAGTCTATCTTCGGTAATCGGGGGGCAAGGATTTCATCGGAATCACATTAGTTTCAAGTCTTCGGTAGATTTGCATAATTTGTTCATGTTGGAAAGCCAGTTGACGGCGCTGCAATCACCGCGGTGGCCGGAAAACATCTTTCCAGTTCTGGACAAGAAGCGCATCAAACTTGGCGAACGCATTTTTGAAAAACGTTGCAAGGAGTGTCATCAGGAAATCGATCGTAGCGATCCGGATCGTCGTGTTGTAGCCAAGATGATCAAATTGGATGTCATCGGCACTGATCCGACAATGGCGGAGAATGGTGCAAACAGAACGGGCCTGAGCGGCATATTGACAGGTCAGTATATAAATCTGGGGGTTGGCAATATGCTGTTGAAAGGCAAGGCGCCAGTCGCAGCGCTCCTTACCAAGGCCGACCTGAATGTAGTCGCGACACCGGACCCGGATAAATGGTTTTTCCAACGATGGTCCGATTGGCTACATGACTTGGTGATTGCATTCTTTCAAAACAATGTTAAGTCCTCCATGAAGGCTGGCAACTATGAAGCGGATACTCCTCCCAAACCGCTAAATTCGCTGCTTGCTTACAAAGCGCGTTCGCTGAATGGCATTTGGGCAACCGCGCCGTTTTTACATAATGGGTCGGTACCGACTCTTTATGATCTCTTGCTCCCGGCGCGCAAGGAACCCGGGGATCCGGCCGGCACTGAATATCGGCCGGCAAGATTCCTGACTGGTTCCCGCGAGTTTGAACCAGAACGGGTTGGTCTTAAGAGTAAAGACTACGAAGGTTTTGTTTTCGATACCGGCGTGAGTGGCAACAGCAACGCCGGCCATGAGTACGGGACCCGGGACACCAGACTGCCGGACGGGACAGTCAAATCAAAAGCACTTTCGAATGAAGATAGATTGAACCTGCTGGAATATTTGAAAAGCCTTTGAGCACGTAATCAAAAAATAGGAGAGGGTCATGAATACAGTGTCCGGTCAATATCTGGCTCGTTATGATAGTGAGCCCGAAGCAACCAGGTTGAAGTTTGTTCGAGAAGTTATGGATCAGGATCCGCTGAATTTCTTCAAGGAACTCCGCGAAAATCGTCCAATACTGGTTATGCCCGAGTGCGTGCTGGTTTCCATGTATGACGACGTCATCGAAGTTCTGAATATGCCCAAGATATTTACTGTTGCGCTGTATGGTCCAAAGATGGCTGATGATTATCTGATGTCGCGGGATGACGATGCTTTGCATTATCGCGAAAAGTCCATCATGCAAGGCATGCTCAACCGGGACGATTTGCCCAGAGTCCGCGATATGGTCACCGCAACGTGCAAGTCGATCTTGAAAAATGCCTCCGGAAAGCTGGATATTGTCCCTGACTACTGTCGCATGGTTCCCGCGACATTGGTGCAGGACTATTTTGGACTTATTGGCGTAGACAAAAAAGAGCTAATCGAGTGGTCTTACTGGGCTCAGGTCGACACTTTCTACAATCAGCCCTTTGATATCGTTTCGGCAGACGAATATAAATATATCTTAGAAAATCACAAGTTGTCAGGTGAAAAACTCGGCAAATATATCGCTGCCCTGATTGCAGGGCGTTCCCTATCCCTCAAATTTCAGTCGCCGTTTGCTACCCTGCGCAATGTCGCAAATGTTCTGCTGAAGAAATTTGCGCCACGTTACTATAAGGCCAGTGACGACATTCTTGCACGCATGCTAAGAAGTAAGTTTCCTCTGGAAGCAGACTTTGACCTAAAGCGTGTCGCTGTAAATGCTGGAGGCCTGCTGATAGGTACCATCGAAACTACCGCGCAGGCAGTGGTTCAAGCAATCCAATTTCTGATGGAACAACCGGATTTGCTGAACAGATCGAGACAGGCAGCACTGCAGAAGGATCCTGTAGAGATTGATGCAATCGTATGGGAAGCATTGCGCTTCGTTCCAATCTCACCATATATGTTTCGGCAAGCAGCATGCAACTGCACGATTGCCAAGGGTACCTCCCGTGAAACCCTTATCAAGGCAGGTACCAATGTGTTGGCACTGACCCAGTCAGCAATGTTCGACCACAAGGCTTTCGATGATCCCGATGCTTTCAGGGCAGGGCGCAATTGGTACAACTACTTTACGTTCGGCTATGGGTCACACGAATGTTTGGGGAAATATGTTGGCATGGTCATGATTCCGGAAATGGTACGGCAAATTCTCGTGTTGCCGGGACTTGCTGCACAGCGGGAGATTCAATACGACGGACATATGCCCAGAAGTTACGAGTTAACCTGGATTTAGCGGCGTTCCGCGTGTTTGAACGCAGCCATGACGCAAAGATACGACCAATGTTTCCAACCATTAAACTGTAACTGCTGTGTGTCAGTCTATTTACAGAGGCCACTCTAGTTCCACGATTTGGCAGTTGTCGATACTGCCACGCGCATAGACCTCCGGCGCGTCAAAAATTAAAGCCTGTGCCGCAAGTATCGGGTTTTCGTGGGATAGAGCCAGTACCGTTGCGCGGGGATGAACATGCGCCGTTTCGTTCAAAAAGCTGCGTATTCTTTCCATCTGCTCCAGGAACGATTCCCCGTGCTGCGGTTTGAAGTGCAGTATATTGGCACCTGCAAGTTTGTTGAATTCCTCTACCGGCGCGCCATCCATGCCGGACATTCGTTCATTCAGGCGTGCGTCAATGTACAAGGCACAGGAATGATATTGCAAGATTATGTCTGCGGTTTGCCGGGCACGCGGAAATTCGGACGAACATGCATGGGTGAATGGGTGCGTGCGTAGTGTATGTGCAGTTGCGGCGGCCTGAGACTTGCCGCGTTCGGTGAGGCTTACTACGCGCGTCGGATCGTCATTAATGATGCCGGCGACGTTACCCTCACTTTCGCCGTGTCTAACCAAAAC
>JBARHR010000108.1:0-5688 GCA_049799335.1 Gallionella sp. | reverse complement strand
ATATCGCTCTTTCTCTTCGAATGTCGTCTCCAGTTCGTTGTTGTACGCCAGCGCCATACTCACCAATCGCGGACCGGAAGTGGAAACTTCCAATTGCCCGTACAGGTCCTGTTCGAGAGGCCGATGCCTGCGCATGCTTTGAACGGCCAGCTTGATCATATCGATTTTGTCGCGCCATACTTCGGGAGCTGTGTTGAGCTGCGCCGCAGCGGCCTCCATGTTGACGCCTTGCAAGTCGGCGGCCTGCATGTAATATTGCGGTGAAGTTGCGGCCAATCGGTTTAGCGCCTGAATCAAGATGACCGGAGGAGATTTCCTGTCCGCGAGAAGTCCTTCAAGTTCCGTGACATTACTCAGGATGACATTTAGCGCCTCCTTGGAATTGCTGTTCTCATATTTGAATTTTTCGACCAAATCGGCTTTAAGCTGAATTTCCTTCCTGAGTTCAGTCAGGCCGGCACTCAACACATGGCTGGTCGTGCGCTGCGCGATACTGGTAATTGTACGCAACGCCTTGTCACCGGCATTGGGATTGATCGGCTCCATCTTGCCGCTGGTATCGCTGCGCGCACGCTGCACCTCAAAATCCCAACGATTGTCGATCACCCGCAGTTCGCTGATTAGATCGAAGACTTCGTTTTGCTCGCGCAAATCGACGGATTGGGTCTTCTGGTAGAAAAACGCCAGTGCCAGGATCGCCGCGATCGCGGCCATCACCAGCATGATGTTGAACAAGATTTCTGAGCGTTTCATATCTACCTGAGCCGTTTCCTCTGTATGCGTCGCACTAACAAGGTCCATATCTGCTACAACTGTCGTTTTCACGGAGCTATCGCTCCGCAGTATGAAATACCGCGGTCGGTCGACAGACCTGAGGCCACTTCAAACCAGGCCACCACAATGCAAACCACACCTCTCTATGGGCAGACCCTCGCGAGAAGAGATAGCGCCGTGCAATCCTAGAAATTCCCAATTGCGATAGTCCTGAGCTCTCTTCGCAAGCGCGCATAATCCGGACACGGGGCGGACACCACATTCCAGAATTTTGCCGAATGATTCATCTCCCTCAAGTGTGCCAGCTCATGCACCACCACATAATCGACAAGTCGCAACGACAACTTGATCAGCTGCAGATTCAAGCTCACTATACCCCGCGCCGTGCAGCTTCCCCACTGTGATTTCGTCGGCGCTATCCTCAGGCCGGCGGCCTTCACGTCCATTATCGTGCTAAAGTGCGCAACACGCCCGGCAAGAATTCGCTCCGCTTCGTTCCTGTACCATTGCATCACTGACTGCTTTACACCCTCCATCGGCTCACCGCTGTCGACAAAGACCCACAAAGACTTGTCGCTCCGGTATGCCTGGGTCGAAAACAAGCCGTGTTCCACTTTCAGTCGCAGCGTTTCTCCCAAATACGGTATCCCTTCACCGGTCATCCAGCGAGCTTCAGGGACCACGCGACTTTTCCAGTCATGCAGCTTGCTCTTTACCCAATCAGCTTTGTCATGCAACACGTCGCGCAACCATTGTTCCGAATAGCGCAGCGGGACGCTTACCGTCAACCCCTGATCATCAATACGCAAACCAATGCTGCGGCGACCTTTCCTGCGCTTCAGCGTGTAACTGATTTGCTCTCCGGCCAGTGTTGCTTCACGACGCTCGGCGCCTGGCAATTCACTGCGGCCTGGTGCACGATTGAACATCAATGCGGCAGTCTCTGAATTTCGCTTTCGACCCATTGCTCTACCTGCGCGTTTATTTCATCCGCTTTCTTTCCAGCGGTTTGAATTGGAGTGCCGATGCTCATCGTAATCAGGCCGGGATGTTTGCTGAACGAATTTCTCCCCCACAATCTGCCCGCATTGTGTGCAACCGGTACTACCGGAACACCGCTATTTTCAGCCAGCAGCGCGCCACCGATTTTATATTTGCCACGCTGGCCAAAAGGAATACGCGTCCCTTCCGGGAAGATGACCACACAAAAGCCCTGAGCGAGACGTTCCCTTCCCTGTTTCAGAAGCTGCCTCATCGCCGCTTTTCCATCACTGCGCTTGATCGCAATCGGACTGGTAAGCGCCAGTGCCCAGCCAAAAAACGGTATCCACAACAACTCCCGCTTCAACACCCAGACCTGTGGCGGGAATACTTTTTGCAGCGCCAATGTTTCCCAGGCGGATTGATGTTTGCACAGTACCACACAGGGTTGCGCAGGCAAGTTTTCTATGCCCCGTACTTCGTGGTGTATGCCACAAACAACATGCAGCAGCTTCAGCATCAATTTTGCCCACAGCGAGATGAACCGGTATCGCGTAAGGGCGTTGAACGGAAAGGTCAACAATGCCAGCAACGCAAATGCGGGCGTGATCAGCAGCTGCAAGAGGAGAAAAATCAGCGAACGCAACACTAGCATGACTACAGAATTTCTGCGGCAACTGCCGCAAGATCGGCAAATACCCGCGTACCCTCCGGCAACCCGCCGGCGCTCAGCGTCTTCATACCTTTGCCGGTCTCCACCAGACACGGCTGCGCGCCCAACGCTGTGCCTGATTGTAAATCTCGTAGCGAATCGCCAACGGTCAGTACGTCGGCAAGGCTCGCCATTTTATAGCGTGCCGCGATTTCTTCCAGCAGACCGCTATTGGGTTTTCGACAGTTGCAATTCGCCTCTGCGGTATGCGGACAATAGAACACTGCGTCAATACGCGCGCCCACCAGAGCGCACGCCTTGTGCATCTTGTCGTGTATCGCATTGAGTGTAGCCATGTCGAACAGGCCGCGCCCGATTCCGGACTGGTTGGTTGCGACCACCACCTGATAGCCAGCCTGGTTCAGCCGTGCGATCGCTTCCAGACTACCGGGGATAGGCTGCCATTCCTCCGGACTCTTGATGAACTGATCAGAGTCAAAGTTGATCACACCGTCACGATCCAGAACAATGAGCTTCATGATTCTTGCGCCAACCGGCTACGAAGCCAGCTTGGAAATGTCAGCGACCTGATTCATCAGGTTGCCGAGTTTCAGCAGCAGTGCGGCGCGGTTCAAACGCAGATCCTTGTCCTCGCTCATTACCATCACCTTCTCGAAGAAGTCGTCTATGAAAGGCTTCAGCGTTACCAGCGCCTTCAGGTTGTGCTGATAATCGCGTCTTGCGAGGCAATTCTCCGCAAACGGCGTGATGTCCTGAATTGCCTGATACAAGTCTCGCTCTGCCTCTTCCTGGAACAAATCACGATTGACCGTCGCGCCGTTCAGCTCCAAACCGATTTCTTCGTGGTTTTTTCGCATGATGTTTTGCACGCGCTTGTTGGCAGCGGCCAGATCCTTCGCCACCTCCAGAGACGCGAAAGCGCGTAGGCCATCCAGCCGCGGCAATACCTCATGTACCCGACCCTGCAGCACATTGAGCACGGCATCAATGTGGGACGTATCGTATTCCAGATCACGCAAATAGCCGCGCAATCGATCCTGCATGAATGATTCCACATTACCGATCACGGTGTCGCTCAACAAACCTTCGGGAAAGTTATCTGCTGCCTTCTTGAGCAACGGACCCAATGGCAAATCTATCGGTGTTTCAATCAGAATGCGCAATATACCCAACGCGTGTCGACGCAAGCCAAACGGATCCTTGTCGCCCGTCGGCACCTGTCCGATGCCATATATGCCAACCAGTGTTTCCAGTTTGTCTGCAAGTGTCAGGGCGCAGGCAATGTTGCCCTGCGGCAAACTGTCGCCGGCAAAGCGGGGATGGTAGTGCGCCTCTATCGCGTCGGCCACTTCCTGTTTCTCGCCGTCATGCAACGCGTAGTAACGCCCCATGATGCCCTGCAACTCCGGAAACTCGCCTACCATATCGGTCAACAGATCTGCCTTGGACAACCTTGCCGCCACTTCGGCATCCGCCTTGTCTGCACCCAGCAGGCGCGCAATCGTTCCGGCCAGCACCGCAATGCGCTCTACGCGCTGCAACTGGCTACCCAGGCGGTTGTGATACACCACACCGCCCAGCTTCTCGATCCTCGTTGCAAGTTTCTTCTTGCGATCCTGGTCGAAAAAGAATTTCGCATCGGCCAAACGCGGGCGCACCACACGTTCATTGCCGCGTATCACCTGACCGGGGTCGTCCGGAGTAATATTCGAAACGATCAGAAACTTGTTGGTCAATTTTCCATTGCTGTCCATCAGCGGGAAATACTTCTGGTTGGCCTTCATGGTCAGTATCAGGCATTCCTGCGGGACGTCAAGATATTCCGGCTCAAACTGTCCCAACAGGATATTGGGCCGCTCGACCAGTGCAGCAACTTCATCGAGCAGCTCTTCGTCCGCTATCGGAACAAGATTTTCTTTTTCAGCGGCCTGCGCAAGCTGTAACGCGATGTTATCGCGACGCGCTTCAAAGCTGGCGATCACAGCGCCTTCGTTTTCCATTTGCCGCGAATATCCATCGGCATCTTTCAGGACGATTTTATCCACGGTCGATTCAAAGCGATGACCGAGGGACTCCCGGCCCGCGTTCAAACCGAGGGCGCTACAGGCCACGACATCCGTTCCATGCAGAGCCACCAGACCATGGGCGGGTCGGACGAACCTTACGCTGTCCCAGCCATCCGCCAGTTGATAGGTCATGACCTTGGGTATCGGCAGCCCGCTCAGCGCAAAGTCCAAAGCCGTCTGCAGACCTTCGGACAATGTTGCTCCGGCAACCATGCTGTCATGGAACAACGCTTCGAGCTTGCCATCCTGTTTGCGGGTCAGGCTTGGAACTACCTCTGGAGAGACGCCTAGTGACGCCAGCTTCTTGAGCAAGGCAGCTGTCGGTGCTCCCTGGTCGTCCAGACCCACGTTTACCGGCATAAGCTTTTGCGACACCGGACGATCCTCTGCTTTGGACAAAACATTCGGGATATGTACTGCAAGACGACGCGGAGTTGCGTAAGAGGTCAAGGCGGAATGTTCTGTTTCGGCAACCAATTGCGACTTTTCAAGCGAGCTGAATATCGCTTCCGCAAAGGCGTGGCCGAGATTCCTCAATGCCTTGGGTGGCAGTTCTTCGACAAGCAGCTCAACGAGCAAATTGTTCTTTGCGATTGTCATGTCAGGCGGCCTTCTGCTGTTTGTCGAGTTGCGAAATCACTTCATCTGCCCATTCCCTTGGCGCCATTGGGAATCCCAATCGGGCGCGACTCTCCAGATAACTTTGCGCGACGCTGCGCGCAAGATTGCGTATCCGTCCGATATATGCGGCGCGCTCGGTTACCGAGATTGCGCCGCGTGCGTCCAGCAGATTGAAGGTGTGCGCCGCTTTAAGAACCTGCTCATAGGCCGGTAGCGCGAGTTGTTGCACCATCAGGTTGCTTGCCTGTTTTTCATAGCTGCCAAATGCGCTCAACAAGAAATCCACATCGCTGTGGTCAAAGTTGTAGGCCGATTGCTCAACCTCATTTTGGTGATAAACATCGCGGTAGCTGACTCCTTCGGCCCAGGTCAGATCGAACACGTTTTCCACATTTTGCAAGTACATGGCGAGACGTTCCAGTCCGTAGGTTATTTCACCGGTTATCGGCTTGCAATCAATGCCGCCCACTTGCTGAAAATAGGTGAACTGGGTTACTTCCATTCCGTTCAGCCAGACTTCCCAACCCAGCCCCCAAGCACCCAAGGTCGGATTCTCCCAGTCATCCTCGACGA
>JBARHR010000107.1:0-1787 GCA_049799335.1 Gallionella sp. | reverse complement strand
GCCAGGCAGCAGGTTCAATGCCGTTGAGCTTGGCGGTGGCGAACAGGCTTTGAATCGCGGCCGCGCGTTTTCCGGCGCGTTCGCTGCCCGCAAACAGCCAGTTCTTCTTGCCGATGGCAATCGGGCGAATCGCATTTTCCACTGGGTTGTTGTCGATCGGCAGATTGCCGGTTTGCGCGTAGCGGACCAAGCTCGCCCAGCGGTTCAGGCTGTAGTCGATCGCGCGTGCCAGGCCGCTGCCATCGGCTGTAGAGATTCGCAGATGAATCAGCCAGTCATGCATGTCCGCTAGGATAGGCAGGCTGTTTTGCTGGCGATGTGCCGCGCGCGCGGCATGATCCATGGAGCGGGCAGCTTCTTCGGCGGCGTACAGCCTGGCGATGCGCAGCAACGCTTCCGCCGCTTGTGGATGCGCACCACTGACCTGCAGGTCAAAGAACTTGCGCCGGGCATGCGCCCAGCAGCCCAGCTCGGTGACGGCCTGCGCGCCGGCAAACATCTTCTTATAACCGCCATAGTCATCGACCATGAGACTGCCTTGCCAACCCTGCAAGAAATCTCGCGCATGCTGGCCAGAGCGGCTGCTCTGGTAATCGAATACGACAATGGGCGGACCGGTATCCAAATCGTTGCTACGATAACTCCACAGATAAGCCCGCTTGGTCTTGCCTGCCCCGGTATCCAGTTGCTTGAAGGGTGTTTCATCGGCATGAAACACCTGCCGCTGCTTGAGCATTTCCGTCAAGCGGTCAGCCAGCGGCTGCAGGGCAAACCCCATGCGGCCGATCCATTCGCACATGGTGCTGCGTGACAGGTTGACCTGCTGCCGGGCGGCGATCTGTTCCAGTCGGTACAGCGGCAGGTGATCCAGATATTTGCTGGTGGCCACCCAGGTCAGCAAACCGGGCGCGGCCAGTGAGCCGTCGATAATTGCTGGCGCCACAGGTGCTGCCGTGATGGTTTCGCACTGGCGGCAGGCATATTGCGGGCGGATATGGCGGATCACGAAGAATCGTGCCGGTTCAATATCCAGTTGCTCGCTGACATCTTCACCGATCTTGACCAGCTTAGCCTGACAGGCTGAGCAGGTGCATGAATCCGGTTCGTGACGCACTTCGACCCGCTCCAGATGTTCAGGTAGTACCTGACGACCGGCGCGGGCTCTCGGTACGGAGGGTGTGACCGGTAGTTTGAGTTCGGATTCGACGGCGGCGATGTCCTGAACAATATCCTCTTCGAACAAGGACCGTTGTTCTGCGGTCATCGCTTCGTTCTTCACGCCATAACGGATGCGGCGCAGATAAGCCACTTCCTGAACCAATGCCTGAATCTTGATTTCCAGTGAGCGGTTAATATCGGTGAGTCGAATAATCTCGGCATCACGAGACGGAATTTGAGGGGATAAAACTTCGCCAGCGAGGGCTGGAAAATCGGTTGAAATAGCCGTTTTATTCAGTGCATTCATTGGGTTGGATTGTATCACACACCAACCCGTAACGCACTAAATTAAAGGGATAAAAGGCAGAAATTAAGTGCTAAACCCGCCACTGCGCAGACGGCTGCGCACAGAGCCTTTGCCAGTCCACGCCGGTGGTCAGCCAGCGCCATTGTTCTGCACTCATGCGGAATAATGTTTCCTCAGGACTCGGCCAGCGGAATCGCCCCTTGTGCAAACGGCGATGGCACAACCAGACCCCGGTGCCATCCCAGATCAGTAACTTGAGACGAGAGTAATTGCGATTGGTAAATCCGTAGGCGGTGCCATCGCAGGGAGAACGTCCGTCGAT
>JBARHR010000106.1:0-1981 GCA_049799335.1 Gallionella sp. | reverse complement strand
TTGCCACACCGCGTAGCCAGGCTTTTTGCAACAGGCTCTGACCGTCCGCCAGACGGATGAATGGCTTGGGATGCATTTCTCGTGAAACGGGCCAAAGTCGGGAGCCCGCTCCGCCGCAGAGTATCGTCGGGATAAGTTTCATATGAAGGTGGAGTTATCGTTGACTGTAATCAATATTCAGTCGCAGACTATACTAAAAAAGTAGCGCCCAGACACGGGAATATCCGCCTGGATTCCAGCACTACTGTCCCAGATGCAAAATGCTGACTAGGTTCCTCTCAGATCGGCTTCCATGCCCAATCGTATTAGTCTGTGTGCACAGCGGGTTGGCGCACGCCAATTCCGGACGTTGAAGTCGAACTTCAAATTGATTCAGGGCAGAATGAGCGGATGATACTTTTTGCTACATCTTCGATAGGCCACGTGTTTCCAACGGCTGGCCTTCAGCAGATCCTCAATTGTGTGCCGTACCTACGAACAAAACCGTCCTTCAGAGATCAAAAAGTCTCATACACTATAAGTTGATCGGTGCAGATGGCGAAATACCGACAATGCAACGGCTGAATACCGCCGCAATCCCAAACGAAAGCAATTCCGATCATTTCTTTGCATCAGATTTGCGTTTCTTGTTAGTCGAAGTAGCCGATGGCCAGGTGTTCAGTAGGAAAGGATGCGCTTTGTGCCTTCGAAGATTCTGGCCGGCAGCAAATTCGCGGCGGCCACGTTACCAATAACGCCGATATGCAGATTGACGAGTTTCAGCTTAAAGGACTGTGCTGTGACTTGGCGGGAGTAAGGGTTGCGAAGTGCGCCAGGCAACGCAGCCGCCGCAGTATCGAGGTCTATCCCCGGAACCGCAGATCCGGCAAGAAGGAGGCCGTTATCGTCTGATACCAACACCGCGTCCAGACTGTTGCGGCGACGGAAGGCTGTCAACAGCAACTCCAGCGATTCAGCGCGATATGACGAACGGTCAAAGCGGCGTTCAACCTGAGGTTGTGCACAATTGTCTTGGCTGCGAAAGGCTACTGCTGCTTGGTTCATATGCTTCTCCTTTATGAAAAATAAACTACTTGATGCTTGGCCCGCTTAATCAGCGCGGGTTTAACGATATATCGCTAGTGCAAAATACGTATCGCTAACAGGTCGCCGCTAAATAATCCGTCAAAAATCGCGACCATCAGCCTACAGAAGTTGCTCGTTTTTTGCTGCGCCCGCGTATCGGGCGTTAGTTTCGACATAATTGTTATTAAATAATCAATGTTTCGCGTTTAGCATTCCGATGCCAAGTTCACAGTTCGAATAAAACTCGATACGCTGTTTATCCATTTGTAGTGGTGAATATTTCAAATCCGCAAATCTATCATTCGCTCCAAATTCAGCTGTCAAAGAAATTTCGGTAGTAATTCCATAAACTGTCGGCAAATACATTCCGGATAAATCAATTCTCGCGAAGTCGCTTTCTACACCTAAGGTCTATTCTGGCTGCGGTTTCGCAAATTCCTAATCACATAATTTACATTCACAATATATCATATTAATATGAACATTAACACTATTTTAGTAATGAGCACAAGGAAAACTTAAACCAATGGAGTCAAATCCCGGTGATATAGTCAGGGTAAATCTCTCTGCTGCAACAGGGTTTATTGCAATAGCCTCTAAATCATTGGAGTTGGTTTAATGCAATATGGACAAGCCATGACTGCTGAAACTTTTGTCGTTGGTTAACGTACAAAAAGCGAATTCGGCAGCGTCTGATTTTCGACCGGCTAAAGAATGTGTTTTACCGCTTCAATAGCGTCTCGCATATCGATAAATATGAGCCCCAGTGGCGTTGCTTCGGTCGCTAAAATCAGCAGCAAGACTCCTCGTCCGGCGCTCACCATCACCGCGTAGCCGTTATCACCACTAACAATGACCTCGCGGAGCTCGCCGCGGCGCAGTTCCGTGCCGGCCCGAGTTCCGAGACTCAGTAGCG
>JBARHR010000105.1:0-13361 GCA_049799335.1 Gallionella sp. | reverse complement strand
GGTGTAGGGAGAATATGACAACAACTTTAACCAAGGCCGAGCTGGCTGATTTGCTATTTGACAAGGTAGGACTCAACAAACGTGAAGCCAAAGATATGGTGGAGGCTTTTTTTGAGGAAATTCGCGCACAACTTGAACATGGTGAAAGCGTGAAATTGTCGGGGTTCGGAAACTTCCAATTGCGCGACAAACCGCAGCGTCCGGGTCGCAATCCGAAGACTGGCGAAGAGATTCCCATTACCGCTCGGCGCGTCGTGACATTCCATCCCAGCCAGAAATTGAAGACCATGGTGGAAAAGTCCTATCATGGAAAACCACAAGCCTAATTCAGATCTCCCCCCGATACCCGCCAAGCGCTATTTCACAATAGGTGAAGTAAGTGAGTTGTGCGGAGTAAAAGCGCATGTGTTGCGCTACTGGGAACAGGAATTTACGCAGCTAAAGCCGGTCAAACGTAGCGGCAATCGCCGCTATTATCAGCATCATGAAGTACTTTTGATTCGCAGGATTCGTGAATTGTTGTATGGTGAAGGCTTCACCATCAGTGGCGCAAGAAACCGCCTGGAAGAATCCGGGCTCGCGGACGCCAATGGAACTGACGCAGGGCAATCGTTCAGCGTTTCTGCATTGCGTAAAGAGATCAAGAGCATCATTTCGTTACTTGGCGCCTAACGCCCCTGTTGGCGTAACGTCCACCATCGTCTGCGTTGTTCATCGCGCCTGCACTGCGGACGCGAATATACTTCCGATAAGTTGACACTCACAGCGCAATCCAAAGAGCTAACCAAGAGGTACCTCAAGGCAATGGCTTCGCCACATCGCCAATTTTGAAACCGTCTCCGGACACGATAGACGCGGTAGACAGATTTTCATTTTGATGACTTTCTAGTCGTATGATGCCGACCTTGTTTTCTCTGTAGCCGAGAACTTGCCCATTGTCCGGGTCCAGCAAAGCCTCACCGACGTGGAATACTTCCAGCTTTGTTCCTGGATTAAGTTGCGAGCGGCGACCCGCTTTTAGAACCACCGATCCCTGGTCGACGGCAAGCAATTTTCCCTGAAAAGGCATGGTACTCAACTTGAGAATGACTTTCTCCGTTGCTTTTGCGAGGGCATCGCGCAGCGCGCCGTCGCGCAAATTTGGATCAAATGAAGATTTTGCTCCCAGACCCAACGCGCCAGTGGTTGTTTTGCGGTACTCGCCAGCACCCGACTCGGCCACCAGAGGTTTACCTGTAGCGATATCTACCAACGCGTAATCGACAGTTACCCGGGCAACCGTGGATTTTTTCTGGAACACGATGGCATCAACACCTTCCTCAACTTCAGAGTAGGCAGTAATCGCACCGGACAGTCGATAGTCGAGCGCATCAAAGCCGCTGTCCGCGTCCTTCTTGCCTGTTTTGATTACGCCAGATCGCTGCAACGCCTTGAATTTATCCTGTTCTTTAAGGGCATTTTCATCGAGTAGTATGGTTTTCAATCCGGCCGCTTCCAATTGTGTTCTGAGTATCGTCGCGGCGGCTTCGCCGATGCCGGTCACTCTAGCGGGGGCCTTGTTGTCGAACTGAACAATGCCGATGGTGTATTGAGGACCTGTATATGCCGAACCGGCAGCTTCGAGTCGTTTGGTTTCACCTGTCAAAGTACTGTCGTCCTTGACCTGTCCGGTCATGCTTGTTGTGCAGGCACTAACCAGCAAAACCAGCGAAGTCAGGACGATGTTGGCGGTACGGGATATCATGGCAACTCTCCTTGGTGTAGTTACTACCTGCCAGACGGGAGGGTCATTTGCAGGCGTTTGTAATATTCGGATACGGCACCTTGCATCGGCATTCCAGCAGTTCTTTCCAGAACGCTGCCAACCAGGCCGCTGATAATCTGGGTTCCGACCGATTCATTTCTCAACGGCGAAAATGGGACGCTTACCGCGTTATCATAGCGCCATACCGGCAACCAGTCATCCGCAAAGTACAATGTAAAGCTAGCCGAAACTTCGTTGTACGACAATAGAACAGAATTAAAGTTTTTCAACGTTCCAGTCATTATTGCATTTACGTTGAGCCCTGTAGCAATCTTCGGTATGTCCACGTCAGTGATCTGACCACCCAGGGAAATCCCGAACTGGTTGGCCAATTGCTCATCTGTCTGTTTGATCGATAGTGGCGCGTAACCTCTGTTCCGCAAAATTGCGACCATCTCTTCGCGCATATACAAAGATCCAGTTACCGAATTGGACTGGTTGTCCAATGGCATGACGGCTATGGTTCTGCCGTTCGGGTTGGGATTGTTCTCTGGGCCACTCGAACTGGCGCAAGCGGCAAGCAAAAACGTGGCGATACATAGCCATATTAAAGACCGAAACTGTTTCAACATCATGGGGCGGTACTTCTTAGGATTTGTCAGGATCGCATATCGACGTTGTCGTTGCTTTGCCCTTGTTGTTCCACAGTGTATAACACGGCAGCTTTGACTCTTGACGACAAATTCAATTTGGTTAGGATGTGACGTACATGCTGCTTTACGGTGTCATAGCTTATCGACAGCGTTTGCGCGATCGCCTTGTTACTTTCGCCGCGAGACAGCAATTGAAGTATTTCGCGCTCACGTTCCGTAAGCAATTTTAGCGAGTTTCTTGGCTCTTCTCCTGGTTGGTCGCCGCGCAAGATTTCGATCATTTTTATCGTCATCGCCGGCGCTACAACCAATTCGCCGCCCGCAACGCGGCGAATTGCGTCAACGACGTCTTCCGGCGCCATATCCTTGAGCAAATAGCCCCGCACACCGGCACGGATTGCCTTGGATAAGTCGGCTTCCGAGTCGCTCATTGTCAATACAACTGCGGGCGTAATGCAACCTTCCGAACGTATGGTTTCAAGCATGGTAAGTCCATCCAGTGGCTTCATTCGCAAGTCCATAATAAGCAGATCTGGATCTTCCTGCAGCAACGCACGTAACCCTTCTATATTGCCTGTTGCACCGAGAACAGAAAAACCGAATTGATTGCCGAACAATTCACAGAGTCCGCTTCTACATAGATTTTGATCATCAACCAAAACGACTTTCAGGCTATCACTCATTAACTTCTCTCCAATTTAAACCCGGCTCAGGAAAAAATAGCCGCACACTCGTGCCTATTCCTTGGATGCTATCTATCTTAATTTCTCCTCCAATTTTTTTTGCACGTTCGCGCATGATCATTACGCCGTAGTGGCCCTCAATGGGAGCGAAGGTGCACCCGCCTATACCGTTGTCTTCAATGGTGAAAACATAATAATTATTTGCAAGCTCGACGCATAATCGTGCATGGGTCGCGTCGGAATGGGTTGCTATATTTATTAGCGCTTCCTGAACGATATGAGAAATCTGGATTTCGAATTCAAGCGGCAGTTCAAAGCTTGAAACGCGATTTACATACTCCAGCACAATGCGGTTCCTGTCGCGGAAATGCGCGACATGAATTTGCAGAGCGTGGAGTAGTCCGGATGGGTCAAGCGAACAGCGGAAGTCGGTAATCAGTTCACGGACAGTCTTCTGGCATTCTTCCAGCGCATTGTCTATATCTTGCGCATACTTCGTGATCATTAGCTCATTCTTAACCTTGGTGGATTCGAGGAGCAGGTTGTTTCTCATCCTGGCATAAACCAGAGTCTGCGCGAGTGAATCATGAATTTCATTTGCGATCGACTGTCTTTCAGCCATCAATTCTGATCGTCTAACTTCACGACTTAGTCGGTACTGTTCAATCAATGTGCTTAGCAATTCCGTGAACTGATGGATCACCCGCGTCAATTGCTTTAAATTTTCATGCTCCTTGTCAAAAAACAACGTGAGCGTCCCGATGGTATTGTTAGTTTTTGGGCTGCTTTCGATAGGTGCCGAAATCAACCACTGAATCTGACAATTCGTGTTTGGACACATATGGCGCGTTTCACACGATTTTAGATTGGAAGTGGTTATCTGATTGGACAAGGGAATGTCGGCGCATGATTCGCAACTCAAGTGGAGTGAACTACCGAGTGCGAGTAATTCATCTGGCAAACCCACTGAGCTGAATATTTGATGTGTCTGGCTATGGAGGGGCAAGATTCTTGCCAAGCCAGACGATGCTCCTACCGTGTCTACCAGAATTTCAAGAAGCTTTTCTATGGCGGGCTTGATGTCGGACCTAGGCTTCAGTTCTGATGCTGTATGCAAGGCTGAATCAGACGGAATCGCATCCGGCAGACGTCCTTCAAGTTCAGGTGCAACGAAAGGCTTGACCGGAGGCCGAAAAAATTCGTTGGGCGCTAGGTTCCTGATTGAGTTTATTTTCTTGCTCATATGAAGAATATCAGTATGCCTCTAAATTCGACCTTAATAAATAGTGTACTGACTAACTCAGGTTTGATTATGTCAAATTTACTGTGCCACCAAAGTTATGGTTCCTTATTGCGATCTACTGTTTCTCACGCATGCACAGTATACCCCTCATTCGGGTTATATAACCCCCTTCTAAATAGTCATAGACACAAAATTTGGGCAATCCGTTTAATGTCCAATTAAATCAAGACAAGAAAGCGCTGGAAGTTGATAGGAAAGCTCAACCTTCCGAGACGTCTTGAACTCAGCGTCGAAAAAATGAAAATCTGCATTGTGTCCGAAGTGATGATCGTGCAGAAACACGCCTGAGGATCCGAGCAAAATGTTACTTGTTGCGGTATCGCGCTTGCGCTCTCCGAGTTGGATAAAACACAGAAGCAACTCGAGAAATAGTCGAATCCGCCTATGATCAGGGGTCCGATATGAGCGTTACACTGTGCCAAATGTGCTAGGAATACATAGCATTGTAACTTTTCGAGATCAACCAGAAGCAGGGGGAGAAACTTGCCACGCCGTGGTGTACTGCTCACAACTAATGGCAGTGGCTTCCAGTGGTAGCTAGAAAGATGCAGAACTAGATGTCATGTCATTCAGCACGAAAAAATGCAGCCAAGCGGGAAGCGCAGGAAATTGTTTTCCCTCATAGTTTAAGTCTTGCGATTGCCCCGCTTGCCCGTAACGCTATACGCTTTTGCTGCTGGACTTGCGGTACTTGGCCAGACTATCATTCCACCTGTTGAGATAATTAAGCTCATTATCGGAGTTGATCATGGAACACCTGAACCCAAAGCAGGCATTTGAGTTTTTGCAAGCCAATCCTGAAGCTGTGTTTGTTGATGTACGCAGTGAAATGGAGCACATGTTTGTCGGTCATCCCAAAGGTTCAATCCTTATCCCTTGGGTGGATGGCCCGGAGTGGGATATCAATCCGCATTTCGTTTCATATGTAAAGAAGGCGGCCAGCGCCAATCGTCCGGTTGTACTTATCTGCCGTTCCGGTCGGCGTTCGATAGATGCGGGGTTGGCGCTGGAAAAAGCGGGGCTATCGGAAGTATATAATGTGCTACACGGCTTTGAAGGCGACCTGAGCGATGAACACCATCGTAACTCGCATAATGGCTGGAGATTCGAAGGACTGCCCTGGTCGCAAACGTAACTCCGAGGGACCTATCATAAGCGTAATGGGCGTGCCGTCAGCGAAATATAGTGACAACCAACGACATGAAGCTTGAAGGATATATAGGCAGCACGGCAGTAGACGTTTCTGTTGCAAAACAAAAAGGTTTTACCGCAAAACTCTTCGAGCGCTATGGTAAACTGGTTCCCGTCTAACTCGCGAAAGCGAACTACAGCGTGACAAGACGTCAGATGAACTGACAGTTTGTCCAATGTAGTATTGGATAAAGCGCGGTCTGCAGTTCGTAATTTTAAGACAGGAAGCCGCGCAATACTGAGCGGCGCATGAAGAATACTGTAGCTTGCGGTGCTACGGGCTGGCAGTGTTACAAGTTTAGTCTGATCAAGAGCGGCAACTGGCAAATATTGCTACCAGTGCCACTCAAGCCGCAATTGAATACGAATAGTTCGGACCTTCGATGATACGAATTGTCAGGCTGCGACTAACCTCTCGGGACGTTCTGTCGACTTCAACCATGCAGGAAGGAATGTTACGTTGTTCCAACCAGAGCTGTGCGAGCCGCTTACCGGTACTACGTCAAACCCCACTTCATAGCGGTAGGTAAGTCTGTCACCTGGCACGTCTCCTATAGCGCGCAGTTCACCCTTGTACCCATAATCTTCGCGCAAAACTCGCGCCGTAGCGTAACTCTTCCCATCGCTAAATTTGTCGAATTGCACCGCGATTGCACTGAAGTCATCGATGTCGTTTTCGATAGCTTCGGCACTTTCCTCGGCGGACAACCATACTCCCAGTGCCCAGCCGTGTTCATATTCGCGATGAATCAGTTCTGCGCGGCGTGCGCGCCATACGGAAAGCGGCACCAACACCTGGCCGACAGGCAGCCTGACGTTTTCGGGTGTTTCACCTTCCGCCAGGGCCAGCGTCTTCCAGCCATCCGTTTCAATACGGCCATTCTTGATTAACTTGGACATGTTGGTCTACCTTTCTATATTAAATGAATTTGGAGAAGCTCGATCACTGCTTAATGCGGTGCAGTATAGCAATGCTTGATATTCCTACATAATACTTAGTTGTCACATCTAAATAACCATGTGGAATATAGAGATGGTTTGTTTGTTAGCTAGATGAGCCGGTGAAACAGGCGCGAATCAAGCGCATTACTACTATTTTGGTGCCTGATGTCTCCTGACTTCGGGCCGATTTTTTTCGAACGATAGAATCTCCGAAGAAGGGCGGCCACCAGACGTCATGTTGACGTCGGTACGATTACGCCCTTTCAAAAATGGCAATCCCTTGGCATGGCGTAGTGCGCAGTTGTGCATGTCAGCGGAATAACGATTGTCCAGATTTGACCCTTCGAATAGGCGACCCTCTACCTGCTTTTCATTGAATAAAAAAATCGAGCTTCCCAGCCTAGAATGCACCACGCAACTTTCCAATTAATTATCAACATTTTGGTACCAGTAAGCGCGATGTAAGGATTGTTTATTACCGTAGCTAGCGGTTGATCAAGCGATGCCGAATGCCATATTCGGCACAGTACTTTGAAAATTGGAAATTGCGAACTGTAAAGTGCAGCTACGAATAAATAATATATTTGCCACTCTATGCTCGATTTCATCCATTCCAGCTTCACATGCACACTCAGGAAATTATGTTATTCCGGCCATAGACTAATGAACGTCGCGCGCAACCCTGTAATCTGCAGCGTTGGTTACTGCTATACATGTGATCGAAACGTTAAATTCGCTGCGTATAACCTGTGGTTGCGAGATCATTTCATGTGTACCAATTGTGGGAGTATTCCGCGGGAACGAGCATTGATGCGAGTCATAGAAGCCATGTTTCCAAGTTGGCGTAGTGCTGTCGTGCATGAATCGTCGCCATGCGCCCGAGGTGCCAGCGCTCGGCTCTCCAGAGAGTGCGCGCATTACGTTGCATCGCAATATTTTTCCGATCAGGCAAGCGGAAGCTTAGTTGGAAAAATACGCAATGAAAATTTGGGGTGCCTGACGTTTGGTGACGAAAGCATTGACTTGCATGTAACCCAGGACGTCCTTGAGCACGTCTTCGATTCCGCGGATGTGTTCCGGGAAATCGCTAGAACCCTCAAGCCGGGGGGAATGCACATCTTTACGGTGCCACTGGTGAATGGGATGGCCGCATCCAAGCCGAGGGCAATAATGCGCGACGGCAGTATTGAGTACATTCAACCCGAACAGTATCACGGTAATCCGATAGGCAATGGAAAGTCGCTTGTCACCGTGGATTGGGGGTTTGATATCTGCCAGCACATTTTCGATTCTTCTGGATTGTTTACGCAGATCATGAATATAGACGATGTAAGTAACGGAATCAGGGCGAAATACATAGAAGTCCTTGTGACTTATAAGCCAGAACATCCGCTGTCGCCAATTTAAAACTCTAGGGCGCCTCCTTATGAAAAAAGTAAGTCTTACAGTACAAAAGTCACAGCATGCAATTTCGCGGCATGACACAAATTACCCATCAAATGTGACTCACACTCCCATGACAGCTACACATTGCTTGTCTATGATCAGTATCGTCGGATTTGTTGGCAATTGCACACTTGATTTGAATCGCAATTGCTTTCAGAATTACAAATTTGCGGAAAAGCGGAAAGGAAGCGTGACTCAATGAACGAAAGATGCAAGCAACAATGGGAAGCGCTGGGGGCGTGCGATCCTTACTGGGCTGTGCTTACACATCCAAGTTCAATTGGAGGCAAGTGGGATAAGGAGATATTCTTCCAATCTGGGCGTGAAGAAATTGACGCCGTTTTTAACAAGGTATCCGGACTAGGTATACAGATAAAGTTTGACTATGCGCTGGATTATGGGTGCGGTGTTGGGCGATTGAGCCAGGCGCTATCCCGATCATTTCGGCGCGTCCTTGGAGTTGATATATCTGCCACGATGCTTTCAGAGGCACGATCGGAAAATGCCGGATACGACAATATTAGCTACTTGAATAACGATGGCACGAGCTTGGAAGGAGTCGCCGACGAAGTGGTTGATTTCCTCTACTGCAACATCGTCTTGCAGCACTCGCCAAAAGGGATACAGAAACTGTTGATCAGGGAGTTCTGTCGTGTATTGCGACCAGGCGGGACCGTCATGTTCCAAACACCTTCGCACCCAAGGTTGGACTCAATCAAGGGCTTTCTTCATCTGCTATTAAGCAATCTCGTTCTCAACCTGGCGAGACGCTTCAGGTATGGGAAGCACAGGGTAATGGAAATGCACACGATGGCAATCGACGAGGTACTCAAGTTACTTTTAGAAGAGGGTATGACGATCTACGAAGCGGAGCGCTACGATTCGGCTGGTGCGGATTTCATAAGTTACCGATACGTTGCGACGAAGAAATAACGGGTGTATTAAGCGCTGTGCCGCGCGATTTTATCGATATTCGCAAACAAAGCGTGTACAAGTCTCCTCAAAAGCAAAACATCCGGCAGTGCTCGTCGAATCCGGGCGTCGTGCACAAACTGAAGTCGTGCTTATTCGCGCCTGAAGATTTGTATACACTCTTTCGATGCCTAGCAGGGACAGCTCAATTGACCCGTTTGCGCTAAACGCTATAATCTCACTCCCTATTTGCAATCAATTGATCAGAGTAAAAACTTGGCATCTAATAAAGCACGCGCCCACTTCACCCTCAGTGGTTATCATTTCAATCCTGATGACGTCACGCGCCTAATTGGCATCGAACCCACCTCGGTTGATGCATCCGGAGCCCACAGTGCCCTAGATAAACCCGTGATCAGTTCATGGGAGTTATCAACGGAAACGATGACGGACGATATTGACGTTTATAAAATGACGGACATCATCGTCAAAAAAATAGAACCGGCCAAGGAAAAAATCCTGCAAGTAATTAAAAGCCACAACTTGTCGCCAAGAATCGGCGTAGTACTGGTGCTTTCTGTTGATAAAGGTGAAACCAGTCCGGATGTAGGGTTCGGCGCCAGAACGATTCGTTTCCTGGCCGATGTTGGCGCGTTTATAGATGTGGATTACCAGCTTTCTGAGCGTGTTTGAGTTCTAATTGGCACGCTATGCTAAAAAGAAAAGCACGCGATAAACGCGTGCTTTTCTTTAAGTAAATCCAGGCTAGAGCTGTTTGGAGTTATCCGCGCGGCCTTCGACCATCTGTCAATGTGCCGCGCAGCTGATGGCACTAAATATTCTTGTTAGGGCCTCTTGGGAGTGGTGTATGGCACTTCTTTCTGGTGTGCTTCCCATGTAGTTTCATAGCCAACAAAAAATTGCCCTGGCGTAATTTCTTTTTGACGAGTTGTCACGTGGAATGCATGGCCATCTGGAACCTTGGGACGGATAAAAGGCTTCTTGTCATCACTCATAATTGTTTCTCCTTGCTGGTTGAAAACGGGAGGAAGTTCAACAGGGTTGCCAGTCCCTCCCACTTAACTGGCTAAATCGCACTATCTAACGTGTGTAATGTCCATTCTTCGGTATCACATGGCGCACGCCCCCCTGGGGATTCTCGACATCTCCCTGATAGCGAGGAATGAGATGAATATGCACATGGAATATACTCTGCCCAGCCGCCGGTCCAACGTTAACGCCGATATTGTATCCATCAGGCTTGAATTCGATGTCCAAGCGCGTGCGCTCCTCGGTGATCAGTCCCATGCAGGCATTGACCTCTTCTGGCGTCAGGTCAAAAAAGCTGGCGACATGGCGTCGTGGAATAATCAGGGTATGCCCCGGGCTCACCGCGTAGCTATCACGCGCACTGTATGCAAGTTCATGCTGCAGGGATACGCCACGCGGATCTTTGCAGAACAGGCATGGATTGTTCGGATCCCGCTTTTTTTTGTCTATTTTTTCTTCAACCGACAATCTTCGACCTCCTTATCGGCAGCTTGCGCTATTGGCAAGCGCCACCGATCTTGCTTTATTCATTTGCTCTTTGCAATGTCTTAAACAGAGTGGCTGAAGGGCATGCGAAAAACATTCAATAATAACTTCAAACTCATCGGCCACCTCTTCTGCGAGCACGGTGTCGTTTGATAATTCTGCCAGGACATTCTGTGCTGTCACCTTGTTTACCCTGCAAAGTACCGCCACGTGAATAGGAAGTTGCTGCTCCATACTGACCGCTAGCGCCTTTTCATAAGATCTTATCGCTTCCTCCAGGCGTTCCGGGTTTTCTTCCGTCTCACCGAGATGATGTAATGCAACAGCACGGTTATTATGTGTAGCGGTTAACTCTAATGCATAATTATCTGCATCGAGTGCGGCAAGTGCATTTTTATAGGCAACAACGGACTTTTGAAATTGACGGTTACCTTTAAGCAGTTTTCCGTACGCTTGGAACGTATCCCCAAGTTGATGCATCGTAAACATCCAGTCTTCCGGAAACTTGTCTCGCGTCCAAATCAGCAAAGCATTGGTATAAGCATCGACGGCGATTTTTAACGGCTTTGTATCATCAAGTAGCCGACCAAGCGCTTGGTTAGCCGTGCCCAGATTATATTGTGTAGTGGCCCATTCCAAGGGTGAGTTGTCCTGCCTGAACTCCTCCAACGCATTGCTAAAACACTGAATGGCCTTTTCAAACAACTCAGCATTTCTTCGCTGCTGTCCCAGTGCCGCCAGAACGTTCCCCAGATTATTCTGAGTATCGGCCCAGGCAGACGGCTCCTGATCGTGATATTGAACTGTCAGCGATCCTTCCAGCGCCTCTTGCACGGGCTCAAGGATGTTGGAATTGAAACGATGCTGTTCAAAATTTCCTCGCGTGTAAAGAAAATTATCGGCGACGGCCACCTTGGTATTTGGCGTGGCTGCCTCAACCCACTCGTCGCCGAGCTTACCTAAAGAATTTGATAAAGCGCGTTCTAAGGCCTTATTGCGAGGGTAAAGTACGTAAGCATTTGAGAATTTCATTTTGCCCGTTCGAGTATCTCATTTAACTGAGGATCGGCGCCGACTGCTCCGCCAAGCTCGATTTCTTCGTCTGTCGCATCACGAATAGACAAGACTTCCAGCGTGAAAGTGACTTCTCTGCCGCAAAGGGGGTTATTCCCGTCGACAGTCAATGTCTTGTCATCGAAGCGCGTGACGATGAAGTTCCTGGGCTCACCCTTGTCATTTTCCATGGTGATGGTCATACCAATCTCCCGATATTCTTCCGGGACATTTTCTATAAGATCGGTAAATACCAGCGATTCATCTCGCTGCCCGTATAGCAGGGTAGTGTCAATTGGCACATCGATGATGTCGCCGACTTTTTTGCCATAAAGCAGTTTTGTCACTTCTTCAGACATCACATCATTCACGCCATGAACATATCCCAACGGATAATCTACGGTAACCAGCACGTCACCGGTCTTGATATCGATGACCTTGTAATTGAGTTCAACGAATTTTTCGTCTTCAATCGTATCTGACATAGTTGATTGAATCATATTAAAATAGTGTGGCCCCAAAAATCTTTACCTTGTCCTTTTCATAACCTAGTACCAGTCTTCCCAGCCATTCACTATTGTTTTTTTTGTTTATCACTTTATACAAAACAGTGACATATTCTCCTCGTCGTATCAGGCCAAGATATGAATAATCATCTGACAGGTTCTTCGCAAGATCGCTTCTCGCAAACTGCTTGCCCATTTCAACTTCATTGGCACCGGCAATAAAAGAGCTCGAAAAATTACGCGTGAAAGCGCCGTAGTTTCCTTCATTGGAGTACTTGATAAGATCAGCCCACATCGGGTTGGCCAACTCTAAAATCTCGTCATCTGTTTTTTCAAGAATGTTCATAAAATCTCTCACCTGCACAGTATTTCATAATTTCATCTATGGCGAGACCCAACCACTGTCGGGACTAAAAAAAAGGACCAACAACATGCATGTCAGTCCCTTTTTTCGCAAATACATCTCACGGCTTGAAAGAATCAAACCTATATTTGCTTAGTGCGCTTCGGTGGGCGCTTTCTCCACATCACCTACGAGGTGGTAAAGCGGTGCTTTTTCCATCGTGTAGTCACCTGTCTTCGGATCACGACGAGAAACTGTCAGCACGTGCCAGTTCTCATCATCCAGCTTCATTGCATCACCACGGTAGTAGTATCCCGGCCAACGTGTTTCCTTGCGGAACAGCGTATGATGGAACACACTTTCAGACGTAAGGAAACGATGTTTCAACTCCCACGCACGTAACAACTCGTGTATATCGGTCGCGGCGACTTTTTCCAGGTCCTCGCCGAGTATGGACATCTTCTTCAGGCCGATATTCAGGAGCTTGTCGTTGGTCATGTAGTTGACGCCAAAACCACCGCAGTATTCATCCATCAGCTTCTGCAAACGATCAAGGCCCTGTTTCGGATTGATGAAGTTAGGATTGACGGTGCCAGCGACCACTTCGTTGCTATAAACGCGATAAGTTTCCAGAGGCTTGTAAATCTCTTCTTTACGGCGATTGATCTGAGCGTCAGAAACTCGGATGCCCTCGGCTTTGCCATCATCAATATACTTACAGGCAGCCTTGGCAGCCAGACGACCTTCAGTAAAGGAACCAGATGAGAATGCGTGAGGTGTACCGCCAGCCGCATCACCTGCACCGAACAACCCTTCAACGGTCGTCATGCGGTTGTAACCCCAGAAGTACTCGGGTGGAGACAAGTCTTCAGGGCCTGAACACCAAGCCCCACAACCTGTTGCATGTGAGCCCATTACGTAGGGCTCCGAAGTCGTCAGTTCAGGGTTTTCGTATTTGGGATCAACGTCAGTTGCTGCCCATAGCACGGCCTGACCAACGGTCATGCCAAGGAAGTTGTGCCAGCCGATCTCTTCAAGATGAGGATCCT
>JBARHR010000104.1:0-1719 GCA_049799335.1 Gallionella sp. | reverse complement strand
ATCTACACTCCACGCGCGGCTGCGGGCGCATCGGGCGCCCGGCATTCCCTGCGCCCTCTGGGTGGAGGGTGGGAAATAAATGGCAAAGCTCGGGCGTATCAGGCCGCGAGATCGCGAAGGCGTGTTTGAGAGCACGCTGGTGTTTGAAACTTTAATCCGCGGCTTTCATTGCGCGGGGCAAGCTGGAGAGCCGGTTCCCTTCGCACGACGCAACGCCGGCCGATCAATTACCTTCCGCGCTGCAAACGCAAAATCTTGATTTGAACTGTTCCAGGTTGCGGTACAACCTTGCCCCGGCAGCTCCATCGATGGATCGAGCTCATCAGGGGAAGCGCGATGGCAAATCTCACAATCAATGGCAAGACTTTCGACCTCGACGTCGAGCCGGATACGCCGCTGCTGTGGGCGATCCGGGAAAACGCCGGCCTGACCGGCACCAAATATGGTTGCGGCATTGCACAATGCGGCTCCTGCACCGTTCATATCGATGGCCTCGCGGTGCGATCCTGCGGTGTGGCGGTCAGTGAAGCCGTCGGCAAGCAGATCACGACCATCGAGGGCCTGGCCGCCGATGGCGCACTGCACAAGGTGCAGCAGGCCTGGATCGCCAACGACGTTCCGCAATGCGGCTATTGCCAGAGCGGAATGATCATGGCGGTGGCGGCACTGCTCAAGGAGAAGCCGAAGCCGACCGACAAGGACATCGACGAGGCCATCACCAATATCTGCCGCTGCGGTACCTTCCAGCAGGCGCGTGAAGCCATTCACGCCGCCGCGAACGCGTGAGGGGGCAGCCATGAACCATGTACCCACACTCAACCGCCGCGCCTTTGTAATCGGTACCGCCGCTGTCGGCACCGGCCTCGCGCTCGGCCTCGACCTTCCCTTCGGCGGCCCCAGCATCGTACGTGCCGCCGATGGCTCGCCCGAGGTCAACGCCTGGGTGGTGATCCGGCCCGACGACACCGTCGTCATTCGCATCGCGCGTTCCGAAATGGGACAAGGCACCCTCACCGGCCTCGCCCAGCTCGTCGCCGAAGAGCTCGAATGCGACTGGTCGAAGGTCGTCACCGAGTATCCGACTCCCGGACAAAGTGTCGCACGCAAGCGCGCCTGGGGCGATTTCTCGACCGGCGGCAGCCGCGGTATCCGCTCCTCGCAGGACTATGTCCGCAAGGGTGGCGCCACCGCGCGCATGATGCTGGTGCAGGCCGCCGCCAACGAGTGGAAGGTCCCGGTCGGCGAATGCGGCGCCGCCAACAGCGTCATCACCCACACGCCTTCGGGCCGCACCACGACCTACGGCAAGGTGGTGGAGGCCGCGGCGAAGCTCGAGCCGCCGGCGGACGTCAAGCTGAAGGATCCCAAGGACTGGAAGATCATCGGCAAGGGCGTCAAGCGGCTCGACACCGTCGAGAAGACGACCGGTGCGATGATCTACGGCGCCGACGTCAAGCTGCCGGGCATGCTGAACGCCGCGATCAAGGATTGCCCTGTGTTCGTCGGCAAGCTGAAGAGCTATGACGAAGCCAAAGTCGTGGGCATGAAGGGCGTCAAGAAGGTCGTGCGCGTCAGCGACAGCAGCGTCGCCGTCGTCGCCGATACCTGGTGGCACGCCAGGACAGCGCTCGATGCGCTGCCGATCGTCTGGGACGAAGGCGAGAACGCAAAAGTCTCCAGCGAGTCGATCTCGAAATGGCTGGCCGAAGGGCTCGACAT